>NZ_JANPCD010000080.1:0-13961 GCF_031430775.1 Sandarakinorhabdus sp. | reverse complement strand
CGGCATCGCCGCCGAATTTGTCGGCGAGGTGAAGCTGTCGCCGTTCAGCGAGGCCGTTCGGCTCTATGGCCTCCGCCGCCGCTGATGGTCAGATGACCATCGCTTCCAGTCGTCCCGGCGCGGCAATGGTTAATGCGGCGGCGTCGCGGGTGATGATGCCGCGCCGCTCCAGCGCGGAAATCGCCCGCGATACCGTCTCGCGCGTGGTGTCGAGATCGGCGGCCATCTGCGACAGCACCGGCGCCGGGCTGATGACATGGCCGCCCTGCGCCCGGGCGCGGCGCAGCAATTCGGCGTGGATGCGCCCCGTCGCCGACAGGGTGGTGCGCGCGATCATCTGATCGACAAGGCCGTTCAGCCGCCGGATAAGTGACTGGGTCACCAGCATGCCCAGCGCCGCATGCTGTTCCATCAGCGCCAGGAAATCGGCGCCGCGAAATACCAGGCTGTGCGTCGGATCGAGCGCGGCGACTTCGGCGGGCTGGGCGCCGGTGCCGGCCGCCACCGCGCCGAACAGGTCGCTGGGCAGGAAATCATGCAGCGGTACCACGCGCCCTTCGGCGGTCAGATGCTGCGCGCGGGCGCGGCCCGCCAGCACGAGCCAGCTTTTATCGGTCGTCTCGCCCTGGGGCAGGATGACGTCGCCAGCCGTATAGCGCCTGTCAGCCCCGCGCGCCGCGATGCGCGCAGCCACATCGCCGCCGGGCAGCAATCGGCCGAGAACGGCGGTTAGGGTATCTGGCGCGGACATTGCCGCAAACGTCGCGGGATGTTGGCGAACGGTCAAGGGGGGAGTGCGCGTCAAAGCCGCGCCGTCGGACGAGTCAAAAAAGGGAGACCTTGAAAGCCGCCCTTTTTTGCGTCCCGTTCGTGCTTGCCGGAGTTCGTGTCCATCGCTGCGCGATGGCAACTGGCCCGGCTACGCAGCGAACTGGTTCATCGTATTGTGCGCGCCGCCGGCCTTGAGCGCCGCTTCACCAGCGAAATATTCCTTGTGATCATCGCCCAGGTCCGAGCCGGACATGTTCTGGTGCTTGACGCAGGCAATACCCTGACGGATTTCGGCGCGCTGGACGTTCTTCACGTAACCCAGCATGGCAGCGTCGCCGAAATATTCGCGCGCCAGATTATCCGTGGACAATGCGGCGGTGTGATAGGTCGGCAGCGTGATCAGATGGTGGAAGATACCCGAGCGACGGGCGCTGTCCGACTGGAAGGTGCGGATACGCTCATCGGCTTCGGCGCCAAGATCGGTGGCGTCATAATCGACGCTCATCAGCCGCGCGCGGTCGTAGCTGCTGACGTCCTTGCCGGCGGCAACCCAGGCATCATAGACTTGCTGGCGGAAATTCAGCGTCCAGTTGAAGCTGGGGCTGTTGTTGTACACCAGCTTGGCGTTCGGCACGACTTCGCGGATGCGGTCGACCATGCCGGCAATCTGTTCGATGTGCGGCTTTTCGGTTTCGATCCACAGCAGGTCGGCGCCGTTCTGCAGTGAGGTGATGCAATCGAGCACGCAGCGGTCCTCGCCCGTGCCGGCGCGGAACTGGAACAGGTTCGACGGCAGGCGCTTGGGGCGCATCAGCTTGCCGTCGCGGTTCAGGATGACATCGCCGTTGCGGGCAGTGGCGGGGTCGATTTCCTCGCAATCGAGAAAGCTGTTGTACTGGTCACCGATATCGCCGGGTGCGTTGGATACGGCAATCTGCTTGGTCAGGCCGGCGCCCAATGAATCGGTGCGCGTGACGATGATGCCGTCCTCGATGCCCAATTCCAGAAACGCATAGCGGCAGGCGCGGACCTTGGCGAGAAAGTCCTCATGCGGGACCGTGACCTTGCCGTCCTGGTGGCCGCACTGTTTTTCGTCCGAGACCTGGTTTTCGATCTGGAGCGCGCAGGCGCCGGCCTCGATCATCTTCTTGGCCAGCAGATAGGTGGCTTCGGCATTGCCGAAACCGGCGTCGATATCGGCGATGATCGGTACGACATGGGTCTGGTGACCCTCGATGGCGGCAAGCACCTGCTTGGCCTTGATCTGGTCGCCAGCGGCGCGGGCCGCATCAAGATCGCGGAACATCATGCCAAGCTCGCGGGCATCAGCCTGGCGAAGAAAGGTGTAAAGCTCCTCGATCAGCGCCGGGACGCTGGTCTTTTCGTGCATCGACTGGTCGGGCAGCGGGCCGAAATCGCTGCGCAGCGCCGCGATCATCCAGCCGGACAGATACAGATAACGCCGCTCGGTCGAACCGAAGTGCTTCTTGATGGAAATCATCTTCTGCTGGCCGATGAAGCCGTGCCAGCAGCCCAGCGACTGGGTGTAATTGGCGGGATCGGCGTCATAGGCGGCCATGTCGCGGCGCATGATGGCAGCGGTGTAACGGGCGATGTCCAAGCCGGTGCGGAACCGGTTCTGCAAGCGCATCCGGGCGACCGATTCGGCGCTGATGCCATCCCAGGTGCCGCCCTTGGTGTTGATCAGGGCGCCCGTCTGGTTGATATGGTCCTGGTACGACATGGAAAAAACTCCTGAAAATCCGTGTTTTGTGACGAAAATGCTTGCGGCGGGGCTGCATTGCCTGCTGCCTCCGCCGCATCCTCCCCTTTGTCTGCAATCAGCTGGCCAACATCGCTGTTGTCATGGCTCTGCCCCTGCGCTAGTGCGGCGTCAACGCGGTTCGTCAAAGAATCGTGTAGAAGTGTCTCATTTTCGCCCTCACATTCGGTCACATTGTAAAAATCTTGACAGAAATGCCTTTCTCGCATGCGCCGGTCATCGCCCCCGACAGCGATGGTCCTGGCCGCAAACTGTTTGCCGGCGCACGCATCCGGCGCATCCGCAGCAGTCGCGGCCTGACGCAGACGCGCATGGCCAGCGACCTTGGCGTTTCCGTCAGCTATCTCAACCTGATCGAACGCGACCAGCGGCCCTTGTCGGCATCGTTCCTGCTCAAACTTGCCAGCAGCTATGATATCGACATTCGGCAGCTCAGCGGCAGCGATGGCAGCGATCTGGCCGACGAATTATCACGGATTTTTACAGACCCGCGCCTTACCGGCATCGATGTGCCGCGTGCCGAACTGCGTGAACTCGCGGCACGCTCCCCCGGCATCGCCCAGGCACTGGTGCGGCTGGCCAGCACGGCACCGGCCGCCGCCCAGATCGCCCCCCAGCCGGGCCCGATCGATGCCGTCATCCGCATGATTGCCGACGCCGGCAACTACTTCCATACGCTTGATACCGCAGCAGAAATGCTGGCGGATGAACTGCGCCAGTCCGGCCCTGATCTGAATGCCGCTGTCGTGGACCGGCTGCGCGCCCGGCACGCCATCACCGTGCGGGCGATGCCGGCCGAGGTGCTGCCCAGCCATTTGCGCCGGCTCGACCTGCATGCCCGGCAACTGCAATTGTCGGAATCGCTGGATGCTGCCAGTCGGGGTTTTGCCGCAGCCGTCCAGCTTGTGCTGATCGAGCTCAAATCCGCCATTGCCGCGGCCATCACGGCCACCGGCATCACCGAGCCACTGGCGGCGCGCGCTGCGACTGTGGCGCTTGGCAAATACGCTGCTGCCGCGACCCTCATGCCCTATGTGCGTTTCCTGGCCGCATGCGAGGCCACCGGTTACGATGTCGAATTGCTGCAGGCGCGCTTCGGGCGCGGGCTTGAACAGGTGGCGCACCGGCTGACGACGTTGCACCGGCCCGGTGCGCGCGGCGTGCCGTTCTTTTTCCTGCGGGTTGACCGCGCCGGGACCATTTCCAAATCCTTCGCGCCCGGTGCTCCCCTTCTGCTGTCGTCGCCGTTGCCGATCGCCGGCGGCTGCGCGCTCTGGCACGTCTATGCCGCGTTTGACCGGCCCGGCGAGATCGGGCGCCAGCTTGTCGAGATGGAAGATGGTCAGCGATTTTTGACACTCGCGCGCACGGTTCGCACGGCTGCCATGCCCTGGGGCGCGGCGCGGCCGCAATTTGCCATCGGCATCGGCTGTGATGTGGCCCATGCCGGGCCGCTGTCATGGAGCGCCGGCGCCGATCTGTCCGGCCCCGCCACGCCGATTGGCCCCGGCTGCGCGGCATGCCACCGCGCCCAGTGCCGGCAACGCGGCGCGCCGCCGGCCGGCGCGCCACTGGCATTCGATGAACGCCAGCGCGGCCTCACTCCGTTTCGTTTCTCCGAAGATTGAAAGGCTTTCTCATGTCCCAATACCCCGCACTTGCCGGCGTGCACGTCCTTGGCGCCGTGCAGCCCGGCTATGAGACGATCCTCACGCCCCCGGCGCTGGCGTTCGTGGCGCAGCTCCACCGCATGTATGAAACCACGCGGCGTTCGCTGTTGACGGCGCGGATGCAGCACCAGGCCTGGTACAATCAGGGCGGTGAGATCGATTTTGCCGGTGAAATGTCGTCGGTGCGCGCAGACCCGAACTGGAAAGTGCGCCCCGCCCCGGCCGATCTGACCGACCGCCGTGTCGAGATCACCGGGCCTTGCGATCGCAAGATGGTCATCAACGCGCTGAATTCCGGTGCCAAATGCTTCATGGCCTGCCTTGAGGATGCCTCGGCACCGACATGGGACGTGATGGTGCAAGGCCAGGTCAATCTGCGCGATGCCGCCGCCGGCACGATCACGCTGGAAGACAAGGGCAAGTCTTACGCGCTCAATGCGCAGACCGCCGTGCTCATCGCCCGCCCGCGCGGCTGGCACCTGGATGAAGCGCACATGACGGTGGACGGGGAGCGCGTCTCCGGTGCCATCTTCGATTTCGGCCTGTACATGTTCCACAATGCCAAGGCGCTGATTGCGCGCGGCTCCGGCCCCTATTTCTACCTGCCCAAGCTGGAACATTATCTGGAGGCGCGGCTGTGGAACAACATCTTCATCACCGCCCAGTCGATGCTGGATCTGCCGCTGGGTACCATCCGCGCCACCGTGCTCATCGAAACCCTGCCCGGTGCCTTCATGGCCGAGGAAATCCTGTATGAACTGCGCGATCACATCACGGCGCTGAACTGCGGCCGCTGGGATTATATCTTCAGCTATATCAAGACGTTCCAGAACGATGCCTCCAAGCTGCTGCCCGACCGCGCCGCCGTCACCATGACCGTGCCGTTCATGGCGAAATATGCAGCCCATGTCGTGCGCACCTGCCACAAGCGCGGCGCCCATGCGATGGGCGGCATGAGCGCCTTCATCCCCGTCAAGGACGATGAAGCTGCTAATGAAAAGGCTTATTCCGCCGTGCGCGCCGACAAGGAGCGCGAGGCGACGCTTGGCCATGACGGCACATGGGTGGCGCATCCGGGCCTGGTCGGGGTGGCGCGCGACGTGTTCGACCGGCTGATGCCCGGCCCCAACCAGCTGCATGTCATACCGGCAGGCAGTGCGACGGCCGCCGACCTGATCACGCCGCCGCAGGGCCCGCGCACGCTGGCCGGACTCACCAACAACATCAACGTCGGCATCGGGTACATTGCCGCCTGGCTGCGCGGCCAGGGCGCCGTGCCGCTGCACAACCTGATGGAAGACGCCGCCACCGCCGAAATCAGCCGCACGCAGCTTTGGCAGTGGAAAAAGGCCGGCGCGTCACTCGATTCCGGCGAAAAGGTCGATGCCGATCTCATAAACCGCGTGACCGACGAACAGCTTGCGGTGTGGAAGGCGCAGGTTGGCGACAATTTCTTCGCTGGCGGCAAATACACCGAAGCCGCCGAAGTGTTCCGCACGCTGACGCTGGCCGACAAGCTGGAGCCGTTCCTGACGGTCCCGGCCTATGAGCATTACTTCGCGCGTTAGGAAGTTGCGGCTGCGTGCCTGCGGGCGCGCAGCTGCCAGCCAACGGCGCCGAAACCGGCCAGCAGCATTGCCCAATTGCGCGGTTCCGGCACGTTTGCGATGACGCTGATGGTCAGATTGTCCATCTGCAGCACGTTGTTGGTGTAAAAGACGAAATATTGCAGTGGCGCATCCGGTGTCACGATGTTGTGCCCCACTGCAATGCTGCCCGACATGGACTGAGAGTTCCGGGTGCGCCCGAACCATTGGCCCGGCGCCGTCGAATCGAAAGCAAAACGGCTCGCCAGCCGGAACGGCGAGAATGACGCGCCAACTGGCGTGAAATATGTAACCCCGCCTGCATCGTAGTTGAACCCCTGCAACGTGATGTCACCCACGGTGAAGAAACCGCCCGGCTGGGGCGAATCAAAATCGAAGAACACATCGAACTGGGTGACTGCCTGTGCCGACGACGCGGCGAAAAGGCAGGCAGCGATGACAACAGGAAGCCTGGACTTCATCATCCAGTAACCATAGCACGGATCGGCGCCGCACAACATGCGTGCGCGCCTGCTGAATCCGCTAAGGTGCTCGCAGCATCGCCGTCACTTCGATCTCGATGCGCATTGCGGGGTCGATCAGGTCGCAGAATACCACGCTCGATGCGGGCGGATTGGCGCCAAAAGCACCGCGCAGATGCGGCCAGCACGGCTCGAAATCGGCGCGGTCGGGCAGATAATAGGTGACGCGCACAACATGGGCAAAATCGCTGCCGGCGTCTGCCAGCGCCTTGCCGATGATGGCCAGTGCCTGCGCGCATTGGCCGGGCGCATCGGCCGGCATTTTGCCGGTATCGGGATTGCGACCGACCGTGCCGGCGATGAACACGAATGGCGGTGCTACCACGGCGCGGCAATAACCGACCTTGGCCTCCCACGGCGCCCCGCTGGAGATTCTCCGGATCAGTCCGCTCATCCGGGTCCTATCTGGGCGGGTAGGTGAGCAGCGCGCTGTTGCTCATGGCGTTGGCTGCGGCCATCGCCGTGCCCAAGCCCATCACAGCGCCGGATCCGGCCTGGCCGCCCGGTTGCAGGGGCGGCAATGGCGTTCCGGCCAGCACCACGGCGGCGTCAGGCGCCAGGATCGTGGCCAGCCGGTCCATGACGCTGTCGGACAGGTCGTCAGGCTCGGCAAAATTGGCGGCGACAGTGGTCTCGATGCCCAGCCGCCGCCGGTTCAGCACATCGAAACCGATACTGAGCAGTTCGCCGACATTGCTGTCGCGGCCCATCCGGCTCGGCCCGCCCAGCACAACGGCAATCAACCGCTTGCCATTCTGCACGGCCGATGCGGCTAGGGTAAAGCCGGCTGTCTGGGTAAAGCCGGTCTTGATGCCATCGACGCCGGCCATCGTCTTGAGCAGGTGGTTGTGATTGGCGATGGCCTGGCCGCGATAGGCATAACTCGTTTGCGAGAACACCGGATACAGCACCGGAAAATCGCGGATCATGGCCCGAGACAGCACGGCGATATCACGCGCCGTGGTCAGGTGCCGCGAATCGCTGAGGCCGGATGCGTTGACAAAACGGGTCTGGGTCATGCCCAGCCGCCGCGCCGTGGCACTCATCCGTTCAGCGAACGCGTCCTCCGAGCCGGCAATGTGTTCCGCCAGCGCGACGGCGGCGTCATTGGCCGAGCGTGTCGCAATGGTGCCGATGGCATCGCGCACGCTGATGCTGCTACCGGGACGCAGCCAGATCTTGGAGGGGTCTTGGCGGGCGGCGTGTTTCGACACTGTGATGCGGTCATCTTCGCGCAGCCGCCCTGCCGCCATGTCCTCGAACGCCACATACAGCGTCATGACCTTGGTGATGGAGGCGGGTGCGCGCAACGTATCTGCCTGGCGGGCGTACAGCACCTCGCCGGTGTCATTGTCGATCAGGATGGCAGCATATTTCGCCTGGCCATACAGGCTGGCAGCAAGGGCCGGCAGCGACATCATCGCAGCCGTGATGGCAAGAACAGCGCCTATCAGTCTGTGACCCAATCGAAAATCCTCGAAGCTCCACGATCGTTATCTTAACAGAAGGGAGCGACTCGCGACAAGGCGCAGATAACGTATCTGCCTTCGCCCTGCCGCAGCACCGACTCGCTCCGGCGCTTTGACACAGCCGATGCGCGTCTCACGCGCGTCCCCCATTGCGCAGCGGCGCTGCATCTGTCATTCGCGCCGCGCCCATCATGACGCAGCCCCGCCGCACCTTCGCGATCATTTCGCACCCCGATGCTGGCAAAACCACGCTTACGGAAAAGCTGCTGCTGTTCGGCGGCGCCATCCATATGGCCGGTGAAGTGCGCGCACGTGGCCAGAACCGCCGGGCGCGGTCCGACTGGATGAAGATCGAGCAGGCGCGCGGCATATCGGTGACATCGAGCGTGATGACCTTCGAACGCGGCGGCACCGTGTTCAACCTGCTCGACACGCCCGGCCATGAGGATTTTTCCGAAGACACGTATCGCACGCTGACGGCTGTTGATTCCGCCGTCATGGTCATCGACGCGGCGCGCGGCATCGAGGCCCAGACCCGCAAGCTGTTCGAGGTCTGCCGGCTGCGCGATGTGCCGATCATCACCTTCATCAACAAGGTCGACCGCGAGGGGCTGGACCCGTTCGCACTGATCGACGAGATTGCCGATGTGCTGGCGCTGGACGTGGCGCCATTGAACTGGCCGGTGGGCATGGGCGGCGAATTTCACGGCCTTTATGATCTGCGCACCCATGATTTCCTGATGCCCGATGGTACGCCGTCGGGCGGCGCCGGAAAAACCGTGCGGCTGACCGGCCTCGATGATCCACGCATCGACACGCTTGCCGGCCCGGTGGCCGACCGGCTGCGCGACCAGGCCGAACTGGCGCTGGGCGGCTATGCGACGCTGGATGCCGAGAAATACCGGGCCGGCGCCCTGACCCCGGTGCTGTTCGGCTCCGCGCTCAAGGATTTCGGCGTCGAGGCATTGATCGACGCGCTGATGGAATTTGCACCCAGCCCGCGCCCGCAGCCCGCGCTGCCGGCGCCGGTAAAGCCTGATGACCCGCAGGTATCGGGCTTTGTGTTCAAGGTGCAGGCCAATATGAACCCGCAGCACCGCGACCGGATCGCGTTCCTGCGCATCGCGTCGGGGCGGTTCCGGCGCGGCATGAAATTGCGCCAGATGGCGACCGGCAAGATGATCGCCATCAATTCGCCGATCTTTTTCTTCGCCCAGGACCGCGAGATTGCCGACGAGGCGTTTCCGGGCGACATCATCGGCATTCCCAACCATGGCGTGCTGCGTGTCGGCGATTCGCTGGTGGAAAAGGACGATGTCACCTTTACGGGCATCCCCAATTTTGCGCCGGAAATCCTGCGCCGCGTGCGGCTGGACGATCCCACCAAGTCGAAACAGCTGCGCACCGCGCTGACCGACATGGCCGAGGAGGGTGTCACCCAGCTGTTCAAGCCCATGATCGGCAGCCAGTGGATCGTCGGTGTTGTCGGGCAGTTGCAGCTGGAAGTGCTGATCAGCCGGCTGGAGGCGGAATACCGCGTCGCCGCCAGCTTCGAGCCAAGCCCCTATGAAACCGCGCGCTGGATTTCGGGTGCGCCGGCCGATCTCAAGCGCTTCATGGAAGAAAGCCGCGGTGCCATGGCCGAGGACCGCGACGGCGGGCCGGTGTTCATGGCACGCGACAATTGGGAACTGAATTACGTCTCCCAGCGCGAGACAACGATCAAATTCTCCGCAACCCGGGAACGGGCATGACCGGGCTGTCCGCCTCCTCCGAAGCACCTCCCGAAGTACCTCCCCGTACTCGGTGGCAGCGTATCCGGCGCTGGCTGGTGCCGGGCATGGCCATAGCCGCCGGGCTGTTTACGGCGCTGGTCGTCTGGCTAGTGGTGACTACGCCGCTGGGCCGCGCGCTGGAGCCAGCCAAGTCCCCGGCGCTGGTGCTGACCGATAGCGAAGGGCGTCCGATTGCCCGGCGCGGCGACTACAAGGAAGCGCCGATCGAGATTGCCAAACTGCCCAAATACGTCCCCGCCGCGCTGGTCGCCATCGAGGACCGGCGGTTCTATGACCATATGGGCGTCGATCCTGTCGGCATCATGCGCGCCCTGTTCGCCAATGCCCGGGCCGGCGGCGTCTCGCAGGGCGGATCAACGCTGACCCAGCAGTTTGCCAAGACCAGCTTCCTGACTGCCGAGCGCTCGATCCGCCGCAAATTGCAGGAAGTCATCATCGCGCTTTATGTCGAGCAGCGATTGACTAAGGACGAGATCCTCGAACGCTATCTGTCGAGCGTGTATTTCGGCGATGGTGCCTTTGGCATCCGCGCCGCCGCCCGTGTCTATTTCGATACGACACCCGAGGAATTGACGCTGGGCGAGGCTGCAATGCTGGCCGGGCTGGTGCAGGCACCGTCCAGGCTGGCGCCGAGCCGGCATCTGAAGGATGCCCGCGAACGCGCCGCGCTGGTGCTGGCCGCCATGGTCGATACCGGGGCCATAACCGCAGCAGAGGCGAAAAAGGCCGTCCCCGCCCGCTATGTCCCCGGCCGCAAGTCGTTGCCGACGGGCAGTTATTTTGCCGATTGGGTGCTGCCGCAGGCACGCGATGCGATGACCGAAACGGCCTATGGCGAGATCATCGTGCGCACCACGCTCGACCATGATCTGCAAAAGCTGGCCGAACGCGCCGTCAAGGATGCGCTGGCCGGCGCACAGGGCCTGAATGTCAGCCAGGCCGCGTTGGTGGCGATGCGGCCCGATGGCACGGTCGTCGCCATGGTCGGCGGCACCGATTACAAGACCAGTTCCTTCAACCGCGCCACCCAGGCGCAGCGGCAACCGGGGTCGTCGTTCAAGCTGTTCGTCTATCTGGCCGCGCTCGACGCCGGGCTGACGCCGGGCGATATCGTCGAGGACACGCCGATCGTCATCGGCGACTATGCTCCCAAGAACGACGACCTGAAGTATCGCGGGCCGATCAGCCTCGCCACCGCCTTTGCCGCGTCGTCCAATGTCGCGGCGGTGCGGCTGGGGCAGATGGTGGGCGTGCCGGCCGTGGCGGCGCAGGTGCGAAAACTCGGCATCACTGGCGGGGTCAGCCTGTATCCGGCCATGGCGCTGGGCACGACTCCGATAACGCTGGTCGACATGACCCGCGCCTATGCCGCGCTCGCGTCCGGCAAGCGCCCGGTCATCGCAACCGGCCTGTGGAAGGCGCGGCCCGGCGAGGACCCGGACGAACCGCGCGAGATCGAGGCCATGGCTGATCCCGATGCCGCGGCTGCCACATGGCCCAGCCGCGAACCCATGCTCAAACTGCTGAATTCGGCGGTCAGGAACGGCACCGGCAACAAGGCCGCGCTCAACATCCCGACCTATGGCAAGACCGGCACCACCCAGAACCACCGAGATGCGCTGTTCATCGGCTTTGCCGGCGATCTGGTGGTCGGTGTCTGGGTCGGCAATGACGACAATTCGCCAATGGCCGGCAGCATCGTCGGTGGCAGCCTGCCGGCGCGGATGTGGAAACGCTTCATGGTCGATGCGCTGACCAAGGAAGGCAAGCTGCCGCGCGGACCAAGCCCCGAGGAATTGCTGATGCGCATGGAAAATTCGCTGGGCGCCGATGACACTGAAGCCATGCTGGATGCCATGGACAATGTCACCATCGATACTGGCGACGTTGAGGTGACCATCGACACGCCGCTGGTTCCGGACGAGCCACCGCCGATCGAAGCGCAGTAGCGATCTCGCCGGCATATTCTCGCCATCGGGCCTGTCAGCATCGGCAGGTGATCGCCCTGTGGCGCAGATGACGCGTGGCACTTCGCCAAAAGCCCCGCTAGACAGACGATATGCCTGCGCCTGAAAACCCCGTCGAAGATTTCCGCGCCGCCGTTGCCGCCGCGCTGCGGGCGCTTGGCCATGCACCGGACATCGAATTGTCATTCACCGCCGACAAGCCGGGCTGTTTCGGCGATTCGGCACGGGTGCCGCAGCCGAGCCGTGCGTTGCCGCCCGAACAGGTCGCCGAAGTGCGCGGCTGGGCCGACAGCTTTGCCCTGCGCCGCCGGTTTCACGATCCCAAGCTGCACGGCCAGGCCCAGCCGGATGCCGGCGCGGCCCGCGACGTTTGGAATGCTGTCGAACAGGCGCGCTTCGAAGCGCTGGGCAGCGCCGAAATGGCCGGCGTTGCAGTGAACCTGAACCGTATGACCGAAATGCGCGTGCGCGCCGACCCGATCGTGCGCGCACGGACTGCAGCCGAAGTGCCGCTGGCCACAGCGCTTGGCTTGATCGTGCGTGAACGGCTGACGGGCGCGCCGCCGCCGCGCGCCGCGCAAGCGGCAATGGAACTGGTGCAAGCCTACATCGAGGAACGCGCCGGCGGCCATCTCGATGAACTGGTGACGGCCATCGATGACCAGGCCGCATTCGCGCAGGTCATGCGCCGCGTGCTGTCCGATCTGGGGCTGGCCGAAGACCCGGACGCCGACAGCGACGAGGGCGAGGACAGCGACGACGCGCCCGAGGAGCAGCCCGACGAGGGCGAGGAGGGCGACGAGCAGGAACAGGGCGGGCAGGACCAGTCCACCGAAACCCGCGCACAGGACAGCGACGAACAATCCGAGGAAGGCGAAACCCGCGAGGTCGAGATGGACACCGACATGGTGTCCGACGCCGATATGGGTGACGAAGGCCAGGAAGGCATGATGCCTTGGCGGCCCAACCTGCCGACCAGCGACCTGCCGCCCGATTTCGAGTATCGCGCCTTTACCCACGCCTATGACGAAGTGGTCGGCGCCGATGACCTGTGTGATGCCGAGGAACTGACCCGGCTGCGCGGCTATCTGGATCAGCAGCTGATCCCGCTGCAATCGGCGGTCACCAAGCTGGCCAACCGGCTGCAACGCCGGCTGATGGCGCAGCAGAACCGCAGCTGGGATTTCGACCAGGAGGAGGGCCTGCTCGATGCCGCCCGGCTGGTGCGGATCGTCACCAATCCCGCCCATGCCCTCAGCTACAAGATTGAGCGGGACACCGAGTTTCGCGATACGGTGGTGACGCTGTTGATCGACAACAGCGGTTCGATGCGCGGGCGGCCGATCTCGATTGCCGCCATCTGCGCCGACATATTGGCGCGCACGCTGGAACGCTGCGCCGTCAAGACCGAGATCCTGGGTTTCACCACCCGAGCATGGAAGGGCGGCCAATCCCGCGAGAAATGGCTGGCCGAAGGGCGCAGCGCCAAGCCGGGGCGGCTGAATGACCTGCGCCACATCGTCTACAAACCGGCCGATGCACCGTGGCGCCGGGCACGCAAGAACCTTGGCCTGATGATGCGCGAGGGGCTGCTCAAGGAGAATATCGACGGCGAGGCGTTGCTCTGGGCCCATGACCGCCTGCTGGCTCGGCGCGAGGATCGCCGCATCCTGATGGTGATTTCCGATGGGGCGCCGGTGGATGATTCGACCCTGTCGGTCAACAGCGGCAATTATCTGGAACGCCATTTGCGCCAGGTTATCCGCACCATCGAAACGCGCTCGCCGGTCGAATTGATCGCGATCGGCATCGGCCATGACGTGACACGCTATTACAAGAGCGCGGTGACCATCATGGACGCCGAACAACTTGGCGGCACCATCATCGACCAGCTGGCCAGCCTGTTCGAATCCGATCCGCGTCCGCGGGCGCGCCGATGACCAGCCTTGGGCTGGCCCTGACATGACCAGCCTGTCGCTGGCTGGTACCTACGTTCGCGAGGTGAACGCCAGCATTGCCCGTATCCGTGAGAACGTACTGGACTGGGAACATCTGCCAGCGCTGCACGCCAGCAGCTTTGCCGCCTGTGAACTGGTGGACGAAGACGCCGACGGCTGGCGGGTGCGCCTGACGGCAGCGGGCGGCGGCCCGGCGCAGACGCTGAAACTGTTCATCGCACCCGACACCAGCCGCTACCGCGTTGTGACCGAAGCCGGCCCGGGCGCGACCAGCGAAATCCGCGTCACTGTCATGCAAACCGCGCCGCAGGCTTGCCAAGTCCATGTCGAATATCATGTGCCGATCAGCGACCCCGATGTGCTGGCGATGATCGGCAAGGGCTTTGTCGCCATATACCAGCAGCTGTGGGACGAAGACG
>NZ_JANPCD010000079.1:0-1805 GCF_031430775.1 Sandarakinorhabdus sp. | reverse complement strand
GCATGGCCGCGCCGACAAGGCCGAAACCTGCGATCATCAGCGCCCAGCTCTGCGGCTCCGGCACGGCGATCGAGATGTCGAACCGGCCGCCATTGTCGGCAAACTGGCCGTCCATCACGCCGAAATACAGTGTCGAGGGTGTCGGCCCGACGTTGATCTTGAAGGTGTAGATATTGGCCGGGTTGAAGGCCGGCACCGATCCGACCAGAAAGTTCTGGACATTGCGCGACGGGTTGAAGGCTGCCAGCGGAACGGTGTCGAAACCGAGTGCATAATAGCCGGTGTTCAGCGTCTGGTTGGCGACATCATAAAATGCGTCGTTGATTCGCGAGCCCAGCGAAAAGCCGGTGCCCGAAACGCGCAGCGTGACTACGCCGGAATACAAGCCGACGCTCTGGCCGCCGTTTGGCGCGGTGAAGGTCACCGCCACATTTTCGACAGCCGCTGCCGGGGCCGCAAGGGCAAACGCGGCCGCCATCAGGCCCAGTTTCATCGTCTTGGAAAACGCAACCATCACAATTCTCCCTATCTTGACCGCTGCGCGCCGGCGCAGCTTGGTTAACAGATAGCAAGGATTATGCCTAAAAGGTTAACGACTTGATTTCAGTGACTTGGTTTCTGCCCTCAAGCGGACTTGTAAAGCTGACCGACAGATTGCCCTGCCATTTTGCCTGCCGGCTTACATGGCAGAGATGCCGCCATCGACATACAGCCCGTGCCCGGTCACCATCTTGGCCTCGTCCGACACCAGATAGACCGCCGCCCAGGCAACATCGTCCGGCTCGCCGACTGCACCGAGCGGAATCTGCCGGCCCAGCTTGTCCAGTCCCGCTTCGCGGCCCATGCGATCGGTGATGCCCTTGAGGATCGGCGTGTCGATGAACACCGGGTGGATAGAATTGCAGGTGATCCGGTATTGCTGCTTGGCGCAGTGCAGCGCCACCGATTTGGTCAGATGCCGCACCGCCGCCTTGGCGCTGTTGTAGGCGGCCGAGTTGTGCGAGGCGATGACACCGGCGATCGAGGAAATGTTGACGATGCTGCCGCGCACGCCGGTGTCCCGCACCGTGCGGGCCATGACCGGCAGCGACAGCTTGCAGCCGAAGAACACGCTGTCGAGATCGATGGCATGCACGCGGCGCCAGTCCTCGAAACTCGTGGCCTCGACCGTCGATCCCGCCGCAATGCCGGCATTGTTGATGAGCACATGGAAACCGCCGAATTGTGCCTCGGCAAAGGCAATTGCGGCCTCCCACTGCGCGACAACGGTGACGTCATGGCCGATGCTGACGGCGGCTTCGCCGATTTCGGCAGCAACGGCTGCGGCGCCGGCGGCATTGATATCGGTCAGCACGACCCGCGCGCCGGCTTCGGCAAAACGCCGGGCCATCTGAGCGCCGAGCCCCTGCGCTGCGCCAGTGATCAGCGCCACTTTGCCTGCAAGACGGCTCATATCGAACTCCCCATTTCTGTTGCGCGCATCATGGCTGCGGCTGCCGTCGCCCGCAAGCCTTGTCACCGGCGCGGCCACTGGCCATGCAAGTGTGACAGTTCGGCAACAATCGGGAATTTGCGTATGTAAACAGCCGTTGCCGCAGTGGACATGCGAGGCCATTGCGCTAGCAATGGCGTCAAATGGCGACAAAAGTCGCTCCGAATTGGTCTTTGGGGAGAATTTATGAAGACGTTTCTGCTGGCGACGGTTGCCGCGCTGACCCTGCCTGTTGCTGCCCAAGCCCAGGAAACGACCGCCCAAGCGGCCGAAGTGATGGAGCAGGGCGAGATCATCGTCACGGCAACCCGCC
>NZ_JANPCD010000078.1:0-7224 GCF_031430775.1 Sandarakinorhabdus sp. | reverse complement strand
TATTCGAAGAGCTGGGTTTCTATTATGTCGGGCCGATCGATGGTCACAATCTCGAACATCTGCTGCCGGTGCTCGAAAATGTCCGCGATGCCGCCGAAGGCCCGATGCTGATCCATGTCGTGACGCAAAAGGGCAAGGGCTATGGCCCGGCCGAAGCAGCGGCTGACAAATATCACGGCGTCGTCAAGTTCGACGTCGTGTCGGGCACGCAGCACAAGGCCGCGCCCAAGGCGCCGCAATACCAGAACGTTTTTGGCGACATGCTGATCGAGGAAGCCAAGCGCGACCCCACGATTGTCGCCATCACCGCCGCCATGCCGTCGGGCACCGGCGTCGACCGTTTCAACAAGGCGTTCCCCGACCGCACCTTCGATGTCGGCATCGCCGAACAGCACGCCGTGACATTTGCGGCCGGGCTGGCAGCGCAGGGCATGCGGCCGTTCTGCGCGATTTATTCGACCTTCCTGCAGCGTGCCTATGACCAGGTCGTGCATGATGTCGCCATCCAGAACCTGCCGGTGCGTTTCGCCATCGACCGCGCCGGGCTTGTGGGCGCCGATGGCTGCACCCATGCCGGGGCATTCGATGTCACCTATCTGGCGACGCTGCCGAATTTCGTGGTGATGGCACCGTCGGACGAGGCGGAACTGGCCGACATGGTTCACACCTGCGCCATGCACGATACCGGTCCGATCGCGGTGCGGTATCCGCGCGGCGAAGGCACCGGCATCGCAATCCCCGAAGTGCGCACGCGCCTCGAAATCGGCAAGGGCCGCACCGTGCGCGAGGGCAAGACCGTCGCCATCCTGTCACTGGGCACCCGCCTCGTCGATTCGCTCGCCGCTGCGGACGAACTGGACGCCAAGGGCCTGTCCACCACGGTTGCCGACATGCGCTTTGCCAAGCCGCTGGATTATGACCTGATCCGGCATCTTGCCGCAACGCACGAAGTGCTGCTCACCATCGAGGAAGGCGCCATCGGCGGCTTTGGCGCGCATGTCCTGACCTGGCTCAGCGACGAAGGCCTGACCGACGCCGGCCTCAAGGTCCGCACGTTGCGCTTGCCCGACATTTTCCAGGACCATGAAGCGCCCGCCAAGCAATATGCCGAAGCCGGCCTCGACGCACCCGCCATCGTCAAGACGGTGCTGGAAGCGCTGCGGTATAACAGCGTCGGCGTGGCCGTGGAGGGCGCGCGGGCTTGATCGCCGCGCGCCAGGTTGAAGGTGTCTGAACCACCCCTCGACCGCGCTGCCTTCCTACCCTAAAGCCCTGCTCATGCATGCGCCCGGAACCCCCGCGGCCCGGGTTCCGACTTTGGGCGAAATTCTGCTGCTGGGGGCGTTGACCGCTTTCGGCGCGGTGACCATCGATTTGTATCTGCCGACCTTGCCGGCCATCGGGCGCGACTATGGCGCGTCGCCGGCTGCGGTGCAGTTGACGCTGTCGGCGTTTTTCGTCGGCATGGCCATCGGGCAATTGTTCTTCGGGCCTTTGTCCGACCGTATCGGCCGGCGGCCCTCGGTGCTGATTGGCTGCGCAGTCTATGTCGCCGCCAGCCTGTTTTGCGCTGCTGCGCCGTCCATCGAAATGCTGGTTGCCGGGCGTTTCGTGCAGGCCTTGGGCTGCTGCGCCGCGATGGTCGTGGCGCGCGCCATCGTGCGCGACCGGTATGACCACCGCGATTCGGCGCGCATTTTCTCGCTGCTCATGCTGGTGTTGGCCGTTGCGCCGATGCTGGCGCCCACCATCGGCGGCTGGATCAGCGTCTGGGCCGGCTGGCACGCGGTGTTCCTGGTGTTCGCGGCCATCGGCGCGATTGTTGCGGTCGTCGTGGCGACCCGGCTGGACGAAAGCCGCTCGCCGGAAACAGCGGCCAAGGCGCGCAGCCAGTCGGTGCTGTCGGCCTATGCCGCCGTGCTGGGCGAACGCCGGCTGATCGGCTATCTGCTGGTCGGCGCGGGCAGCGGCGCAACTTTGTTCAGTTATATCGCCGCTTCGCCCGATCTCATCGTCGCCATCTGGGGCTTTTCCGAAACGCAGTTCGGACTGATCTTTGCACTGATCGCCACCGGCATCATCGGATCGTCGCAGTTGAACCGCTGGCTGTTGGGCCGCCACAGCCCCGATACCATCCTCGGCTTTGCCACCATCGGCGCGGTGCTGGCCGGGGCGACCCTGCTGGCGCTGTCGTTTCTGGGCGCGCCGCTGCCCTGGTTGATTGCGGGCCTGTTCATCGCCCTGTCGTCGAACGGGCTGATGGCAGCCAATGCCTCGGCCGGCGCCCTCAATATCGATCCGACGCGTGCCGGCACGATTTCGGGCCTGATGGGCGGTGTCAATTTCGGTGTCGGTGCGCTGGCGTCGGCGCTGGGCGCGGCCCTGCATGACGGCACGGCAAGGCCCGTGGCCATGCTGATCGCAGCGGCATTGCTAATGTCGGCCACCGCCTATCACACCCTTGCCAAGCCGCCCGCCCCCCATGCTTGATACCCGCGCAATGCTGTTGGCGCTGGCGGTGGTTGCCGTCTGGGGCACCAATTTCGTCGTCATAAAAACCGCGCTGGATGCCTTGCCGCCGCTGTTGTTCGCCGCGCTGCGCTTTGCTGCGGTGGTGTTTCCGCTGATTTTCTTCGTGCGCCGCCCACCGGTCAGCTGGGCGATGCTGGCGGCGTTCGGCATCGCCATCGGGGTTGGCCAGTTCGGGCTGTTGTTCATCGCTATCGACGGGCTGATCGCGCCGGGGCTGGCGTCCTTGCTGGTGCAGACCCAGGTGGTGTTCACCATCGGCTTTGCCCTTGTCGGCAGCGGCGAGCGATTGTTGCCGCTGCAATATGCAGCGCTGGCCGCCGCCTTGGCCGGCATCGGCGTGGTGCTGGCGCATGTCGGCGGTGAAGCGACGCCGCTGGGCGTGGCGCTGGTGCTGGGCGCGGCCCTGTCATGGGCGTGCGGCAATCTCGTGCAGCGGCGCGCCGGCCGCATCGACATGCTGGCGTTCGTGACCTGGTCATCGCTGTTCGCAGTGCCGCCGCTGCTGGCACTGGCGCTGCTGTTCGAAGGGCCGACCGTCATCCTCACCGCGCTTGGCGCCGCAACACCTGGCATCTGGGCGGCGGTGGCGTGGCAAGCGGCCGGCAATTCGCTGTTCGGCTATGGGGCCTGGGGCTGGCTGCTGGCGCGTTACCCGGCGGCCAGTGTCGCGCCGACATCGCTGCTGGTGCCTGTGTTCGGCATGGGGGCGTCCGCGCTGCTGCTCGGCGAGCCACTTCCGGGATGGAAGCTGCTCGCCGCAGGGCTGATAATCGGCGGACTGGCGCTGAACCTGTTTGCGCCTTTGCTTCAGCCGGCGATACGGAACCCGTAAGGCTCGGTCTTTTCCGCTGCTGCAATCCACGCCGGGCGAGCCTGGATACGCTTGGCATAGGCCAGCACATTCGGAAAATGCGCGCCCAGCCCTTGCGAACAGGCGATTTCGGCGATGAAGCTCATCATGATGTCGGCGCCCGACAGCGTGTTGCCGACCAGCCAGTCATTGCCGCCAAGGCACTGCGCCAGATAGGCGACATGGCTGCCGATCTGTTCCTCGATGCGCGGTTTTAGTGGTGCTGCGGCATCGCCCAGGCGCCCGGTGTACAGCGCCAGCAGGAACGGAGTCATCGCCGAACCTTCGGCAAAATGCAGCCATTCCAGATAGGTTTCATGCGCGTCGCTGCCGGGGGCGGGCATCAGACGGCCACCGCCATGGCGGCGCAGGATGTAATCGGTGATGGCGCCCGATTCGGTGACGATACGCCCGTCATCCTCCAGCACCGGTGATTTCCCCAGCGGATGGACCGCCTTGAGTTCGGCCGGCGCCAGGTTGGTGACGGCATCACGCGCATAATGCTGGATACGATAAGGCAGGGCGAGTTCCTCCAGCAGCCACAATATGCGCTGCGAGCGGCTGTTGTTGAGGTGATGGACGATCAGCATGTTGGGGCCTCCCCTGAATGGTGCCGACACGCTATGACCGTGCATGGCCATTGTCATCCCCGAAGACGAATTGATCGAAACATTCATACGCGCCGCCGGGCCGGGCGGGCAGAATGTCAACAAGGTCAGCTCGGCCGTGCAGCTGCGCTTTGATGTGCGTGGATCGCCCAGCCTGCCCGATGACGTGGCGGTGCGGCTGATGCGGCTGGCCGGCAGCAAGATGACGCGCGATGGCGTGCTGGTGCTGACGGCGCAGAAATTTCGCGATCAAGTCCGCAACCGTGCCGACGCCCGTGAGCGATTGGCGGCCATGGTTGCCGCCGCCGAAGTGCGGCCCATCAAGCGCCGTCCGACCAAGCCGAGCACGGGCTCCAAGGTGCGGCGGCTGGAAGACAAGGCGGTGCGTTCGGGAATCAAGGCCGGCCGAGCCAGGGTTCGCGATGATCACTGATGCAAAAAGGGGCCATGTGCCCTTCAATTTCGTTATGCATATGCCTATTTTGGCCTGACGTCCCCATCCGTGAAAGGATTCCTTTATGTCTGACCTCGAAAATTCTGCCGAAGCTGCCATCGATGCCGTGACCGATACCGCTGCCGAAGCGGCCGCCACTGCGCGCGGCAAGGTCGATCAGCTCAAGGCCGATTTGAAGGAACAGGCCGACAAGGCCCGCGAAGCGGCGCGCGAAGCCTATGACAAGGCCCGTGAAGCCGCCAAGGAGTGGGCCGATCATGCGCCGGAGCAGGCCCGTGCCGCCCGTGAACGCGCGCAGAAGATGGCCGAAGACAGCAGCGCCAAGGTCCGCGCCGCCGTGCAGGAACAGCCCATGGCGGTGCTGGGCGCCGGCATCGCGCTGGGCTTTGTCGTCGGCTGGCTGATGAGCGGCCGCAAGAACTGATCTGGCCGTGCGGCGACCGGCTTCGCTTGGCGTTGTCGGTCGCCGCGCCCGTCAAGCCTGTGTCGGGATCGCCACCGAGACAAGCAGCCCGGGCTTGTTGTCGGCCAGCGACAGGCTGCCGCCGTGCAGCCTTGCCACGGCGGCAGCAAGCGAAAGCCCCAGCCCGGCGCCCTGGCCGCGCTGCCCGGTCGGACGTGCGGCATCGAGCCTGCCAAAGCGCCTGAGCGCGTCATCGCGACTGGCGGCCGGAATGCCGGGGCCATGGTCCGCGACGGTCAGGCGCGCCCCACATGCGGTCCGCTCGACACCCAGTTCGATCACGCCGCCGGCGGCGCCATAGCGCAGCGCATTGTCTATGAGATTGGCCAGCGCGCGGCCAAGAAGCTGGCGGTGCGCCATGGCCGTGACCGGCTGCGCGGTCAGCATCACCATCCGCACTCCGGCGTCGTCGGCCAGGGGTTCGTACATCTCGACCAGGTCCGACACCATGGCAACCAGATCAAGGCTGGCAAAGCTGTCGCGGCCAATGCCGGCTTCGGCCCGGCTGATCTCCAGGCTGTTGTCCAGCATGGCCAGCAGCCCCTCGGCCTCCACGCTCACGGCTTGCAGGTCGGCAGCATTCACCGCGCTGCCCATGCCGAGCCGGTCGATGCGCGCCTTGAGGCGGGTCAGCGGTGATCGCAGGTCATGCGCCAGCCCGTCGGTCACGGCGCGCAATTCGTCGAGCAGCCCCTCGATGCGGGCCAGCATGACATTGAAGGCCATGCTCATTGAATCAAAGGCATCGCCGGCCGGTCCTGCCTGCACCGGAACGCGGCGTGACAGATCGCCTGCAGTGACTTCGCCGGCCACCTCGGCGATGATCCGGGCGCGATTGGAAATGATGCCGACGATCCAGCGGCTGCTGATCCAGCTGAGCGTTAGCGCCAATGCCAGCGCAGCCATCAGCGAAGCCAGCAGCGTCTCCTGCAGCCGGCTTTCCGCTTCAAGGCTGCGCCCCACCGCAATGCGGTGCCCGTCGGGCAGTATGGCTCCGATAAACACAAAGGGCTTGACGAGGGGTTCGCGGCGGCTCGCCAACATCAATCGGCGCGGCAACCGGTCGGTGGCGAGCCCGATGGGCCAGTCCCCAAGGTTGCCGGCAAGCCGGCTGCCATCGGCTCGTTCGACATGAATGACCAGCGGCCCCGGCACCTGCAATTCGCCATTGACGATGACAAGACCAGCCGCAGGCCCACCGCGCCGCCACGCGGCATCTGTTGCCCGGTAAATTTCGGCGATGCGGCTCCTGTTGTCGTTATCCAGCTGAATCTCGGTCAGGCGCTCGAGAAAAATCAGCAGCGTCGATGAAGACAGCAGCAAGGCGATGAATACGGCGAGCCCGATCCGCGCAGTCGTATTGATGGGCAGAAACGACGTGAGCCAGGGCAACAGCCCGTCGGGCTGCCACGCGGAAAGGGTGCGCCGCGGGACGGCGCCTACTCCCCGCCGATGCGGTAGCCGGCGCCGCGCACCGTCTGCACGATATCGCTGGCGCCGCCTTCATCCAGTTTCTTGCGCAGCCGGCTGACATGGACGTCGATGACATTGGTACCGGGGTCGAAATGATAATCCCACACGCCTTCGAGCAACATCGAGCGGGTCACCACCTGGCCGCGATGCTTGAGCAGGAACTCGAGCAGGCGGAATTCGCGTGGCTGCAATTCGATGCGCCGGCCGGCAAACGATACCTTGCGCGTGAGCAGATCGACATCGAGCTCGCCTTCCTGCAAGCGCGTGATTTCAGCGCCGGCCAGGTTGCGGCGCTGCACAGCCTCAAGCCGAGCCAGCAGTTCCGGCAGTTCGAACGGCTTGGTCACATAATCGTCCGACCCTGCGCGCAAACCACGTACCCGCTCGTCAAGACTGGCCAGCGCCGACAGCATGACGACCGGCGTCATCATCCCATCGGCACGCAGCCGGGTCAGCACTGCAAGGCCATCGAGCCTTGGCAGCATGCGATCGAGCACGATGGCGTCATAGCCGCCGCTCGTCGCCAGAGCGTAACCGGTTTCACCATCGGCGGCGATGTCGACCTCATGCCCTGCTTCGGCTAGGCCATGCGCGACATGTTCGGCCATTGCCGCGTCATCTTCGACACATAAAATTTTGCTCATATCGTGATTATGCAACTATTTCACCGCAGGTCAAAGTGCTTACGGCACAACATAGGCCAGTTTCGCGCGCCGCCGCCGCTTAACTCGCCCCCGTGCGGCCGCTATACACAGGGTGCCACTCGCGGTGGAGGTCATTTACGCGCATAGAGGCGGCCATGCCTGCCAGACGCTTCCGGGGGGTAATCACCTTTGTCGTGGTG
>NZ_JANPCD010000077.1:0-43028 GCF_031430775.1 Sandarakinorhabdus sp. | reverse complement strand
GAGCGAAGGGCGGTTCAAGGGCTCGGTCGTCGGGGTGCGCGATGTCATCGGTGAAATCGTGCTGGCGCATGACGAGCATATGCGGCCGCAGACCGACATGCAGTCGCTGGGTTCGCTGGCGCCGGCGTTCACCGCGATGGGTGAGCAGATGCCGGGTTTCGATGCCATTGCGCTGATGAAATATCCCGAGGTCGAGCGCATCGAGCATGTCCATACCGGCGGCAATTCATCGGGCATCGTCGATGGCGCCTCCGCCGTGCTCATCGGCAATAAGGAAATGGGCGAGAAATATGGTTTGAAGCCGCGGGCGCGGATTCGCGCCATGGCGAGCATTGGTTCCGAGCCGATGATCATGTTGACCGGGCCGGAGTTCGTCGCGGCCAAGGTGTTGCAGCGCGCCGGGATGACCAAGGACGACATCGACCTGTTCGAATTGAACGAGGCGTTCGCGTCGGTCGTGCTGCGGTACATGCAGGCGATGAATATTTCGCATGATCGCATCAATGTGAATGGCGGGGCGATTGCCATGGGGCATCCGCTGGGGGCGACCGGGGGCATGATCCTCGGCACGGTGCTCGATGAGCTGGAGCGGACCGGCAAGGGCACCGCGCTGATCAACCTGTGCGTCGGGGCCGGGATGGGCACCGGCACGATTATCGAGCGAGTATAGATCTTGGCTCAGAATGGTCCGCACCAAAAGACGATAAATGAACTCGCAGATGCAGACGCCGCGATTCACACTAAAGGTTTTTGGACTGCCGTCAGGAAGCTTGTTGGTTCACTTCCGAACGCGGATCTTTCAAATTTCACGCTCAGCACTTTTGTGCCTGATGCATACAAATTTGATCCTACAGCAAAACAGATTATTATTTATGAAGTTGAAAATACGAGTCGCCTCACAGCAGACAAGCTAGATGATCTTGCTTGGTTTTGGTTTGAATGGGACTGCTACGACTACGATGACTGGACCGTACAAGTATATGTTAAAGACTGTTTAGGTACGCCGGCCCGCCCTTTAAATATGCCGAACTTATACTATCAGCTTGTTGACCGGCAGATCGCACAAGATGCGCAAGAAGTGAGGGAATTGACATGACCGACACCGCAATCCGTTCCGAACTCGATGCCGATGGCATCCTGCTGCTCACCATCGATGTGCCCGGGCAATCGATGAATGTCATCACGCCGGAGGTGCAGCGCGACCTCGCCGCCGCCATCGTGCGGTTGAAGACCGACGATGCCGTCAAGGGCGCCGTGCTCACATCAGGCAAGGCCAGCGGCTTCATGGCCGGCGCCGACCTCAAGGGCATGGGCGCGCTGTTCGGAGGCGGCGCAAGCCTCCCCGAAGGCAAGAGCAAGATGGCCGCGCTGTTCGACGGCGTGTTCAGCCTCAACCGCTTGCTGCGCGATCTGGAAACCTGCGGCAAGCCGGTGGCGGCGGCGGTGAACGGCCTCGCGCTGGGCGGCGGGCTGGAGTTCATCCTCGCCTGCCATTACCGCGTCATCGCCGACAATCCCAAGATCACGCTTGGCCTGCCCGAGATCATGGTCGGGCTGTTTCCGGGCGCCGGCGGCACACAGCGCCTGCCGCGCCTGATGGGCGTGCAGCCGGCCTTGATGTATCTGTTGCAGGGCAAGAACATGAGCCCGCAGGAGGCGCTCAGCTTTGGCGTCGTGCAGGCGGTGGTGCCGGCAGCAGACGTTGTCGAAACCGCCAAGGCCTGGGTCAAGGCCAACCCGACCAAGAGCGTGCAGCCATGGGACGAAAAGAATTTCAAATTCCCCGGCGGCCCCGCCAGCGCCATGGCGCCGGGCTTTGCCCAGGCGTTCATGGGCGGCACCGCGATGACGCATGTCAACGCCGGCGACAACATGAACGCACCCAAGGCGATCCTGAGCGCAGTCTATGAAGGCACCCAGGTGCCGATGGACACCGCCATCCGCATCGAATCCAAATATTTCGCCAAGGTCGTCTCCGACCCGCAGGCCGGCAACATGATCCGCAGTCTGTTTGTATCCAAGCAGGCCGCCGAAAAGGGCGCGCGCCGACCCGCCGGCATTGCCCCGATGCCAACCAAGAAGATCGCCATGCTCGGCGCCGGGCTGATGGGCGCCGGCGTCGCCATGGTGACGGCACAGGCCGGTATCGAAGTGGTGCTGCTCGACCGTGATCTTGCTGCGGCTGAAAAGGGCAAGCAGTACACCGCCGACCGGCTGGCGAAAAAGCGCATGGACCCGGCCAAGGCGCAGGTCATCCTCGATCGCATCCACCCGACCGCCGATTACGCCGATCTCGCCGGCTGCGACCTGATCATCGAGGCCGTGTTCGAAACCCGCGAAATCAAGGCCGGTGTCACCAAGGCCACCGAGGCTGTGGTCGGCCCCGACACCATCTTTGGCTCCAACACCTCGACCCTGCCGATCACCGGCCTGGCGCAGGCCTGGAGCAAGCCGGAAAACTTCATCGGCATCCATTTCTTCTCGCCGGTCGAACGCATGCCGCTGGTGGAAATCATCGTCGGCAAGCAGACCGGCCCGGCCGCCATCGCCAAGGCGCTGGATTATGTCGCCGCCATCCGCAAGACGCCGATTGTAGTGAACGACAGCCGCGGTTTCTACACCTCGCGCTGCTTTGGCACCTATGTGCAGGAAGGCCTGGCGCTGCTGGGCGAAGGCACCGTGCCGGCGCTGATCGAGAATGTCGGAAGGCAGATGGGCATGCCCGTCGGGCCGCTGGCGGTGAACGACGAGGTCGGCCTCGACCTCAGCTACAAGGTCGGCCAGCAGACAAAGGCCGATCTGGGTGATGCCTACAAGCCCGGCCCCGCCGACGCGGTCATCACCAAGATGCACGAACTGGGCCGCCAGGGCCGCAAGAACGCCAAGGGATTTTACGTCTATCCCGAAGGCGGCAAGAAGCATCTCTGGCCTGAACTGGTGCAGACCGTCGCCGGCGCCCTCGCCGAAACGCAGCCGACACCGGCAGACGTCAAGGAACGCCTGCTGTATCGCCAGCTTGTCGAATGCGCGCGCTGCTTTGCCGAAGGCGTGCTGGAAACGCCGCAGGACGGCGATCTGGGGGCCATTTTCGGCTGGGGCTTTGCGCCGTTCACCGGCGGGCCGTTCAGCCATATGGACACAGTCGGGCTGGCCGGAGTCGTCGCCGTGCTTGACCGGCTGGCACAGGCGCACGGCGAGCGCTTCAGCCCGCCGCAGCTGCTCCGTGACATGGCGGCCAAGGGTGAGACCTTTTATGGCCGCGCCATGGCCAAGGCTGCGTGAAAACTGCCGGGCCGGGGCGCGCCCCAGCTTGGCAGCGGCGCAGCGCGCGATTAGCCTGCCCGCCAGAACAGGGGTCGATGCCGCATGAAAGTCGCCGAAGCGTTTTCGCTGAAATCGGGCCAGACCCTTCGCAACCGCATAGCCAAGGCGGCGATGACCGAAGGCCTGGCCGGCCGCGACGGCCTGCCCAACCAGGACCATGTCCGCCTGTATCGGCGCTGGGCCGCTGGCGGGCTGGGTCTGTCGATAACCGGCAACGTCCAGATCGACCGCGCACATCTTGAACGCCCCGGCAATGTCATAGTCGATGGCCCGCTTACGATAGATGCCAAAGCGGCATGGGCGCGCTGGGCCGAAGCTGCGCGCGCCGACGGCACGCGCGCCATCGTGCAGATCAGCCATGCCGGCCGCCAGACTCAAAAGGCGGTGAACCCCAGCCCCAAGGCACCGTCCGCGGTGCCGCTGGCGCTTCCGGGCGGCCAGTTCGGCATGCCGGTGCCGCTGCTTGAATCCGAAATCACCGTGCTCATTGCCCGTTTTGCCCATGCCGCAGTCGTCAGCCGCGAGGCCGGCTTCGACGGCGTTCAGGTCCACGCCGCGCACGGCTATCTCATCAGCCAGTTCCTCTCGCCGCTGGCCAACCGCCGCACCGATGCCTGGGGCGGCAGCCTTGAAAACCGGGCGCGTTTTCTGGTGGAGGCCGTCAAGGCCGTGCGCGCCGCCGCCGGCGCGGATTTCCTGCTGTCCGTAAAGCTCAACTCCGCCGATTTCCAGAAAGGCGGCTTTGCCTTTGACGATTGCATCGCCGTCGCCGGCTGGCTCAAGAATCTTGGTGTCGACCTGCTCGAAATATCCGGCGGCACCTATGAACAGCCGCGCATGATGGACATGGAAGGGCTGGAGGCGCGCGATGAACCGGCACAGGCCAGCACCCGGGCGCGCGAAGCCTATTTCGTCGATCTGGCCAAGGCATTGATGACCGGACAGACGCCGCCGCTGCTGGTCACCGGCGGGTTTCGCACGCTCAGGTCGATGGAAAATGCCGCCCAAAACGGCATTGCCATGGTCGGCGTTGGCCGGCCCTTGTGCGCGGCCCCCGAATGCGTCGCCGAATTGCTTGAGGGGCACAGCGACGAACTGCCCCGGCCCGAAGACAGCCTCGCCATCGGTCCGGGCTGGCTGGGGCCGCGCTCGCCGATCAAGCTGGTCCGCACCATGAACGGCTTTGCCGCGCAAAGCTGGTATTACCAGCAATTGCGCCACATTGCCTCCGGACGTGACGCGGTGAGCGGGCTGAACCCGTTCAATGCCTTTCTGGCCGAAAACCGCGAGAACAAGGCGCGAAGCTGATGGACAGGACGCGCTGCTAGCGCCAAAGCCGTGACCATGAGACGCCTGTTATTCCTGATGCTGGCGCTCGGCACTGCTGCGGGCCTGTTCATGCTTGCCACTGCGGTGCAGGACCCGGTCATCACCCGGTACCGCGTCCCCATCACCGGGTTGGCGCAGCCGCAGCGCATCGTCCATCTGTCGGACATCCATTTCAGCTGGATCGACATGCCGTCGGTGCGGCTGCGGCGCATCATCGCTCGCGCCAATGCCGAGCGCCCCGACCTGGTGGTCCTGACCGGCGATTATGCCGGCGCCAAGATCGTCGATTGGCCCGATATCCGGCTTGAAGATGCGCTGTATCCGCTGGCCGGGCTCAAGGCGCCGCTTGGTGTTTTTGCCGTGCCGGGCAACCATGATGAACCCTATTGGCTGCGCCGTGTCATGGCGCGCACGCCGGTCAGGCTGCTTGCGGGCGCATCTGTCGATCTTGGCCCGCTGGTGCTGGCCGGCGCTGATGACCTGCTGATCGGCGTGGACCCGATCGATGGCCTGAACAACGCCATCGCCGCCGTGCCGCCCGGCAAGCCTGTCATCGCCGCCAGCCACGAACCGGATTTCTTCGCGCGCCTGCCGCAGCATGCGCAGTTGCTGCTGTCCGGCCACAGCCATGGCGGCCAGATCAGCCTGTTCGGCCTCGCCTGGCTGCCGACCGAGTATATCGCGCGCCACCGGCGCGGGCTGTTTCGTGAAGGCCGCCAGACGCTGATCGTCAATTCCGGGCTGGGCACGACGCTGGTGCCGCTGCGGCTGGGTGTGCCGCCCGAAATCGTTGTGGTGGACCTTGTGCCGGCTCAGGCCGGCAGGAAGTCAGGGACCGAAAGATAGCGCTCGCCGGTGTCATAGTTGAACCCCAGTACCCGCGCGCCGGCGGGCAGTTCCCCCAGCTTGGCGGCAATGGCTGCCAGCGTCGCGCCGGATGAAATCCCGACCAGCATGCCTTCGACCGTCGCCGAACGCAGTGCCATCGCCTTGGCATCGGCGGCTTCGACCTGAATCACACCGTCAAGCAGTTGTGTGTGCAGATTGGCCGGGATGAAGCCGGCGCCGATGCCCTGGATGGGGTGGGGGCTGGGCTGGCCGCCCGAAATGACCGGCGAGGCCGATGGTTCGACGGCGAACACCTGAAGCTTTGGCCAATGCGGCTTCAGTGCCTGAGCGACGCCGGTGATATGCCCGCCGGTGCCGACACCGGTGACAATGGCGTCAATGGGCGCATCGGCAAAATCGTTCAGGATTTCCAGCGCGGTGGTACGGATGTGGACTTCGATATTGGCCGGGTTTTCGAACTGCTGGGCCATCCATGAGCCGGGGGTTTCCGCCACGATCTCGATGGCGCGGGCGATGGCGCCCTTCATGCCCTTTTCGCGCGGCGTCAGGTCAAAACTGGCACCATAGGCCAGCATCAGCCGGCGGCGTTCCAGCGACATGGATTCGGGCATGACCAGCACAAGCTGGTAGCCCTTGACCGCCGCCACCATCGCAAGCCCGATGCCGGTGTTGCCGCTGGTCGGCTCGACGATAATGCCGCCGGGCTTGAGGCTGCCGTCGCGCTCGGCCGCTTCGATCATCGCCAGCGCAATACGGTCCTTGATCGAGCCGCCGGGGTTGGAGCGTTCGGACTTGATCCACACTTCGGCGTCGGGGAACAGCCGGTTCATCCGGATGTGCGGCGTGTTGCCGATGGTTTCGAGGATCGATTGTGCCTTCATGCCTGTTCTCCGGTCTGAACCACGCTTCTATACCCCGGTGACGGCCTTGGCATCAATTTCATCGGGCACCACAAACCGGTCGGCGCGCCGCAATTCCGGAAACGCCCAAGCCCATATCACCGTCACGCCGATGGCGCCAAAGCCCCCGACCACGACTGCCGGCACTGCGCCCACCCAGGCCGCTGCCAGCCCGCTTTCGAATTCGCCTAGTTCGTTGCTGGCCGAAATGAACAGGCCGGACACGCTGCTGACCCGGCCGCGCATTTCGTCGGGGGTGTGCATCTGGATGAGGGTGCCGCGCACAAAGACGCTGACGGCATCGGCGGCGCCAAGCACGGTCAGCGCGACAAGGCTGAGCGGATAAGACGTCGACCAGCCAAAGACGATTGTGGACAGGCCAAAGATGCCAACACAGGCAAACATAACCGGGCCGACATTGCGCCCGAGCGGCCGTACCGCCAGCAGCAGCGCCATGGCAACGGCCCCCACCGCCGGTGCCGCGCGCAGTGGCCCCAGCCCCTCGACGCCGACATGCAGCACATCGCGGGCATAAACCGGCAACATGGCCGTGGCACCGCCCAGCAGCACGGCAAACAGATCAAGACTGATGGCGCCGAGCACGATGCGGTTGTGGCGGACATAGCTGATGCCATCGACCAGGCTTCGCCACGGCGACACGATCGAAGGCGGCGGGCGCGGCACCGGGCCGATCATCATCAGGCATATGAACGCCGAGCCAAACAGCACGGCGGCGACCAGATACGGAACGTGCGGCGCAATCGCATAGAGAAAGGCGCCCAGCGGCGGGCCGAGCACGGCGCCCGATTGCCAGCTGATCGAATTGAGCGCGATAGCCTGTGGCAGCAGCGCACGCGGCACCAGATTGGGCGCCAGCGCCCCCAGCGCCGGACCAACAAAGGCGCGCGCCACGCCAAGCAGGACAGCGACGACAAACAGCGACAGCATCGGCACGGTGCCGGATAGCGCCAGCCACCCCAAAGTCAGCGCGCAGGCCGCCTCCAACGCCAGCGCCGCCCGCGCAATGTATCGCCGGTCCATGCGGTCGGCGATGACGCCGACGACCAGCGACAGGCCAAACAGCGGCAAGAACTGCGCCAGCCCGATCATGCCGAGCAGAAATGCGGCATCCTTGGGAATCATCGTTTCGCGCGCCTGATCATAGACCTGCCAGCCGATGACAATGACCAGCATCATGCCGGCGACTGTTGCGAAAAAACGCGCTGCCCAGAATGCCCGGTAATCGGCGATTTTCAGCGGGGCGGGGATGGAAGGCACGACCTTGCCTTAAGGCCGGTGGTCCTGCTCCGCAAAACCTAAAGAGTTAACGAATCGATAACGCTGGTATCCGAAGGGCGTTTCTGGCAGTATCCGCTCGGGAGTTCAGTATGGACGGGTTGCGTTACGCACCGGGCTATTTGTTGGCGGCCGTGCTTGTCGTGGTCGGGCTGGCGCTTGGCTATGCGGCGTGGCTCGGCTGGGCCAAGGGGCTGGGTGTGCCCTGGGCGGCGGTGGCTCTGCTCATGAGCGTATTTGGTCGCCTGAACGTGTTCACGCTCGTCGGTGCCTATTTTTATGCCAATCTGCACCTCAACTGGAGCATCGAGCATTCGATTGCCTTTGCGTGTCTCGGCCTGATCTACATCACCCCCGGCGTGGTCGGTCATTTCATCGAGCTGTTCACCCGGCGCTACGACTGACCGGCATTCAGTCCTTTATTTCGACAAAGCTGTCGAGAACCCGCTTGCGCCCGGCATGGGTAAAATCGATTTCCAGCTTGTTGCCATCGACATGGACGACCTGGCCTTCGCCGAACTTGGCGTGAAACACTCGGGTGCCGGTCTTGACGCCGGGCCTGGCCTTCAATCCCACCGTGATAGCCGGCGCCGAGATCGCCGGCGCCCCGCCGCGCGGACCAAAATCACGCCCGTTCGAAGTGCTGCTGGCCCGGTTCCAGCCCGGCCCGCGCCCGCTGCCGCGCGCCACATCGCCAAACGGGTCGCCGCCCGCCAGCGCCGCGCGCCACAGGCTTGGCCCGCCGCTCATGGTGCTGATGGCTTCGATGTTGGCGGCGGGCAGTTCGGCGATGAACCGGCTGGGCAGGGCGGCCGTCCACTGGCCATAGACCTGCCGGTTGGCGGCATGCAGCACATGGGCTGATTTGCGGGCGCGGGTGATGCCGACATAGGCCAGCCGGCGTTCCTCCTCCAGCGCAGCAGTGCCGCCTTCGTCCATTGCCCGCTGGCTGGGAAACACGCCTTCCTCCCAGCCGGGCAGGAAGACATGGTCGAACTCCAGTCCCTTGGCGCCGTGCAGGGTCATGATCGTGATTTTCTCGGCCACATCGCCGGTGTCATTGTCCATCACCAGGCTGACATGTTCGAGGAACGAGGTCAGCGACGGATAATCGGCCATGGCGCGAGTCAGTTCGATCAGATTGTCGAGCTTGCCGTCTGCCTCGACCGATTTGTCGGCCTGCCACATGGCGACATAGCCGGATTCCTCCAGCACCAGTTGCGCCAGCGCATCATGCGCCATGGTCTCGCCCAGCGATCGCCAGCGCGCCAGATCGACCAGCAAGCCCTTGAGGCCGCGCCGCGCCATGCAGCGCCGCCATCGCCTTGTCGCCCAGCCCGCGTCTTGGCACGTTGACGATGCGCTCGAATGCCAGGCCGTCGTTTGGTGACACCATCAGGCGCAGATAGGCCAGCGCATCGCGCACTTCGGCGCGTTCATAGAAACGGAAGCCGCCGACAATGCGGTACGGCAGGCCGATGGCGATGAAACGGTCCTCGAACAGCCGTGTCTGGAACTGCGCCCGCACCAGGATCGCCATGTCGTTCAGGGATGCGCCATCGCGCGCCAGCCGCTCGGCGGCATCGCCCACGGTGCGCGCTTCCTCCGGCCCGTCCCATACGCCGGTGACGCGCACCGGATCGCCGGCGTTCAGTTCCGTGAACAGCGCTTTGCCCAGCCGGCCGCTGTTGTGCGCGATCAGCGCATTGGCGGCGCCCAGGATATGCGGCGTCGAGCGGTAATTCTGCTCGAGCCGCACCAGCCTTGCACCGGGAAAATCCGTATCGAAACGCAGGATGTTGGCAACTTCGGCGCCGCGCCAGCTGTAGATCGACTGGTCATCATCGCCGACACAGGCGATGTTGCGGCGGCTGCCGGTCAGCAGTTTCAGCCAGGCATATTGGGCGCTGTTGGTGTCCTGATATTCATCCACCATGATATACTTGAAGCGTCGCTGATAATCGGCCAGCACATCGGGATGCTCGGCAAAAATCGTCAGCATATGCAGCAACAGGTCGCCGAAATCCGCTGCGTTCAGGCCCTTCAGCCGTTCCTGATAGCGCGCATACAGCGCCGCGCCGCCCTTGCCTGGCACGCCATCACCAAAGCCAAAGCTTTCCCCCGGCGGCACTTCGGCGGGCGCCAGCCCGCGATTTTTCCAGCGGTCGATCAGCCCGGCCAGCTGCTTTGGCGGCCAGCGCTTTTCGTCCAGCCCGGCCTCGATGACGACCTGCTTGAGCAGGCGCAACTGGTCATCGGTATCAAGAATGGTGAACCGCTCGTCCAGCCCAACCAGCCCGGCGTGGCGGCGCAGCATTTTGGCGCACAGGGCATGGAAGGTGCCCAGCCACGGCAACCCTTCGGCCATGTCGCCCAGCAGCAGCCCCATGCGGTGGCGCATCTCGCGCGCGGCGCGGTTTGTGAAGGTCACCGCCAGCACTTCGGACGGCCACGCCAGCCGGCTGTACAGGATATGCGCCAGCCGCGCCGTCAATGCCTTGGTCTTGCCGGTGCCGGCGCCGGCCAGGATCAGTACCGGGCCTTCGGTGGTCAGCACGGCCTCGCGCTGCGGCGTGTTCAGCCCGGCCAGCCAGGGCGGCGGAGAACTGGGCGGCGAATCAGAAGGAAGCGGAACGGCCATAGGCGAACGATTAGGGAACATCGCGCGGCGATTCAACCCGGCGTGACCGCCGCCGTTGAAGCAGGGGAACGCAATTGTCGCTGGGGACGTCACCATGAGTTACATGTCACGGTCGCCGCGCCTGCGCAGACGGTCGCTGGGTTGGTTGCAGGTGCTGGGCCTTGGTCAGAGCAACGACAGCTTTTTCGCGCAGGTGCGCGGCGCCCAGACGGCGTTGCTCAACCGCCACGTGCCGTTCAATGTGCCGCTGCTTGGCCTCAATGTCGGAGCAGTCCTCTGGGCCTTTGGCGACGCTGCGCCCGCCGGTTCGCTGGCACCTTGGCTGACAGGCATTGCCGGCCTGGCAACCTTGTGGGTCGCGCGCAACATCATCGGACGCCGCCGGGCGCCGTCTGCCGAAACCAGCCAAGGTGCCTTTTGGCAGATAACCGCCGAAGTTGCCGCCTTTGCACTGTTCTGGACCGGCATTGTTGCGGCCCTGTTGCCAGGCCTGGGCACGACCGATCAGGCGCTGCTCATTCTCGAGACCATGCTTCTGCTTGGCGGTACGGGCTTTTGCACGGCCGTCATGCCGGTTGCCGCCATATTGGCCGCTTTGATCATCGGCGTTGGCAGCCTGATCGCTGTGCCGGCGGAATCGGCGTTGGCCGGCCCGATGGTGTCGCTGGCGGTGGGCACCTATGCGCTGCTGATCGCGCGCGGCGCCCTGGTGACCAGCTACACGATGATGGACCGCATGCGCAGCCAGATCGAGCTTGGCGAGCAGGGCGAGATCGTGCGGCTGCTGCTCAATGAATTCGAAGCCAACGGTAGTGACTGGCTACTGGAAACCGACCCCAAGGGCTATCTCACCCATGTCACATCACGCTTTGCCGATGTCGCCCGCCAGCCGCGCGCAGCGTTGCTTGGTCGGCCGCTCGTCGATCTGGTCGAAGGTGTCGCCGCGCCGGCGGCGCTCGCGGCGTTGATTGGCGCCGTCAGCGGCCGGCGCGCGTTCCGTGATCTTGCCGTGCCCGTCAAGATCGAAGGTGAAATCCGCTGGTGGAGCCTGTCAGGCACGCCCAAGAACGACCCGATGGGCCAGTTCACCGGCTTTCGCGGCGTCGGGCGAGATGTCACCGAAGTGCGGCAGGGGCAGGAACGCATTGCCCAACTGGCGCGGTTCGACCCGCTGACCGGGCTCGCCAACCGGGCCCTGTTCCGCGAAACGCTGGAGGACGCAGTGTCTCGCGCCGTGCGCACCCGGCACGATATTGCGCTGCTGTTTGTCGATCTCGACAGGTTCAAAATGGTCAATGACAGCCATGGCCATGATGCCGGCGACCAGTTGCTGCGGATGGTGGGGGAACGGCTCCAATCGGCGGTGCGCGGCGCTGCCACCATTGCGCGGCTGGGCGGCGATGAATTCGCCATTCTGCTGGCTGATGCCCAAGGCGACCGCGCCGAGAAAGTCGCGGCCCGCATCGTGCGTGTCCTGGCCCAGCCATTCACGCTGGATACGGGCCATGGCAATGTGCATGTCCAGGTCGGCGCCAGTGTCGGCTATGCGATGTCGCCCGTCGATGCTGCCACGCCGCAGCAATTGCTCAAATGCGCCGATCTCGCGCTGTACGAGGTCAAAAGCGCCGGGCGCGGCGCCGCCTGCCGGTTCCACGGCGCCATCCTGAGCCGCGCCGAAGACCGGCGTAGCCTCGAACGCGACCTTGCCCATGCCGAGGGACGCGGCGAACTGGTGCTGGCATTCCAGCCAGTCGTCGAGGCCAGCGACGAGCGCATCGTCGGCTTTGAAGCACTGCTGCGCTGGAACCATCCCGAGCGCGGCATCATCCCACCGCTCGATTTCATTCCCATCGCCGAAGAAACCGGGCTGATCATCCCGATCGGCCGTTGGGTCATCGACAATGCCTGTGCCTGGGCCATTCGCTGGCCCGAACACATCCGCATCGCGGTGAATGTGTCTCCGGCGCAGATGGGCGACACCGGTCTTGTCGATTTTGTCGCCGCAACGCTGGCGCGGCACGGCCTGGCGCCGGAACGGCTGGAGCTGGAGATCACCGAGCATCTGTTCCTGGCCGACCGGGCCGATATCACCGCGACACTGGCCGGGCTGCGGGCGCTGGGCGTGACCTTTGCCATCGACGATTTCGGCACCGGCTATTCGGGGCTTGGCTATCTGCACAAGGCCGCGTTCAGCCGCATCAAGATCGATCGCAGCTTTGTGACCCGCGCCGCCGAGCCGGGCAGCGACGCCAAGGCCATCATTCAGGCAATCGTGCGGCTTGCCGGCTCGCTCGATATGGCAACGACTGCCGAGGGCACGGAAACCCGCGCGGAATTCGAGGTCATCCGCGGGCTGGGCTGCGGCCAGGTGCTGGGCTATCTGTTCGGCAAGCCGATGCCGCCAGAAGAAGCGACTGCGCTGGTCGTGAAGCAGAAACGACTGATAGCCGTGTAATCGCAGACTGCCTCAGCTGTCCGCCCACGCCTTCAGTAGCGTATGCGCAATCGCCAGCGGCGGCGGCGCCAGCCATTCACCCGTGCCGGCCATGGCTGCGTGCACGTCCTCCTTGGTCACCCAGCGCGCCTCTTCCAGTTCCTCGTCGTCCAGCGTGATGTCGAAATTTTCGGCCTCGGCAAGGCAGGCGATCATCAGGCTTGACGGGAACGGCCAGGGCTGGCTGGCGAGATAGCGCACGCGGCCGGTGCGGATGCCGGCTTCCTCGAACAATTCGCGGCGCACGGCCTCCTCAAGGCTTTCCCCGGCTTCTACGAAACCCGCCAGCGCCGAGAAGAACCGGCGCGGAAAGCGCGGCTGGCGGCCCACCAGCGCATGGCCGCCCTTGACGGCCAGCATGATGACCACCGGATCGACACGCGGAAAATGCTCGGCGCCGCAGGCACCGCAATTGCGGGCATGGCCCGCCTTGGTCATTTGTGTCGGCGCGCCGCACACCGCGCAAAACCCGTGGCGGGCGTGCCAATCCAGCAATGACCGGGCATGGGCGATGGCGGCGGCCTGCGGCGCCGGCAGCATGGCGCCGGCAGCGCGCGCATCGACCAGCGTGCCGCCGAAATCACGCACCAGTTCATCGGATGGCGCGGCGGCGGCAAATCGCGGTGCCTCGCCGTCAAGGCCCAGGAACACCGATGGTGCGTCATGCGGCACATCAGACCGATAGGCCCATAAAATGGCGTCGGAGCTGCTGTTCAGCACCGGTTTCAAATCATCCATTACCAGCCAGCGCGCATTCGGGTGCGCGCGCAGTGCCACAAGGGCGCCGGCATCGCGCCTGAGGTGGTCGGCGCGGTCGAGCCGCGATCCGGTGAAGCCGGTGACCGGTGTGTCTGGCCCATCGAAAAACATTCAGACTGTCTCCATCCGCGCCGCTAATGCCCGCACCGCCGCCTTTCGGAACACCGTTGGCAGGCCGCTGTCCAGCAGCTTTTCCATCATCACCCATTCGCCGGGCAGGTCAGGCCGTGTCGGCAACATCGTCGCCGCCACCGCCAATGTCAGTTCGAAATGCGTGAAGCCGTGGCTGACTGCCCCCCAGTCCTGCCAGTCCGCAGCAAACGGGGGCAGGGCATCGCCGCTCCAGTTGCATGACGGCAGGGCGCGCATGCCGCCGAGCAGGCCCTTGGCGGGGCGAATAACCGTCAGCACGGCGCCGCCGCACTCGATCCACCAGATGGTGCCGCGCCTTTCAGGGCGGGCGCGCTTGGCCGGCTTGACCGGAAACGCCTGCGGTGTCCCCAGCGCGCGGGCGGCGCAGCCGCCGGCAATGGGGCAGGCGCTGCAATCGGGGCTGCGCGGCGTGCAGATGCGCCCCGCCAGATCCATCACGCCCTGTGCAAAATCGCCGGCATGTGCGGGCGCCATGGCCGCGATAGCCGCGCGAATGTCGGCTCGGGCACCGGGCAGCGGCGCGGTGATGCCGGCATGGCGGGTGATGACGCGCTCGATATTACCGTCGATGACGATGGCCTGCCGGCCAAAGGCAAAGGCGGCGATGGCGGCTGCGGTGTAATCGCCAATGCCGGGCAGTGTTCTCAAAATCGCCTCGTCGCAAGGAAACACACCGCCGAACCGCTGCGTTACCGCCCGCGCACAGGCCAGCAGATTTCGCGCCCGGGCATAATATCCCAGCCCGGCCCAGGCCTGCATCACATCGCCGTCATCGGCCGCCGCCAGTGCCGCCACATTCGGCCAACGCGCGGTGAAATCGGCAAAATAGGGCCGCACTGCCGCGACGGTCGTCTGTTGCAGCATGATTTCCGACAGCCAGACGCGATACGGAAAATCGGCATCATCGGGCAGCGCTGCGCCCGGCGGCACGCGCCAGGGCAGGGCGCGGGCATGGGCGCCGTACCAGGCGATCAGGCGGTTGGCAGTATCGGACACAGCCCTGCTATGGCATGAAGCCGCCATGCCCCGAAAGCCCGCCGATACCCCGCAACAGCCACCCGCGCGCACGCGCCGCGTCCGTGCCGTGGCCGATCTGGTGCCGGCAATCAGCGGTCAGGCCTTCAAGCGCTTCGGCTTTGCCCAGACCGCGATCGTGCAGCGCTGGACCGAGATTGTCGGCGAGAATTATGCCCGTCACAGCCGCCCCGAATCGCTGCGCTTTCCGCCCGGCGAAAAAACCGGCGGCACGCTGAAAATCGCCATCACGGGCGCGCTGGCCCCCATGTTGCGCCATGTCGAACCGCAGGTGTTCGATCGCGCCAACCGTGTGCTGGGCCACGGCGCGGTGGCGAAACTGGTGCTGCGCCACGCCGATATCGACGCGCCGCCGAAACCGCAGCCGCCGCAGCCGCCCGCCGATCTGGGCGACGAGACGCGCTCGACCTTGAAAGCCATCGCCGACCCCGATTTGCGCGCCAGCCTCGAATCGCTGGCGCAGGCGCTGGCGAGTGGAAAGGGACCGCCGATTATCCGGTGAGGTGGCAGCCCTCGCCCCGCCGCCTCTGGCCAGCGGTCGGCCCGCGCGCTACACATGCGGCATGCGCCAACTGACCTTCGCCGTGATCTTTTCCGCCGCCATCGCCGCGCCGCTTGTCGCCGCCCCCGCCAAACCGGCGGCTGTCCGCACCGCCGCCCGCGACTGGTCGGCGATGGTCAGCGCCACCCCGCAAGGCGGCATCCTGCTCGGCAATCCGGCAGCACGCGTCAAACTGGTCGAATTCGGCTCGTTGTCGTGCAGCCATTGCCGCGATTTTCACGGCCAGGCCATGCCGGTGCTCAAGGCGAAATATCTGAAATCCGGGCGGCTTTCTTACGAATTCCGCAGTTTCGTGCGCAACGGCGCCGATCTTGGCGCGTCGCTGGTGCTGCAATGCCAGACGCCGCGCGCGGCATGGGCGATGGCCGACCGTTTCTTCGCCGGCCAGGACCAATGGTTGCTGCCGTTCACGAAACTGACCGCCGAGGACACGGCAAAGATCAACGGTGCCTCCGAGGATGAAAAGGCGCTGAAAATGGCGGCGCTGGGCAAATTGCCCGAGCATGTCGCGACGCTGGGGGTGCCGCGCGCCCGCTATGACGCCTGTGTCGCCGACAAGCCCGCGACGCAGCGCCTGCTCGCCATCCGGAACGACGCCATTACCAACTGGGGCCTCGAAGGCACGCCGACATTCGTGCTGGCAGGCAAGACCGTGCCGAATATCTTCACATGGTCCGAGCTGGAGCCGCGCATCGTCGCGGCGCTGGCGGCGCGGCCCTGAACGGCGCTTGTTCTGGCGCTTGTTCCTTGCCGCGCAAGGCCGTAAACCTGTGCTCGCATAACCCAGTCGAAAGGCCTTTCATGTCGCTGCGTTCCGGTTCCGCCTTTGCCGTTCTTGCCCTGCTGTCCGTTGCCGGCTGCGGGGATCAAAAGGCCGCAGCGCCGGCGGGCGACACCGCCGCCACACCAATCGCTCCGCCGGCCGGGCAGGACTGGACGCAGATGATGGCCGCAACGCCCGAGGGCGGCTTTCGCGTCGGCAACCCCGATGCCCGCGTCAAGCTGGTCGAATTCGCCTCGATGACCTGCCCGCATTGCCGCGAGTTTCATGAAGAAGCCAATGCCGTCATCAAGTCCAAATATGTCGCCAGCGGCAACGTCAGTTATGAATATCGCAGCTTTGTGCTGAATGGCCCTGACTATGCCGCCTCGCTGCTGGCACGCTGCGGCGATGCCCCGACATTCTTCGGCCTGCTCGATGCCTTTTACGCCGATCAGGCGACCTGGACCGAGCCGTTTTCCAAGTTGACCGACGCCCAGAGCAAGACGCTTGGCGCCATGCCGCAGGATGAACAGATCAAGGCCATGGCCGAGCTTGGCGGGCTGGACGGGTTTGTCCGCACGCGCGGCATTCCCAAGGCCAAATTCGACCAATGCCTGGCCGACAAGGGCCAACTCGACAAGCTGCTCGAACTGCGCACCCAGGCCACCGACACCTACAAGCTGACCGGCACACCCGGCTTCATCATCAACGGCACCACCCAGGACGGCGTGTTCACCTGGAAGGAGCTGGAACCGCGCCTGCAGGCGGCGCTTCGCTAAGGCTCTGATTTGGAGTTCCGCAAACTTCGCCTGTCGGGATTCAAATCCTTTGTTGAACCGGTCGATCTGATGATCGAGCCGGGACTGACCGGCGTTGTCGGCCCAAATGGCTGCGGAAAATCCAACCTGCTCGAAGCCTTGCGCTGGGTGATGGGCGAAGGCAGCCCCAAGTCGATGCGGTCGGGCGGCATGGACGATGTCATCTTTGCCGGCACGGCGGGGCGCCCGTCGCGCGAGGTGGCGCAGGTGACACTCAGCCTTGCGGGCGCCGCCGGCGAGGAGGTCGAGGTCTCGCGCCGCATCGAACGCGGTGACGGATCGGAGTATCGCCTGAATGGCCGCGATGCCCGCGCCCAGGACGTGCGGCTGTTGTTTGCCGATTCGGCCACCGGCGCCCACAGCCCGGCCATTGTCGGGCAGGGCCGCATCAGCGCCATCATCGCCGCCAAGCCCGCCGAGCGCCGGCAATTGCTCGAGGAGGCTGCCGGTATCGCGGGGCTGGCCGTGCGCCGCCGTGAAGCCGAAATCCGCCTGCGTGCCGCCGAAGCCAATGTCGCCCGGCTCGATGATGTCGTGCGGGCGCTGGAAACCCAGGCCGCATCGCTCAAGCGTCAGGCGCGCACCGCCGAGCGCTATCGCGCCATTTCGGACCGGCTGAAAACCGCCGAAGCCAGCCTGATCTTTGCCCGCTGGCAGGCCGCCCGCCGTGCCAGCGAAGCCGCCACTGCCGCCGCCGCCCATGCCGAGGCCATGACCGGCGACCTGACCCGCGCCGCTGCCTCGCTGAGCGCCGATGCCGCAAACGCCAGCGCCGATTTGCCGGCCCTGCGCATGGCCGAGGCGCAGGCTGCTGCGGCTGTACAGGCGCTGCGCCAGTCGCGGGCGCTGCTGGATGCCGAAGCCGCCACCGGCAGCCGCCGCGAGGCCGAACTGGCCCAGACGCTGGTCAGTGTCGCACGCGATGACCTGCGCGAATCGGGACTGGCCGACGACGCCCGGACTGCTGAAACCCGCCTCGCGGCCGAAGCGGCGCGGCTGCAGGACGTGCTCGCCGCTGGCCGCGCTTCGGCACCTGCGGCCGACGCAGCGCTGTCTGCAGCCACTTCGCGTGCAGGTGTTGCCGAAGCCGCCCTGTCGGCTGCCGTCGATGCCCATGCCGCTGCTGCGGCCAGCGCCCGTGCCGCCGGCGATGCGGCAGCGGCGGCGACCACACGTCTGGCGCGTGCGCAGGCCGAGGCGCGCGATATTGCGGCAAGACTGGCACGGCTTGCGCCGGCGCCGGACACCGGCGGGCTGATCGGCGCCGTGGACCTTGCCTTGGCGGCGCTTGCCGAAAGTGAGGCCGCCTTGGCGCAGGCCGAAGCGGCACGGCCAGCGACCGAAGCCGCCAGGGCCGCCGCCGCCAGCGCCGCATCGGCCGCCGCCGCCACGCTGGCAAGCCTGGGCGCCGAAGCCGATGCACTTGGGCGCCGCCTTGCTGCCGATACCGCCAAAACCGCCCGAATCGCCGACCGCATCGAAACCCGCCCCGGCCACGAGGCCGCTCTGGCCGCTGCGCTGGGCGATGATCTTGATGCGGCGCCCGCCGATGCCGGCGCTGCCGCTGCCCGGCGCTGGGCCGGCGCGCCAGCGTTTGGCGATGATCCGCCACTGCCAGCCGGTGTTCCCAGCCTTGCGGCCATGGTGACGGCGCCGCCCGAACTTAGCCGGCGATTGGCCCAGATCGGCCTGCTCGATGGGGCGCCGTCTGCGGATCTGCTGGCGGCGCTGCGGCCCGGACAGCGCTTGGTGACGCTGGACGGCGCACTGTGGCGTTGGGACGGTCTGGTCGATGCTGGCGGGCGCAGCGATGCCGCAGCGGCGCGGCTGCGCGCCCGGCGCCGCGCCGCCGAACTCGAAAGCGAAATGGCCGCCGGCCGTGCTCAAGTCGCAGATGCCGCCGCCGCCCGCGCCGTCGCCGATGCCGCTGCTGTTGCCGCACAGTCCACCGAGCGCGCTGCCCGCGCCGCACGGGACAATGCCGCCCGGACACTGGCCGATGCCCGCGCCCGGCTTGCCGCCGCGCAAACGGCACAGGCGCGGCAGGCAGGCGAGGAAGCCAGCCTGAAAACGGCGGCCGAACGCAGCGCCGCCGAACATGCGCGGCTTGCTGCCGAGGCCGATGCCGCGCGCGCTGCCGTGCCGGATGCTGCGGCCTTGTCCGGATTGTCGTCGGCGCTCGTTGCGGCGCGAAGTGCAGCCGAGACGGCGCGCAGCGATTGCGCAGCCGCCCGCGCCGCCCTCGAAGCGGTGGTGCGCGAAAGTGCCGCCGCCAAGGCGCGCATGGATGCCATCGCTCAGGAGCGTGCCGGCTGGCAGCGCCGCCGCGACGCCAATATTGCCCAGCAGGCGGAGCTGGCGTCCCGCAAGGGAGCGGCCGAGGCCGAACAGGTGGCTCTTGCTGCGCGAAAACGCGAGATTGCGGCTGAAATCGCCGCTTTGGCCAGCCGCGCTGCCCAGGCTGATGCCGCCCGCGCCGACGCCGGTGACAAGCTGGCAGCGGCCGAATCGGCGCAGGCACGCATCGCCGCCCAGGCCCGCGCCGCCGACGAGGCTGTGGCTGCTGCCCGCGAGGCCCGCGCCACAGCCCGCGCCGAGGCCGAGCATCAGGAACAGGCGCGCGCCGAAGTCGAGCGTCTGTCCGGTGAGCGGTTCCAGTGCCCGCCGCCGGTGCTTCCGGGCCGGTTCGATTTCAGTCACGAGGGCGGCGACCCGGCGGCGCTGGCGGCAGCATATGAGACGCTGAGCGAGGACCGCGAACGGCTCGGCCCCGTTAATCTGCGCGCCGATATCGAGCTGAAAGAACTGGAATCGCAGGCCGAAACAACGGCTGCGGAAAAACAGGAACTCGATACGGCCATCGCGCGGCTGCGTGGCTCCATCGGCAGCCTCAACCGCGAAGGGCGGCAGCGATTGCAAGCCGCGTTCACGGCGGTGGATGCCCATTTTCGTGTGTTGTTTGCCGATCTGTTCGGCGGCGGCGAGGCCAGGCTGGCGCTGATCGAATCCGATGATCCCCTCGAAGCCGGGCTGGAAATCATGGCGCAGCCGCCGGGCAAGAAGCTGCAATCCCTGACGCTGTTGTCGGGCGGAGAGCAGGCGCTGACGGCCACTGCGCTGATCTTTGCGCTGTTCCTGTCCAATCCGGCACCGATCTGCGTGCTCGACGAGGTGGATGCGCCGCTGGACGACGCCAATGTCGAGCGTTTTTGCGACTTGCTCGACCGCATGGCGGCTGAAACCCGCACGCGCTTCCTGATTGTCACGCACAATGCTGTGACCATGAGCCGGATGCACCGGTTGTTCGGCGTTACCATGGGCGAGCCGGGTGTTTCGCAGTTGGTCAGCGTCGATCTGCAGGCTGCTGAAAAACTTCTCGCCACAGCCTGACCCATGGGTCCGTGGGCCGTTTCGATCGTTCAACGATTACGAAACGGGAGAACGAGAATGCCGTACAATATTCTTGGACGCTTGACTCTGGGCCGCCTGACTCTGGCCGCTGCTATGGCGGTGGCATTGGCGGGCTGCAGCGGCGGCTATGGCCGCATGGCCTACAACAGCGACTATGACCGCTATTATGGCGACAACCGGGGGTACAGCTCGGTTCCCTATGGCTACTCCGGATCGAATTTCGGTTGGTGGAACGGCTATTATTACCCCGGCACCGGCGCCTATGTTTACAATCGCCGCGGCAATCAGCGGGCCTGGTCGCGAAGCCAGCGCCGATACTGGGAAAACCGGGATGCCCATCGCGGCGACCATGGCAATCGGCCCGGCATGCACCGGGATCGCCGCAACTGACATGTGGCGCCGTTGCTGCTGATGCTTGCGCCGGGCTGGCGGCAGATGGCTGCCGGCCCGGCATCGGCCCAATTTTGCACTGCACTCCTTTGCTGATGTGCACTGCACAATGGTTGACACCGCGCCCCCCCACCTCTAGACGCCCCGCCAAGTCCTGACGGCCTGCCGCCAGGGCCTTCTGCCATAGGTGCCAGCCGGCGCCGCCGGCAGACAGGTGTTGACGACAGGGGTTCCCCCGCTTTGGCCAACGACCGCAACGACGAGGATGTTCTCGCGCGCCGCATCGCTGCGGCCCGGGCGGCAGAACCGTCGCGCAAGGACGGTGCCAAGCGCGAGGAAAGCCAGGGCTGGGCAATTGCCGCCGAATTCATCGGTGCCATGCTGGTCGGGGCTTTCATCGGCTGGTTCATTGACCGGCAGGCTGGGACCGGCCCCTGGGGTCTGATTGTGTTGTTGTTGCTGGGGTTTGCCACGGGCCTGCGCTCGGTGCTTCGCCAGCAGAAGAAGTTCGACGGGGAATAATACTCGCCATGGCCAACCCGATGGAACAGTTCACCATTGAGCGGATCATTCCGCTTGAAGTGGCGGGCCGTGACCTGTCCTTCACCAACAGCGCCCTTTGGATGCTGTTTGCGATGCTGCTGGTGTCGGCGTTCCTGTTCGTCGGCACTGCGCGCCCGCAGCTGGTGCCCGGCCGCATGCAGGCCGCTGTCGAATATCTCTATGAATTCATTCGCGACATGCTGCGCGAAAACGTCGGCAAAGAAGGCCTGCGCTATGCCCCGCTGATCTTTGCGGTGTTCGTGTTCGTGCTGGCCTGCAACCTGCTGGGTATGGTGCCGTTCATCGGCTCCTTCACGCCGACCAGCCATATCGCCGTGACCTTTGCGCTGGCCATGATCGTCTTCGTTCTGGTGGTGTTCGTCGGCTTTGCCCGCCACGGCCTGCATTTCTTTTCGCTGTTCCTGCCCGAAGGCACGCCGCTGTTCGTGGCGCCGCTGGTCGCGCTCATCGAATTCCTGTCGTTCCTGTCGCGGCCGTTCACGCTTGCCATCCGGCTTTTCGCCAACATGACCGCTGGTCACGTGCTGATGAAGGTGTTCGGCGGGTTCGTTGTGTCGCTGGGTGCGGTCAACCTTGGCCTCGGTCTCATTCCGCTGGGCGTCAATGTCGCACTGACGGCGCTGGAACTGCTGATTGCGGTTGTGCAGGCCTATGTCTTTGCCTTGCTGGCGTCGATCTATCTGAACGACGCCGTCAATCTTCACTGATTTCACTTACCACTCAATCTGAATCCACCTGGAAGGACTTAAAATGGACGTTGCATCTGCCAAGCTGATCGGTGCCGGTCTTGCTGCCATGGGCGCCGGCTTCGCCGCCATCGGCGTCGGCCTCATCTTCGGTATGTTCCTGCAGGGCGCGCTGCGCAATCCCGGCGCTGCCGACAAGCTCGGCGCCCGCCTGATCTTCGGCTTCGCCGTGACCGAAGCGCTTGGCCTCATCGCGGCGGTCGTCGCGCTCGCCCTGGCGTTCGGCTGATCCTGCTGGCCCCGGGCTTGCCCGGGGCCGACTGCTGCGCTCCGGCTTCGGCCGGGGCAACCTGCCGCATCACCGCTTTCATGAAGGCCAGATCCGTGCCTCAGTTCGACCCCGCCAATCTTCTGTCCCAGATGGTCTGGTTCATCGCGATCTTCGCGGTGCTCTATTTCGCTGTGGTGCGTCCCACCCTGCCCAAGGTTGGCCGGGTGATCGACGAGCGGGAATCGCGCGTCGGCGCCGATCTGGATGCCGCCGAAAAGGCCAAGGGCGAAGCCGATGTGGTGCGCGCGCGCTATGACGAAGGCATGACCTCGGCCCGCGAAGCTGCACAGGCGCAAGTTGCCAAGGCCAAGGCCGAAGCCGCTTCGGCTGTCGAAGCGCGCATGAAGGATGTCGCGGCCCGGCTGGATGCACAGGCAGATGCCGCCGCAGCCACACTCGGCGCGGCGCGCGCTGCTGCCCGTGACAGCCTGTCGGCAACCACCACCGAACTGACGGCGCAGGCCGTGGCGCGGCTGACCGGCCTCGATGTGCCGCCGGCCGAAATCGCCGCTGCCATCGCTGCCCAGAAGTAAGGACCAAGCCGTGGCCGAAGAACACAGCGTCACTGCCGGGACGCAAGCCGCCGGCCATCACGAAGAAGCGACCCTCATGGGGTTCGGCGCTGAAACCTATGTCTATGTCAGTGTCGCGATTTTCCTGGTGCTGGCCATCTGGCTCGGCAAACTGCCCTCGCGCATCACTGGCGCGCTTGACGAACGTATCGCGGCCGTCAAACGCCAGCTGGCCGAAGCCACGGCACTAAAGACCGAGGCCGAGGCCCTGCTCGCCGATGCCAATGCCAAGAAAGCCGCTGCCGAACGCGATGCCGCTGCTATCCGCGCCCGCGCGGTTGCCGAAGCCGGCGAACTGGTTGCCGAAGCCGAAAAGGCCGCCAGCGACACCATCGCGCGCCGCACCGCTGCCGCTGCGGCAAAGATCGACGCTGCCGAACGCGCCGCCACGGCCGACCTGCGCGCCGATGTTGCCGCCCAGGTCACCCGCGCCGCTGCTGCCATCATCGCGGCCCGCGCCGACAAGGACATGCAGAACCGTCTGACCGACGACGCCATCGCCGGGCTCGAACGCCGCCTGCATTGAGACTTCCTGGGTCCCGACCCTAGAACGGATCGATATAACAGGCCGCCACACCCCCGCTGGCACATGCCGGTGGCATGGGCAGGGCGCCCGGATAGCTTGGCAATTCATGGCAGCTACCGTTGCAGGTTGGCCCGTTCTGGGTGTTGCGCCATGCTGGCTGGCTGCTGATTGGCACATAACGCGCTGTTCCGCCGCTTGCTGCTGAACCGCTGTTGTCGGTCGAGGCCCTGACGCGCAGCGTGAAATTGCCATGGTCGACGCCGGTCATCGCGCGCCGCAGCAGCTTGGCCCATGTCGGATCGTCGGGCGACACCAGGTACACATTGTTGCCGGTGTGGCAGCCGGTGCAGTTTTCCGACAGCATGTCGCCGTCCTGAAGCTCGGCAATGCGCAGGATCGTGCCGCCGCGCCAGTCCACCGGCGACGCGGCCACGCCATCACTGCGGAGCTTGTTGTCCCAGAAACAGGCCGCGCCGGTCATGGCGCTCTGGCAGATGATGCCAGCGGCGGTGCTGCCATTCACCGGCGCGCGCGGCAGCGCCACACAGGCACCGCGCACAGCCGGATCATGATAGGTGAACACCCCGGCATATTCGCCGTTTCGCAGCAGATTGCGCCCCAGCGCTCCCTGATCGACCCAGGCCGTGCCGGTTTGCGCCCAGTCCGGCGGGATTGGCACTCCGGCAGCGCGGCAGCGCGCCATATAGCCGGTATCGGGGGCCGGGCGCACCAGGTCGGGCCACCATTTCCGTATCAGCTCCGATATGCGGTCCGAGATGCGCAGCGGCCTCAGCCAGCGGATATGGCGCAACAACAATTCGTTCTGGAGCCGATATTTGAGGGCTTCATTGCCTTCGATCTTGCTGGCGATTGCCGCGATGACTGCCGCATTGAGCAGCATCCGGTCGGCTGGCGAGACATCGCCGCTGGCCACCACCTTGTCATATTCGGCCTTGATGGCGATGTGCCTGCTGTCCTTGGTCGCTCGCGCCTCGACGGCCCCGAGCAGCGCGGCCTGTTTGGCGAGCAGGCTTTGGTCGTCAAACCGTATCTCTCGCATCGCGGCGTCGAACACCATGCCATGGCCGGCATTGGCGATCTGGAGCGGGTCGGCGTTGGCCTTTACCGGGATACGCCTGACAGCCGCGCTGGTGTCGGCGATGTCCTTGGGCGTACATGATGCAATGATCATGGCAGCGGCGATCATCAGTACAGGCAAAACAGCATTGCGCATCTGGGCACTCCCGAAACACAAAGGGTCGCGGCGCATAGTGCATCACGGAACGCGGGTGCCCGCAAGTACCGTGCCCGGCCGCCGGACGGGCATTCATTGCAGCCAGCGCCTGTTTTTGTTATTGCCGGCATTGTGATCACGCAGCGCGCCTTGATGAGCCGATGAGGCTGACGCCATGCCACCCAGCCGGTGGCCTGGCGAATTGCCTGTTGTCGCTCGTCGAAAGTTGCCGCCATGCCTGAATTCGCGATCCAGTTTGCCAGCCTGTTGCCTGCCGATGTTCTGGATATCGATATGTTGCTCGATGCCCGCTTTGGCCCGGCCCGGCGAGGCCGCACCGCCTATCGGTTGCGTGACGGCATGGCAGCGATACCGGGCCTGTCGTTTGTCGCACGGAATGGCGCGGCGCTGGTCGGCAGCCTACAAAGCTGGCCGCTGCAACTGCGCGCCGGCAATGCGGTGCATCCGCTGATCCTGCTCGGGCCAGTGGCGGTTGCGGCCGATCGGCAGGGTGAAGGCATTGCATCGGCGCTGATGAGCCGCGCGCTGACGGCCGCCGATGCGGCTGGGGCGCCGCCCATCGTGCTGATCGGGGATGCGCCATTTTATGGCCGTTTTGGCTTTGCGGCGGATGCGACCCGGCATTGGGTGTTGCCCGGCCCGGTGGACCGGGCGCGGCTGTTATTGCGCGGCGGTGCGGCGCTGCCTGTGCACGGCGCGCTCGAACCGGGGGTTTCGCGCCGCGCCGCGGCATGACTTCCCCTTTGCGTGCGCGTCTGCGCCCCCTATGAACAGCTGCGTGACCACCGACTCCCTTGGCCGCACCCTCGCGGAACTGATTGCCCTGCAAAAACAGGGCAAGGCGCCGCCTGTGCATCTGTGGCACCCGGCCCATTGCGGCCCGTCGGACATGCGTATTGCGGCGGATGGCACCTGGTTTCATCAGGGCAGCCCCATCGGCCGCAAGGAACTGGTGCGGCTGTTCTCCACCATCCTGCGGCGCGAACCGGACGGCAGCCATGTGCTGGTGACGCCAGTGGAAAAGCTGGATATCGCCGTCGATGATGCGCCGTTTGTTGCCGTGGAGGCGACCAGCGAGGGCGAAGGCCGGACGCGCAGCATCGTCTTTCGCCTGAATACCGACGCACTGGTTGCCTGTGGCCCGAACAACGCGCTGACCGTTAATACGGCGCCCGATGGCACGCCGCGCCCCTATCTGCATGTGCGCGGCGGCCTGATGGCCCTGGTGAACCGTCCGGTGTTCTACCAGCTCGCCGACATGGCGCTGGCCGAAGGCGGCAGCCCGCCTGGCATCTGGAGCGACGGCGCCTTTTTCCCGTTCATGGCCGCCTGATGCATGTGTCCGCCCTTCGTGCCGCGCTTGCTGCGGCGGGACCGCCAGGGCAGGGCGGCGACTGGGATCTGATGGCCAATCCAGCGCCGGCAACGACGGCGCTGACCCCGGCGGCCGTGCTGATTGCCGTCACCAACGAGGCGCAGCCGCAATTGCTGCTGACCCGCCGCACCGCGCATCTCAAGGCTCATGCCGGGCAGGTCGCCTTTCCCGGTGGCCGCGTCGATGCGGGCGATGCCGATCCGGTCGCAGCGGCCCTGCGCGAGGCAGACGAGGAAGTGGCGCTCGACCCGGCGCTGGTCGAAGTGCTCGGCACGTCCGACCATTACCGCACCGGCAGCGGCTATCTCATCACGCCGGTGATCGGTGTGGTGCCGCCGGGCATCGTCTATCGCCCGCATCCCGGCGAGGTTGCCGAGATTTTCCATGTGCCCTTTGCCCATGCGCTGAACCCGGCGCACCATGAACGCCACAGCGGCATGTGGCAGGGCGAGACCCGGCATTATTACATCATTCGCCACGAAGGCCGCGCAATCTGGGGCGCGACGGCCGGTATGCTCGTGACCCTGTCGCGGCGGCTTGGCCTGTGAGCGCATTGCTGTGACCGCGTTGCCGCAAACGCTGCCGCCGCGTCCATGGGCCGATACGCCGGCCGGGGTCGCGCTTCTTGCCGCGCTGGACTGCGCAGCCGGGTCAAGCCGGCTGGTCGGCGGCGCAGTGCGCGACGCGCTGCTGGGATTGCCCGTCAAGGATATCGATCTGGCCACGGTGTTTGCGCCTGAGGAGGTGATGCAGCGGCTGCGCACCCATGGCCTCAAGGCTGTGCCGACCGGACTTGCGCACGGCACGATCACGGCGGTCGGTGACGGTTTGGCGGCCGAGATCACGACGCTGCGCCGCGATGTCGCGACATTCGGGCGCCATGCCGAGGTCGCCTTTACCGATGACTGGCGCGAAGACGCGAGCCGGCGCGATTTCACCATCAACGCCCTGTATGCGACGCTGCCCGGCGGCGCGATCAGCGATTATTTCGGAGGCCGTGACGATCTGGCCGCCGGGCGGGTGCGTTTCATCGGCGATCCGCTGGCCCGCATTGCCGAAGATCATTTGCGCATTTTGCGGTTCTTTCGATTTTCGGCGCGTTTTGCCGGCGTTATCGATGAAGACGGGCTGGCGGCCTGTGCGGCCCGTGCCAACGACCTGATGGCCCTGTCGCGCGAACGCATAGCGATGGAGATCAAGGGCTTGCTGGAAACCGGCGACCCGCTGCCCACCCTGGCGCTGATGCTGGAGCGCGGTGTGCTGTCGCCGGTGTTGCCGGAAATCACGTCGGACCGGCTGGCTGTGCTGGCCCGGACCATCGCGGCCGAGACACAAAGCGGAGTGCCTGCCGCCTGGCAACGCCGCCTGGCCGCCTTGCTGCCGCCGGCGTGCGCGCCTGAAGTCACGGCGCGGCTGCGCTTGTCCAATGCTGATCGCGCCCGGCTTGTGCTGGCTGTGCAGCCCATGCCGGCCGGCCCGGCAACAACAGCAGCCTATCGCGACGGAACGGCTGTTGTGGTGGACCGGCTGTTGATGGCCGGCGATGCCGAAGCAGCGGCGGGCATTGCGGGTTGGCAGCGCCCGCGTCCGCCGGCATCGGGCAAGGATATCATCAGCCGCGGCATTGCGCCCGGCCCGGACGTCACGGCTCGCTTCAACCGGTTCGAGCGGGCCTGGGTCGCTGCCGGCTTTCCTGTCGATGCAGCAGCGGTGGCGGCGCTGCTGGATGAAGCCGCGCGCTGATGGCGTTCGCCGTCAACCGGCCCTTGGCCGCCCCCGGCGCGGCGCCGGCGACAGCGCGGCCTTGACACCGCGCCGGGCCAGCGCTTCACGCAGCAACACTTCGATCTGGGCATTGACACTGCGCAATTCGGCCGCCGCGACCCGTTCCAACGCTTCGTGAAGCGCCGGATCGAGCCGCAGGGCGAAAGGCTTTCTGGTTGTCACCAGACTAGTAAAGTGTGCCTGTATTGAGCACTGGCTGGGTGTCACGCTCGCCGCACAGCACTACCATCAGGTTGGACACCATGGCGGCCTTGCGCTCGTCATCCAGCTCGACGACCTTTTTCTCGCTGAGCATCGCCAGCGCCATCTCGACCATGCCAACCGCGCCTGCCACCAGCGTTTCGCGGGCCGCAACAACGGCTGCGGCTTGCTGGCGCCGCAGCATGGCGCCGGCGATTTCCGGCGCATACGCCAGATGCGTGAAGCCGCATTCGTCGACGGTGATGCCCGCCACCGTCAGCCGCGCGATCAATTCGGCCCGCAACTCGCCGCTGACCTGGTCGTGATGGCCGCGCAGGGTGACCTCCTTGTGTTCGAAATCATCATAGGGATAACGCGCCCCGATGGTGCGGACCGACACCTCGATCTGGGCTGCGACAAAGCCGCGATAATCATCGACGTCGAACAGCGCCTGTGCCGAATCGGTCACGCGCCACACTACCTGCGCCGCCATTTCAATCGGGTTGCCGCGCTGGTCGTTGACCTTGATCGTTTGTGAAATCAGGTTGTTGGCGCGCATCGACAGTTTTGACTTGCTCATCCATGGCCAGGTCCAGCGCAGGCCGCTGGTGCGGTCGGTGCCGTGATAGTCGCCAAAAAGCGTCAACGCCGCCGCTTCGTTGGGCTGGAGGCTGTAAAAGCCGGGTGACAGGAGAGCCGTCAGCAGCATCAGTCCGCCAGCAACAAATGGCGGGTGCTTGTTCATGATCGCCTCGATCAAGCTCAATGCCGTCAGCACGACAAGCAGCAGCACGATTCCCAACATGAAAAGGCCGTTCAGGCCCGAGCCGGGCAGCTCGCGGCTGGGCTCGCGGACGATGGTATCAGACATGAAATTCCGTGCCTCCCGTTTAATACGATATCATAATTATATTGTATTAAACCGGTTGGCAAGCGGTTTTGCAGGCGCCCTAAACCATCACTCGCCGGCTTCGGGCGGCTCCGTGGGCGGGGCAGGGCGGCCCGTGCGGCTCATGAGCACGACAACGACAAGACTGAGCAAAAGCAGGACGACAACGGCCATGGTCCTGTCAGCGTTTCGTGGTGTCGGTGTCGGTATCGGTTTCGGGAACCGGCACATCGCTCGGTCGGCCCTTGAACAGGTTGGCGGGATCGCGATACGCCAGCCAGACGAACCAGGCGATCATGGCAAAGAATGAGACGATGAGCAGGATGACGCCGCCAGTGAACATGCAAGAACCCCAGATGATGTGTGTCCAGAAAATAGCCCGCGCCCGGCCGCGTCAACAATAGCGGGCCGAGGCGTCTTTGGCGAGACAGGCCGGCGCTTCGCGGAACGTTGTGTCAGTCGCCCCCGCCGCCATCACCGCCGCTATCGCCAGCATCACCGCCGCTGTCATCCCAACTGCCGCTGCTGCCGCCGCCGCCAAAGTCTCCGCCGCCAATGTTTCCACCGCCCGAGTCCAGCGCGAAGTCGCCAGTCTGGTCGCCGCTCTGCTCACCACTCTGCTCATTGGCGCCAGCCAACCAGCCGCCACCGCCGATGTCCCGTTCGTCTGCCGGGCCGCTATCCATGACGCCGCCGCCGTCGCTGCCACGGCCAGCCGCCTTGGCGGGTGCGGCCAGCAACAGCAGAACCACGACGACGACGATGATGATGGCAATTGTCATGCGGCGCCTTTCGATTGCTTATCCAAACCGATTGTCGCGCGGAAAGCCGGTCGGCGGCAAGCGGCCGGCGCTGGCCCGCGCACCTTTCCAGAAGGTCAGGTCGTTTTCGGTGCGGGTGCGGCCCGAAGCGCCGCCCATCGCCCAGCTCAGCCCCTCGGCCATCACAAAGCTGCGCGCATCGCCCATGCCGCCATCCTTGTATTTCTGCAGGGCGACGCCCTGGCCGCGCTGCATGACCGGCAGTTCGGCAAGGTCGAACACCAGCAGCTTGCGGTTCTCGCCTATTACCGCGACCATGTCGTCGGTGGCGGCAATCGGGCGCACCACCATAAGCTTGGCACCGGTGCGCGGCGTCATCACTTGCCGCCCCTTGCGTGTTTCGGCCAGCAATTCAGCAGATTCGACCAGGAATCCGCGTCCGTCATTGGCCACCAGCATCAGCCGTGCTTCGGCCTGCCAGACCGACAGGCTGACAATCTGCGCCTCCTCGACCAGGTCGATCATCAGGCGCACCGGCTCGCCAAAGCCGCGCCCGCCGGGCAGTTTGTCGGGGCTGAGCGTGTAGAAACGCCCGTCGCTGGCCGCCATCATTAACCGGTCGGTGGTCTGGGCATGAAAGGCAAAGGCCGGGCCATCGCCTTCCTTGAATTTCAGCGCGTCGCCGGCGCCCAGATCGATGTGGCCTTTCATGGCCCGGATCCAGCCCTTTTCCGAACAGATGATGGTCAGCGGCTCGCGGTCGATCATGGCTTCGAGCGGCACGAACCGCACGATCGGCGCGCCCATGACATCGGTGCGGCGCTTGCCGAGCAGCGTATCCGGGCCATAGGCGGCGCGGATCGCCGACAGATCGCCGATCAGCCGTGCCGTCTGGATTGCCGGCGAAGCCACCAGTTCGCGCAAGGTGACGGCTTCGGCGGTCAGCGCGGCATTCTCGCGCGTGATCTCGATTTCCTCCAGCCGCCGCAGCGACCGCAGCCGCATGTTGAGAATGGCTTCGGCCTGCACATGCGTCAGGTCGAACGCCGCCATCAATTCAGCGCGCGCATCATCGGCCTCGCGGATGATGCGGATGACTTCGTCGAGATTGAGATAGGCCTTGAGCAGCCCGCCCAGTACTTCCAGCCGCGCCTCGATCTTGCCGAGCCGGAAACCGGCGCGTGCCAGCAGCACGTCACGCTGATGCACCAGCCATTTCGACAGCACCTGTTTCAGCGACAACACACCGGGGCGGCCACCGTCGAGCACGTTCATGTTCAGCGGCACGCGCACTTCGAGATCGGTCAGCTTGAACAGGCTTTCCATCAATATTTCGGGATCGACATTGCGCGAGCGCGGCTCGATGACGATGCGCACCTGGTCGTCGCTCTCGTCATCGATGTCGCCCAGAATGGCGAGCTTTTTCTCCGACACCAGTTCGGCCAGCGCCTCGATCAGCTTGCCCTTGACCACCTGATAGGGAATTTCGCTGATGACGATGCGCCACATGCCGCTTTTCAGCTCTTCGCGGTGCCAGCGCGCGCGCAGCCGATAGCCGCCGCGCCCGGTCATGTAGGATTCGGCAATCGACCCCGCCGGTTCGACCATCACGCCGCCGGTGGGGAAATCCGGGCCTTGCACCGGCCCGCCGCCCGATGCCAGCAGCGCCGCATCAGGCGTTTCCGGATCGGCAAGCAGCAGCAGCGCCGCGTCGCAGATTTCGGCGGCATTGTGGGGCGGGATGCTGGTCGCCATGCCCACCGCAATGCCCGATGAACCGTTGGCGAGCAGGTTGGGGAACATGCCGGGGAACACCTCCGGCTCCTCCTCCTCGCCATTGTAGGTGGTGCGGAACGGTACCGATTCCTCGTCCAGCCCGTCCATCAGCGCCGTGGCCGCAGCCGTCAGCCGCGCCTCGGTGTATCGCATGGCGGCGGCATTATCGCCGTCGATGTTGCCGAAATTGCCTTGGCCATCGACCAGCGGATAGCGCAGCGCGAAATTCTGCGCGAGCCGCACCATGGCGTCATAAACCGACTGGTCACCGTGCGGATGGTATTTGCCGATGACATCGCCAACAACGCGGGCGCATTTCTTGTAGCCTTGCGCCGGGTCGAGCTTGAGCAACCGCATCGCCCACAACAGGCGGCGATGCACCGGTTTCAGGCCGTCGCGCAGGTCGGGCAATGACCGCGCCGTGATCGTGGACAGCGCATAAACAAGATATCGCTCGCCAAGGGCGGTATCAAAGGGTGCATCGACGATATTGTCGGTCAGTTCGGGAGGGGATGATGCCATTCCCTACCCTTAGCCGGGGAACAAAACGGGGTCCAGCGCTGCCAGCCTGTCGATGAAGCGTTGCCGTGTCGGCACCAGCCGCTGCGCGCGCGGCCCCAGCAGGTCACGGGCCAGGAAAAAGCCGCTGAGCCGCAATCCGCCGGCAACATCTGCCGCTGTCGGCGCGCCATTTCCCAGCACAAAGGCGGGCAGGGGCAGCAATTTGGCCGCGTGGGGCAGGCCGGCGCCCAGGCTGACGGCCTGGCGTGAACGCGGCGAGACATAGGCGAGTTCGTCACGGGCACCGGTGGCCGCGCAGCTGCTCAGGTCAAGCCCGAGGCCCAGCCTGGCGAGCAGCAGCAATTCATAGCGCACCATGGTTTCGCCGAGCAGTCGCGGCGGCGCATCGGCCGCAATCGCGGCCGTCATGGCGTCCAGCCCTGCATAAAGATCCGGGTGGCTGTCTCCTTCGGCCAGCGTGGCTGCGGTCACTGTGGTGGCCCAGTCGAGAGCTGCGAGACCCAGGCCGCTGCCCGCGAGCGCCGCGCGTGCGCTGTGCAGTTCGACCTTGGCTTGCCCCATGCCGCCACCGGCCCGTGGCCGCAGCACAAGCGAGACAAGGTTGCCCGGTTGCAGCGTGCCGCGCAGGGCGCGCGATCGTCCGCCAATGACATAGCCCGCCACCAGGCCTTGATCGGGCGTCAGGAAACGAACCACCGCGCCATGCTCACCATGGGGCGCCAGGCTGAGCACGAGTGCGAGGCCATCGATGTGCAACATCCACCCTCGTCTAGGCCAGGAGCGGCCTTCGCGGCAACGGCCGCGCCGACGCGAATCGGCTTTGGGCGCGCCAAAAGGTTGCTGATCGCCGCGCCTGCTGCCAAGCCATTGATGAACAAGACACTTCCACAGTGCTAATCTTTCTACTTGATTAAGAAAACGTAAACACTTAGAAAGGAGTTATAGGTTTCAGGGGTTTTCAGTATGTTTCGTTCGATTGTCGTTGCAGCCGCTCTGGTTGTTGCTGCGCCGGCCGTGGCCATCACGGTGCCCAGCACGCCATTCTCGGCAAGCGCGATCGGCAACAGCTTCACGGTGAATTATGGTGCCGGTTTCCTCGGCGGCACGCCCCAGGCCGGCCTGACGGCCAAGTCCATCTTTCGCTTGAGCGCGCTCGGCGGCTCCAACGGCAATGGCGCCTGGACCGACTGGACTTTCACCATCGACTATCTCGGTAACACGTCGGGCGGTCCTGTCCAACGCTCCCGCCTGTCGGGTTTTGGTTTCAACGTCGCTCCCAACATCGTTGGCAAGTCATCGACGGGCATGTTCGACATCACCGGGGCCGGCCAGATTTCCAATGGCGTCAATGTCGAGGTCTGCTTCCGCGATGCCGGCGGCGGCAATGGCTGCTCTGGCGGTGCCAACGGTGGCCTGTGGGGCGGATCGTTGGTCACCAACCAGTCCATCCCCAATGGCAACAATCCGGTCAACACCTTCACGCTGCGTTTTGGTGCGGCCCAGAGCACCATCATCCTCGACAATTTCGTCGTCCGCTATCAGGCAATCGACATCGCCAATGGCCAACAAGGCGGCTCCGGTATCGGTGTATTCGGCGCAGCGCCCGTGCCGGAACCGGCAAGCTGGGCGATGATGATCGCCGGCTTTGGCCTGGTGGGTGCGGCCGCGCGCCGCCGCAAGCTGCAGGTAGCCTGACAGCCGCTGGCTGCGAACAGTCTTAACCTCAGTCCGTCCAGTCGAGCCCGGCGTCGCGATAGACGCCGCGGTCTTCGGCCCAGTCTTCCTTGACCTTGACGTGCAGGAACAGATGCACCGTCTTGCCGGTCAGTTCGCTGATACCGGCGCGTGCAGCCGAACCGATTTCCTTGATGCGGCTGCCGCGATTGCCCAGCACAATGGCCTTTTGCGTGTCACGTTCGACCAGGATCTGCTGGTGGATGGCGATGCTGCCATCGCGGCGTTCCTCCCATTTTTCGGTCTCGACGGCACTGGCATAGGGCAGTTCGGCGTGCAGTTGCCGGTACAATTGCTCGCGGGTGATTTCGGCGGCCATCAACCGCGTCGTGGCATCCACCAACTGGTCTTCGGGGTAGGCCCATGGCCCCGGCGGCATCGCGCCCGCCATATGCGCCTTGAGCTGCGGCACTCCGTCGCCGGTATGGGCGGCAACGAAGAACACATCGGTGAAATTGACCTTGGCGCTGGCCGCTTGCGCGAGGATCAGCAGCTTTTCCTTGACGGTGATATCGACCTTGTTGAGCACAAGGATCTTGGGTTCGGGCCGGTCGGCCAGCGCTGTCAGGATCGCTTCGGATTCGCCGCGAAACCCGGCCTTGGCATCGACGACCAGCGCGATGAGATCGGCGCCGTGCGCGCCGTCCCAGGCGGCCTTGACCATGGCCCGGTCCAGCCGGCGGCGCGGTGTGAAGATGCCCGGCGTGTCGATCAGCAGCAACTGCGATGCGCCTTCGACGGCAATGCCGATCAGGCGCGTGCGGGTCGTTTGCACCTTGGCCGAGACAATGGCGACTTTCTGGCCGACCAGCGCGTTGACCAGCGTCGACTTGCCGGCGTTGGGCGCACCGACGATGGCGACAGAGCCGCAAAAGGTCGGCGGCAGGACGGTGTCTTCGGTCATCGCTTCGGTATTGGCTTCAGTCATGGGTCAAGTCTTTCCAGAAGCGCCAGCGCGGCGGCCTTTTCGGCTTCCTGTTTCGATGCGCCTTCACCAGTTGCCGGCTCGTCGCCGCGCACACTGGCCTCGATGGTGAAACGCGGGGCGTGGTCGGGGCCTTGCCGGTCGATGACAATATAAACCGGCATGCCGCGCCGGTGCTTAAGCGCCCATTCCTGCAGCCGGCTTTTGGGATTGGCAAGATAGCCGCTGCCTTCGGTCGCAAGCCGGCCCCATTCGCGCCTGACAAAGGCTTCGGCGACCGCCCAGCCGCCATCGATGTACAAGGCCGCAACCAGTGCCTCGGCGACATCGCCCAGCACATTGTCGGACAGATGCAGGCCCTGAACCTTGGCCTTGCGTTCCATGATGACATGACCCGGTACCCCCAGCGCGCGGGCCACGCTGGCATTGGCCGATCCCTCGACCAGTGCATGCAGGCGCGCCGTCAAGCCGCCCTCGTCCTCGCCGTGCTGCTGGTACAGGAACGTCGCCACGACACAGCCCAGCACCCGGTCGCCCAGGAACTCCAGCCGCTGGTAATTGTCCGGCCCCATGCTGCTGTGCGTCACGGCGCGCAGCACCAGTGACGGGTCGGCAAAATCATGGCCGAGGGCCGATTTGGCCCATAGGGCGAGTTCGGCATCTGTCTGGCGGGCGTTCATCGCTGTTGCCGTGACCGCAGATGCCGCATCGGTCAAGCGTCTGTTGCCCGCCATGCGCCTGTCACATGACGCGTGCAGTGCGCGCCGCAAGGCTGGACTTCGCCGCCAACCGGGGAGACACAGGGTATATGACCGTCCAGCAGCGCCTCCGCACCCTTGCCGCCAGCTCCTTGAACATCGCCGGCGCCTTTGCCGCCGACCCTGACCGGTTGGCGCGGCTGTCGGTCGATGTCGCCGGCATCCACGCCGATTTGTCCAAGCTGGCAGTCACGCCCGAAATTCTGGACGCCCTATTGGCATTGGCGCAGGAAAGCGATGTTGCCGGCTGGCGGGCAAAGCTGTTTGCCGGCGAAATCGTTAATCCATCCGAAGGCCGCAGCGCAACCCATGTCGCGGAACGCGGCCTTGGACCGGGCGCTGCCAATGCCGCCGCTGCCACTGCCCATGCCGACATGCTGGCATGTGCCAACAGGTTGCGCGCCGATGGCACACGCTATCTGGTCCATATCGGTATCGGCGGGTCCGGGCTGGGGCCGGCGCTGCTGGTCGATGCACTGGGCCGCGACGGCGACGGACCGGCTATCGAGATCGTCGCCAATGTCGATGGCGAGGCGCTGTCCCGGGCCTTGTCGCGCTGCGATCCGGCGCACACCAGTTTTGCCGTGGTGTCCAAGACGTTCACCACCACCGAAACACTGACGAACGCGACAAGCGCGCGGGCATGGTTGGCCGCCGCCGGGATTGCCGATTCGGCTTCGCGCTTCATCGGCATCACCGCCGCCCCCGAACGCGCGCAGGCATGGGGCGTGGGCGAGGTGCTGGCGTTCGCGCCTTCGGTGGGCGGGCGCTATTCGCTCTGGTCGGCTGTCGGCTTGCCGTTGGCGGTGCGCTGCGGCCCGGCGGCATTTGCCGATCTGCTGGCCGGCGCGGCGGCTATGGACCGGCATTTCCTCGATGCCCCGATGGCGCGCAATCTGCCGGTGCTGGCCGGCATGGCCGATGTCTGGGCGGCGCGGTATTGCCGGCAGCCGGTTCGCGGCGTCTTTGCCTATGACGAACGGTTGCGGCTGCTGCCCGCCTATCTCCAGCAGCTGGAGATGGAATCGAACGGAAAATCCGTGACGCGCGACGGCGCCGCCACAGATAGACCCACTGCCGCCATCACCTGGGGCGGCACCGGCACGGACGCCCAGCATGCGGTGTTCCAGTTGCTGCACCAGGGCAGTGTCATCGGCCCGACCGAGTTTCTGGCGGTCCGCACACCCGGCCATGACATGACCGGCAGCCATCACCGGCAGTTACTGGCGAACTGCCTTGCCCAGGGCGCGGCGTTGATGTGCGGCCGCACGCTGGCCGAGGCGCTGGTGCTGGCGGGCGGCGATGCGGCGCTGGCGGCTGCCAAGACCTTTACCGGCAATCGCCCGTCGGCAACTTTGCTGCTGGACCGGCTGGATGCCCGCACGCTGGGCGCGTTGATTGCCTTTTATGAACACCGCGTGTTCGTGGCGGCGGCACTGATGGGCATCAATCCGTTCGATCAATGGGGCGTCGAACTGGGCAAGGAATTGGCCATCGCGGCCCTCTCCGGCGCCGCGCCGGATTTCGATCCTTCGACGCGTGACCTGATGGCGCGCGCCGGGCTTTGATCGGGCCGCGATTTCCTGAACATCAGGCGATTGCGCCCGATTGGAAATGGTTCAGTCCTGTTCGCGCCAGACACCGCCGATCAAGGCTTCGACCGGCTTGAACCTGGTCTTGTATGCCATGCGGTCACAGCCTTCGATCCAATAGCCGAGATAGACATAGGTCATGCCGGCGCGGCGGGCGCGCATGATGTGGTCCATGATGATGAAATTGCCCATGCCCGCGCGGTCCGCTGTACCGGGCCTGCCGACTGCATCGGGATCATAAAAGCTGTAGATCATGCTCAGCCCGTCCGACTGCTTGTCGGTAAGGCAACATCCCACCAGCCGCCCCGGTCGGCCATCCACCGACGGTTCGCGATATTCGACCACCACGGTATCGACCGGTGATTGTTCTATCATGTCGGAGAAATCATGCGTGTCCATCGCCGCCATGCCGCCTTGTGGGTGGCGCGCCGCCAGATAGCGGCGCAGCAGCGCCCATTGTTCCTCGGTCGCCCAGGGCTGGCAGGCATGCACTTCAAGGTCGGCATGGCGGGCCAGCAGTTTCTTCTGGCTGCGACCCGGCGCAAAGCGTTGCACCGGCACGCGCACCGACACACAGGCCTGGCAGCTGTCGCACGACGGCCGATAGACGACATTCTGGCTGCGGCGAAAACCGATGCGGCCCAGGGCTTCGGCCATGTCGCGGGCATCGTCACCCTTGATTTCGGCAAAGACCTTGCGCTCGGTCCGACCCGGAATATACGGGCAGGGACTTGGCGCCGTCACGAAGAAGCGCGGAAAGCGGTAGCTCTGATCGGTCAAGCCGCCCTCCCTGGCGCTGGCCTATGAGTTCAGCTGGTCCGGCCCGACTCCGCTGCATGTGTGCAGTCTAATGCGTCCAAACCGCCAGAAGCTACACGCTTTTTCAACGTTAACGATTCTTTACCGTGATCGGGTGCCCGCCGAAAGGGCGATCAATCGGTTTCGATCGAACGCACTTCATAGCTTGCTGCGCGCAGCGCCTCGATCAACCGGTCGAGATGATCGCGGTCGCGGGTTTCGCATTCGATATCGGTGATCAGGCCCTTGGCCGGCAGGTTGGTAAACACCCGCTGGTGATAGATTTCGATGATATTGACCTGCTGCTGATCGAAAATCCGCGCCACTTCGAACAGGGCGCCCGGCCTGTCCTTCAGGCGGATGCGCAGCCGCGCCAGCCGGCCCGACCGCGCCAGTTCGCGCAGCAGCACATTGGCCAATAGCCGCGTGTCGATATTGCCGCCGCACAGCACCAGCCCGACCTTCAGCCCGCGAAACCGGCGCGGATGCGCCAGCAGCGCCGCAAGACCAGCCGCGCCCGCACCTTCGACCACGGTCTTTTCGATGGTCAGCAGCATGGACACCGCCGTTTCCAGATCGCGTTCGCCGACCAGCACAATGTCATCGACCAGCGCGCGCACAACCTGCGATGTCAGCACGCCCGGCGTCTTGACCGCAATACCTTCGGCCAGCGTATCGCCGTCGCACACCATCGTCTGGCCCTTCATCAGGGCATACATCGATGGGTAAAGCTCGGCCTCGACACCGATCACTTCGATGCCCGGCTTCAGAGCCTTGGCAACCGTCGAAATGCCCGAAATCAGCCCGCCGCCGCCGATCGGCACGACCAGCATATCCAGATCGGGCACATCGGCGAGCATTTCCAGCCCGACCGTGCCCTGGCCCGCCATGACACGGGCATCATCGAAGGGGTGGACAAACACAAAGCCGCGCTTGGCCGCCAGTTCATGGGCATGCGCGTCGGCATCCTCGAACTTTTCGCCGTGCAGCACGACATGGGCGCCGTGCCCTTCGGTCTGCTGCACCTTCACGATGGGGGTGAAGCGCGGCATGACGATGGTGGCCGGGATGCCCAGCCGCCTGGCGTGATAGGCAAGCCCTTGGGCATGGTTGCCGGCCGAGGCCGCGATAACGCCGCGCGCCCGCTCCTCAGGGGTCAGGCTGAGCAGCTTGTTCAGTGCGCCGCGCTCCTTGTAGGCGGCAGTGAACTGGAGATTTTCGAACTTCAGCCAGACATCGGCGCCTGTCACCTGCGACAGGGTTTCGGATCGCAGGCACGGCGTGCGGATGACGGCGCCTTCGATCGCGATGGCCGCCGCTTCGACATCGGCGAGGCAGATGGGCAAATTGTTATGGGCGAGGGGAGAGGGGACGGTCATGGCGCTGTGTAACTGGCAGCGTGCGGCAATTCTACCCCTGCCGACCAGGCGCCACCTCTTGGCCCTTGCCCGCGCCCGCCACGCGGCGCTATCGCTTGTCCATGAAGATCAGCTTTCTCGGCCTCGGCGTCATGGGCGCCCCCATGGCTCGCCATCTTGTCCATGCCGGCCATGATGTCACCGTCTACAATCGCACGCCCGCAAAGGCCGATGCGTGGGTGGCGGCGCACGGTGGCCGCGCAGCCGCCACGCCCGCCGCTGCCGCTGATGGTGCCGACGTGGTGCTGGCCTGTGTGGGCGCCGATGCCGATCTGCGTGCCGTGACGCTGGGGCCGGATGGCGCCTTTGTCGCCATGGCGCCCGGCAGCCTGTTCGTCGATCACACCACAGTGTCGGCCGCCATCGCCCGCGAACTGGCCGATGTTGGCGACCGGCGGGGTTTGCTGGTGCTCGACGCGCCCGTTTCGGGCGGGCAGGCGGGCGCTGAAAACGGCGCGCTGACGATCATGTGCGGCGGCAGCGAGGCGGCGTTCGCCGCTGCAAGTCCGGTGATGCAGGCTTATGCAAAACGCATGGGCCACATGGGCCCGGCCGGCGCGGGTCAATTGACCAAGATGGTCAACCAGCTGTGCATCGCCGGCGTGCTGCAAGGCCTGTCCGAAGGGCTGGCGCTGGGGCGCGCTGCCGGCCTTGATCTGGATGCGGTCGTCGATGTGATTTCCAAGGGCGCGGCGCAAAGCTGGCAGATGGACAACCGTGCCGGCACCATGGCGCGCGGGCAATTCGATTTCGGATTCGCCGTGGACTGGATGCGCAAGGACCTCGGTTTGGCGCTGGATGAAGCGCGCCGGCTCGGTGTGCCGCTGCCGCTGGGCGCGCTCGTCGATCAATTCTACGCCGATGTGCAAGGCATGGGCGGCGGCCGCCAGGACACGTCGTCGTTGATCCGCCGGCTGGTGCGCTGATACCAGGTTTGCGGCAGGCGGCTTGCGGCAAGGCGGCAGCCGTCCTAGGCTGCGAAGATGGGGAAAATACACGCATCACTGGCCGCTTTGCTGGCCTTCGTAGCGGCGCCGTTGGCGCTTGCGGCTTCGCCGGCCATTGCCGACACGCTGTATATCAACGCCAATGGCTACACGCTGGGCGGCGACGGCGCCCTTCAGCGGTTCGCTGCGCTTCAGGTCGGTGATGACGGCCATGTCGTGGCGACTTTTCCTGCCGGCGCGGCATTGCCCAAAGGCAAGAAGATCAATCTCAAGGGCGCCACGCTGCTCCCTGGCCTGATCGACGCGCACGGCCATGTCATGGGATTGGGGGAACTCAAGCTCGCCATCGACCTGAATGGCACGACCAGCATCGCGGAAGCGCAGGCCCGCATCCGCAAGGGCACGCCGAAAAGCGGCTGGATCAAGGGCAGCGGCTGGAACCAGGAACGCTGGAGCGAAGGCGGCCAACCCATCGGGCGCTTCCCCACCGCCGCCGAGCTGGACGCTGCCACCGGCGGCCGCCCGGCCTTTCTCGAACGCGTCGATGGCCATGCCGGCTGGGTGAACAGTGCTGCCATAAAGGCGGCCGGCATCACCCGCGACACGCCGGATCCGGCTGGTGGCCGCATCGAAAAGGACGCCGCCGGCAATCCGTCGGGCGTGCTGGTCGATGCCGCCATGAAACTGGTCACCGATGTCATGCCGGCGCCGACAGTGGCCGAGGGCGATGCAGTGCTCGACGCGGCCCTGCGCACCATGGCCAGCGTAGGCCTGACCAGCGTGCATGATGCCGGCATGGACCGGCAAGTTTGGGACCGTTACGTCCGCTATGCCGACACCGGCAAGCTGACGACGCGCATCTATGCCATGGCCTATGGGCCGAAAAATCGCGCCGAAGTTGCCCCGTCCGGCCCCATCGGCTGGGGCTGGGACGACCGGCTGGCGATGATGGCGATGAAGCTGCAAGCCGATGGCGCCTTGGGCAGTCGCGGCGCCTGGATGATGCAGCCTTATACCGACGCGCCCAATTCGCGCGGGTTGCCGTTCTTCCCTGAAACCCAGTTGCGCCAGATGATCCTGCAAGGCTCTGCGGCCGGCTTCCAGGTCAATGTCCATGCCATCGGCGATGCAGCCAATGGCGCGGTGCTCGCCGCCTTTGCTGCCATGCCCGAAAGCCAGCGCAGCGCCCTCAGGCACCGCAACGAACACGCGCAGATCGTCGCTGTCGAAGATTTGCCGCGCTTTGCCCGGCTCGGCATCATCGCCAGCATTCAGCCCACCCACGCCACGTCCGACAAGGGCATGGCCGAAGCGCGCGTCGGCGAGGCCCGGCTGGCGGGCGGTTATGCATGGAAAACAATCATCGACAGCGGCGCGCGCATTGCCGGCGGCAGCGATTTCCCGGTCGAGCCGCCCAATCCCTTTTTTGGTTTGCACGCCGCCGTCACCCGCCAGTCGCGCGATGGCCTGCCGCCCGAAGGCTGGCGCATGGCCGAGGCAATGACCCTGCAGCAGGCATTCGCCGCCTTCACCACGGACGCGGCCTTTGCCGGCCATGCCGAGAACAAGGTCGGCACGCTGACTCCGGGCAAATGGGCCGATTTCATCATCACCGACACCGACCCGTTTGCCTCACCGCCGGGCGATCTGTGGAAAATCGCCGTGCGTGAAACCTGGGTTGCGGGCCGCCGCGTGTTTCGCAAAAGCAAATAGCCATGGAACTGCGTCTCGATCGCCGCCAGTTGCTGGCGGCCGGCACTGCTGCGGCCCTGCCATTGCCGGCGCTTGCCGCAGTGGCCGTGCCCGATGACACCCAGGCGCTGGCCCAGCACATCATCGCTGGCCACACCAGCGCCCGCGCCGTCACCGAAGCTGCGATCACCCGGCTGGAAGCGGCGCAGGCCAAGCTGAACTGCGCCGTTTTGATCGACCGGGCTGCGGCCGACCGCCTGCCCAAGGTGCCCGGCGCCGCCCCGGTGCTGCCGACGCTCATCAAGGACTTGAACGATTGGCAGGGCCAGCCGACCCGTAACGGCAGCCGCGCCTTTGCCGATGTGCCGCCCGCCAAGGCCGACGACCCGTTTGTCGCGGCGTTGACCGGCCTTGACCTGAACCCCATCGGCAAGAGCGCGACACCCGAATTCGGCCTGATGTGCGTGACCGAGCCGTTGGCGCGCGGGCCGACGCGCAACCCATGGAACCCCGACCTGTCGCCGGGCGGGTCATCGGGCGGCAGCGCGGCGGCGGTGGCATCGGGCGTCGTCACCATCGCCCATGCCAATGACGGCGGCGGCTCGATCCGCATCCCGGCCTCGCTGACCGGGCTTTTCGGTTTCAAGCCGTCACGCGGGCGATCAAAAGGCATGACGCCCAAGGATGATGCCGCCGATATCGCCGTCGATCATGTGCTGACGCGCAGCGTGCGGGACAGCGCCTTTGCGCTGTTGCGCCTGCAACAGGCCGGCGCCGAAGGGCTGGCGCCGCTGGTTCCGGCGGGGCAGACCGGCCCGCTGACCATCGGCGTGCTTACCGCCACTGCCAATGGCACCGTGCCCGATGCCGAGGTGATGGCCGCCATCGCCGGTGCCCGTGCGTTGCTGACCCGGTTGGGCCACAAGGTCGTCGATGCCGAATGGTCGTTCTCGCCATCTGATTTTGCGCGTGATTTCACCGATTTCTGGGCGATGGCCGCGGCACGCTCCGCTGGCGAGGTTCGCAGCAAGCTTGGCGCCGATGCAGCGGCAAGGCTCGAACCGCTGACAGCGTATCTTGCGGCACGCGGCGCCGCGATTGCCCAGGCCGATGCCCGCGCCATCATCGGCCGCTTGTTTAGCTACCGCGAGGCCTATAATGCCAGCTTTGCCGGCATGGACGTGCTGATGACTCCGGTGCTGACCCGCCACGCCATTCC
>NZ_JANPCD010000076.1:0-43431 GCF_031430775.1 Sandarakinorhabdus sp. | reverse complement strand
GGAACTGGCTGCCCATGTACAGCGTACCCTTTTCATGGGCCGACAGCGCCAGCGGCGTGTTCCAGTTGAAACGCAGTTTTTCCTTGTAGCCGGGCTTGGGCTGGATGGCCTTTTGCTCCAGTGTCTTGCGGTTGATCCACGCCAGGTTGCCGCCCTGATATTCGGCATAGACATGATCGGGGTTGACCGGATCGGGCAGCACCCAGAAACCATCGCCGCCGTACAGATTTTCCCAGCGGGCGTTGGTGATACCGCCCGGATATTCGCTGTCACCGACCCAGGAACTGTTGTCCTGCAAGCCGCCATAGACCTGATAAGGGTCACGCTCGTCCACCGCGACATGATAGAATTGGCTGATGGGCAGGTTGTTGCCCTTCCACCATTTGCTCCCCCCGTCATGGCTGATCCACAAACCGCCATCATCGGCGCCGATCAGATGCCTGGTGTTGGTCGGATTGACCCAGACATCGTGCCAGTCGGCATGGCTGCCACCGGCGGTATCGGAAAAGCTTTTGCCCGCGTCGTCCGACACGATCATGCGCAGGTTCATCTTGAACACGCGGTCGGCATTCAGCGGGTCGACGACCATCTTGGAGAAGTAGAACGGCCGCCACACCATGTTCTGGCTGCGGTCGCGCTCCTCAAAGCTCAGTCCGCCATCGTCCGAAACATAAAGCGCCGAGCGCACATGTTCGACAAAGGCATAAACCCGCTTGGCGTTGCTTGGTGCATGCACCACCTCGATGCGGCCCCAGGGGCCCTTGGGCAGGCCCTTGGTGTTGGTGGCATCCAGTTTTTTCCACACTGCGCCGCCATTGTCCGACACCATCATGGCGCTGCCCGACGGGGCATCGGGGCCTTCGCCGCCAGAACGGAAGGTCCAGCCCTTGCGGCGGAAATCCCACAGCCCGACCATCAGGCGTTCCGGGTTGGCCGGATCGAGGCTGAGCGAGGCGCAGCCGGTGGACAGGTTGGTGCCCACCAGCACCTTGGCCCAGGTCTTGCCGCCATCGCCGGTTTTATAGACACCGCGATCGGCACTGTCGGACCACAGCGCACCGGCAGCGCAGACATAGACGATGTTGCCGTTGGCCGGGTGCACGACGATGCTGGCAACGCGTTCGACATCGGGCAGCGGCATCTTGGTCCAATTGTCGCCGCCATCGGTGGATTTGTAGACACCGTCGCCCAGCGACACCGAATTTCGCGTCCAGGTTTCGCCAGTGCCGACCCAGACGGTCTGCGGGTTGGTCGGATCAAGCGCGATGTCGCCGATGGACTGCACCGGCTGACGGTCGAATTTGGGGGTGAAGCTGGTGCCGCCGTCTTCGGATTTCCAGACGCCGCCGGATGCAGCGCCGACGAACAGCGTCACCTTGCCGTCCTTTTCAGCGCGGGCAGCAAGAGCGGCGATGCGGCCGGACATGCTGGCCGAACCGATGTTGCGCACACCAAGCCCGGAAATGCCGGACGGGGCCACCTGCCCAAGGGCAGGCGCAGCGAGTGCCAGCATGGAGCCAGCGAGAAGAAGGGTCTTCATGGCGATATCCTTCCCTGTGATCACTTGACGGCAGCCGGGCTGGCCGGCTGGGCGAACAGGCTTGCCGGTGCCGCAGCGTTTGCGGTGCCGGCGGCGATGATGGTGCGCTGCCGCTCGCTGGCGCCCGGCGGTCCGGTTTCGACCGACATCGGGAACATGACGCCGCCTACGGCCTCGTAATCGCCGAATTCATATTCCGACACTGTCTGGGTGCCGCGAATGCGCCGGGTTTCGGTCATCTTCACTTCCAGCATCGAATCGGGGTCGAGGAAATAGACGAATTCGTCGCCGTCCTTCTGGCTGACCTTGATCTTGTAGGTATCGGTGCCGTCGAAATCCTCCCGGCCCAGATAGGTCAGCGTGCTGCCATCCTTGCTGGCCGAAAGCAGCGGCCCGGCAATGGAGCCGGTATCGGCAATGCTGCGCGCTTCATCGTCGCTCATCCGTTCCGCATCCTTGCGGCCCTGGAACGGATTGATGCGCCAGCCGGACTTGCCGTCATAGGCCTGCACCAGCGTCAGCCCCTGCAACGCCGCATCGACACGCACGGCGCCGGCATTGCTGCGGGTTTCCTTGTAGGTGAGCTCAAAGCCGCCGGGGAACACGAGCCTGCCATCGAAACCGACCGAACCCAGCGCTGCAATGGCGGCTGGACCGCCCCGCGCGGCAAGGTTTTTTGCCACGAGTTCATCCGCGCTTTGGGCAAGGGCGCCCACGCTTTGCACAGCACCTGCCATCAGAAGTACTGCGCCCAATCCGGTATTGCGCATGTTCGGCTCTCCCCACGCATTTCGACAATGCGCATGTGTGCCGAGGGTCATGGTGTATTGTCAAACTAATACTGCGGCCAATGGCGGCCTTGTCAGTAACCCGGAACTGATTTCTCGGCCATCAATCCCTTGACGATCAGCGCCGCAAGTTCTGCCACCAGCACATCTGCAACGACCGGCTTGATCCGCACGACAAGGTCGGGATAACGCGCGGCAAGATCGGCCGGAATGCCGACGCCGGTTTGCAGAATCAACGGCACGCCGCGTTGCATCAGATAGTCCACCACGGGTGAAATGACCCCGTCTGTCAGGTTCACATCCATGATTGCCGCCGCGACGCCCTGCGTTTCCAACAGCGCTAGCGCCGACTTGATGCTGGCGACTGGCCCGACCACCTGGCCACCTGCGTCTTCGATGGCAAACGCCAGCGCCATGCCGATGATGGGTTCGTCTTCGACGACGAGAATGGAGGCGTTGTTCAGCAAATCAGGGCCTTGATTATGTTACGGGGTATCTTGCCGTGCCTCAACCATCGGCGGGGCAAGTCGTTCCGAAGCAACCGAAAGATGCACGACCAGCCCGGCAGAATTCCAGTCATGGCGTATCTGGCCGTCAAGCTGGCCCGCGATGCTGTTGCGGGCAAGCATGGTGCCAAACCCCTTGTGTTCAGGCGGGCCATCGATGCGCGGCCCGCCGTGCTCCGTCCATGTCAGCTCAAGGCGCTGCTTGCGGATTTCCCACAGGATTTCGACACGGCCGCCGGGCGCCGACAATGCGCCATATTTGGTGGCGTTGGTCGCAAGTTCGTGGAGGACCATCGACAGGCTGGTGACGGCATCGCCGCTCACGGTAACCGCGGGACCGCTGGTGAGAACGCGGACACTGCCCTCGACATCGCTGGCCCCGACATGGGGCCGCAAGATGGTTTCCAAAATTTCGGCCAGGCTCGTTTTGGTTGCTGCGACCCCTGAAAACATGCCCCGAGGCCGAACCAGGTCATGCGAAGCCGCCATTGCACGCAACCGACCCTGGATCGTCTCGGCCATGTCTTTCGGCGATTTTGCCGACCGCACACTCAGGGACACGATGCTGCCGGTGACTGCAAACAGGTTCTTGATGCGGTGATCCATCTCCTTCAGCAGCAGTTCCTGTTGGTCTTCATGACGCCTGCGGTCGCTGATATCGAGAAAGATCGTGCCCAGTCTGCGCTGGCCGGCTTCGTCGAACCGGAAGGCATAAACGCCCAGGAAACGCCCTTGCGAGATGAACTCCCGCTCGAAGCGCACCGGCTCGCCGGTTTCCCAGACCTTGTCATAGATATCGCACCAGCCCTGCGATTCGTTCGGGGCAACTTCCTGGATCGTCTTGCCAACGATGTCCGTAACGCCGCTCTGCTTCACGAGGCCGGGATTGGCGCTCAGATAGCGATAGTCGGATGGCGCGCCGGGACGGGTATCGATCTTTTCCATGGTGCAGAAGCCTTCGTCGATGACGTCGAAGAGCATCCGGAATTTGGCCTCGCTGATGCGCATGGCCTCGTCTGCAGCTTGACGACCCGTGATATCGACGAATGTCATGACCACCCCGTCGATGACATTGGCGACAGTGCGATAGGGGCGGATGCGCAGCGTGTAGGTGGTTTTGGCGCCTTCGACCGCGACCTGGCGCTCCACGGTCGAAAGATTGCGCAGCACGGCCTTCACATCGCGTTGCAGCTCCCGATAATCCAACAGGTTGACGATTTCGGTAATGGGCCGGCCGATGTCGGCATCGCGGAGATGAAAAACCTCGTTGACGCCGCGCGTGAAGCGCCGGACGCGCAAGCCTTGGTCGAGGAACAGCGTAGCGATTTCCGTGCTTTCGAGAAAGTTCGACAGATCGCTGTTGAGCAGTGTCAGCTGCTCGTTCTTGCTGCCGATCTCGCCGTTGATCGTCTGCAATTCCTCGTTGACCGACTGCATCTCCTCCTTGGCGGTTTCCAGTTCCTCGTTGGAAGATTGCAGTTCCTCATTGACCGACTGATATTCCTCGTTCGACGATTTCATTTCTTCGTTGGTGGTTTCCAGCTCGTCGATCGTCGATTGCAGCTGGGTGCGCGTCGTGCGCAGTTCCTGCTCCAGCGCATGCAGGTCCTCGGTCGATTTCGCGCCATCGTCGCCAGCCTTGGCGCGGGCGTGGCCCGGCCCCGCGTCATGCAATGCCAGCACGACATAGTCGGATTCCGGACCGCTGGCGGCAAGCCGTTCGGCAACGATGCTGACCAGGCGCGGCTTGCCATCGATGCGGATCGGCACTTCGTCGCGCCGCACCGGCTCGCCTGCGCTCCGCACTTGCTGCAACACTTCGCGCGCGGCAGGCCTGAGCGACTTGCGCAGGATATCCAGCAGCGCAAAACTTGCCGGACCCGGTGATGGCTCCAGATAAGGCCCGGCGGCGCCACCGGAAAACCGGACAATCTTGTTGGCGCGGTCCAGCAGCAGATAGGGCGGAGAATGCTTCTCCATGATCCGGCGGACATCCTTGTCCATCTGTTCGTCTGTGGCCAGTCGCCCGGTGTCGACCGCGGCGCGTTCCGCCGTCCGGTGTCCTGCCGAGAAGGGGGGAAGCGATGGTGTGAGGACATCGCGGCGTTCGAAGATGCGGTGACGTTTGTCGCAGGTGCCGAACAGCTTGGTGGCGCGGCTTACCGATTCGGATAGCCCGAGGAACAACTTGCCGCCTGGCTTGAGGGCGTAATGAAACGTTCGGATGACCCGGTCCTGCATCGGGGCATCGAGATAGATCAGCAGGTTCCGGCATGACACCAGGTCGAGTTTTGAAAAGGGCGGATGCTTGATGACACTATGTGCTGAAAAGACACACATTTCGCGGATTTCCGGAGCCACGCAATAGCCGTCGCCATCAACCGTGAACCAGCGTTCAAGCCGTTCGGCAGACAGCCCGGCAATGGGCTTGCGATAGTGGCCGACCCTCGCTTTCGCTATGGCGCGCTCGTCGAGATCGGTGCCGAAGATATGTATCTTGGGCCGGGGGCGCCGCGTGTCCATCGCCTCGCGCAGCAGAATCGCGATCGTATAGGCTTCCTCCCCCGTGGCGCATCCCGGCACCCAGATGCGTATCTCGTCGGTGGCGTCGCGCGATGCCATCAATCCCTTGAGGACTGTTTCGTTCAAGGCGTCAAAAGCGGCAGGATCACGGAAAAAATGCGTGACGCTGATGAGCAGTTCTCGGAGCAAGAGATCAAGCTCTTCGGGGAATTCCTTCAATCGTTCCCGATAGGCCTGGGGCGTTTCGACCTGAAGCACCTGCATCCGGCGCTGGAGCCGGCGTACGAGTGTCTTTTCCTTGTATTCACTGAAGTCGTGGCCGGTGCGCGCATGAAGCGCACGCAAGATCGCGGTAAGTTGGGACGCGGTCTCCAAATGGATCCCGTCTTCGTCCTTGCCCCCAGCGATGCCGGCCAGGTGGCGCTGGTGCGAGATGATCCGCGCGGGCATATCCCCTACCGCCAGCACGTCGTCGACCAGGCCGGTGTTCGCCGCGCTTTCCGGCATTCCGGCCATGGCGTGGCTGTCAAATTCGGCCTGCGCGAGCGTGAGGCCGCCGTGTTCCTTGACAGCGGTCAGGCCGAGCGAGCCATCGCTGCCAGTGCCAGAAAGGATGATGCAAATCGCGCTCTCGCCTTGATCTTCGGCCAGCGACTGGAAAAAGGTGTCGATCGGCCGGCGGCGATCGCGCGGCGGCGCGGGATGGACGACCCTGAGACAACCGCCGCTGATGGTCATGGTGGCATCGGGCGGGATGACGAACACGCAGTCAGGCTTGACCGCCACGCCGTCTGTCGCCTCGATCACGTCCATGGTGGTGAATTTGCCGACCAGCTCTGCCAGCATGCTTTTGTGATCGGGCGAGAGATGTTGGACAAGCACGAAAGCCATGCCGGAATCGGATGGCAGGGCAGCGAAAAAGCTTTTGAACGCCTCGAGGCCGCCCGCCGAAGCGCCTATCCCGACAGTCAGAAACATGGCCGTTTCCTTGGCTTGAGCCATTTTCGACTTCGCCTCCCAAATGACTTGGCGCGCACGATCAATTTGAATTCAGGCCAAAGCCGGCGTTTCAGTATTCGCAGTTATGCCGCCCGCAACCAGCAGCGCAACAGATCGCATGCGGAGCGTAGCACGATGACGACAAGTAGCGAGTCCCATCGTGCCTGGCAGCGATTTCTGTCTCTGACCGCCAGCGCACCCATCTTGAAAGAGTGGTGATCCCTACGGGAATCGAACCCGTGTTTTCGCCGTGAAAGGGCGGTATATTCTGTCCGCTGAAGTGTGCTGGTGATGCATAACCACTTTGTAAATCAATGCTTAGTTCTTGAATGTTTGCCGACGTTCGCCCATAGATATTGCCGAGTTGTTGCCGGATTTCGGAAATCAGCAACGAGGTTGGAGGCAAGGCGATGGCGCGGACGGTCAAGGATGCTCGGATTGATACGCGGGCGGCGCGGGAACGGCTTTTGGTCCGGACGGAACCCTATTGGCGGTTGATCTCGGAAGGGGCGCACCTGGGCTATGCCAAGGGCAAGCGCGGCGGACGCTGGGTGGCGCGGTTTCGGGCGAGCGGTCATTCAACCAAGGGCTATGTCAAATCGGGTTTGGGTGAAGCCGACGATACAAGCGATGCTGACGGCGAACGCATTCTCGACTTCAAGCAGGCGCAGACGGCGGCGCGCGTGTGGTTCTATCTTGTCACGGCGGGCGATCGGCCCTCAAGGGTGCCGGCCGAGCCTTACACGGTCGGGAAAGCGCTTGATGATTACATGGAGCAATTCACCGGCAAGTCAGTTGCCGCAACCCGGTCACGTGTCGACGTGATCATCCGTCCGGAGCTTAGCGATGTGGATACCGCCAAGCTGACGGTCGGATTGCTGACGGCATGGCTGCGCAAAAGGTCTGAAGCGCCGGCGCGGGTGCGGACGGCAAGTGGTGCCACAAAGGCAAAGACGAGAGTGACGGTCGGGGACGAAGGAATCAGGCGTCGCCGATCGACGGCGAACCGGGATTTCACTGTTTTGAAGGCTGCGCTGAATGTGGCGTTTCGAGATGGCCATATCGCCAGCGACCATGCGTGGCGCAAGGTCAAGCCGTTCAAGAATGTGGACAGTGCAAAGTTGCGGTTCTTGACCGACGATGAATTGAAGCGGCTGGTGAACGCAACAGACGCGGATTTCCGGCCGGTTGTGCAAGCTGCGCTGCTGACGGGCGCACGTTATGGCAACATCGTGAAGTCGACGGTTCGCAATTTTGACCCGGAGGCAAAAACCTTGGGCTTCGAGACGACCAAGGGCGGGCGGGCGCACATCGTCTATCTTGAAGAAGAAGGCGCGGCGCTGTTCAAGCGTGCGGCCATGGGCAAGCAGCCCGGCGACCTGTTGTTCCCTAAGGTGGAAAACAAGTCATGGGGCGCGAGTGAGCAGGGACGCAAGCTTGATGCTGCCAGCTTGCGCGCCAACATCGAGCGGGCCACCTTTCATGACCTGCGCCGGACGTTTGGTGCGCGATTGGCACGGCAAGGTGTGCCGATGGCGATCATCGCACAGGCCTTGGGGCAGGCCGACCAGCGCATCACGTTGAAGCATTATGCGCATCTGGCGCCGTCGCATGTGTCGGCTGCGATCCGGCAATATGCAGCCGGGCTTGGTATCGTCGAGAAGGAAAACGTCGTTAGCCTTTCAGCAGCGTGAAATCCTTTGAAACTGCTGCGTAGCGCTGCATAACGCCGTCATGGACGATCGCGCACGGCAACGGCTCAACACGGCACTGAAATACTTTGCCGACGAGGCAATGAGAACTCGAGTTTCGAGACTTGATGCGGTGATGACGCGATTTAGCATCAACAACCGGATGGGTAGTCATTCCTATGAAAAGGCAATTGTTGATACGATTGGAGAGTGCCTCGAAAGTTTTGTGAAAGAAACCCACCATGAAGTTACCAAAATTTGTAAAAGCAGAGAGTGTTTTGATGAATGGTTTAAATACATAATTGATGTAGAGACTGTATCATTTGACGGGTGGGAGAGCGTAATTGCGCCACCAGCTTCTCGATACGGAAGACTTACTGATGAAAATCGTAAAGCTCTAGAGGTGCTAATAGCGAGCTGGTCACGCAGAGTTGGGGCATACGTATCTCTCGCTGAATTCGACTTCGATGATCTGCCTGAATATCGCACAAGCGATGGCAAAATTTCGGCGTCGGCATCAGAGCCGGCCCTCAGCACTGCCGCACCAGTTAACGAACCGACGACGATTTCATCGTCCAATGCAGCGTTACCGAAGGTGGGTCGGCCACCGTCTAAGTCACATCAAGAAGTTGCCGATCGTGTGAAGGCCACTTTGATGGGCCTTTCTGATGCAGATTTCAAACGAGTTGTTGGAGTGTATGTGCAGGAATGCATGTCCCTCGCTCACATCGAAATAGGGGAAACCCCTTTCGTCGCGCTGCAGCGGGCACACAAATTGCTTCGCGAGGTCAGAGCCTTAAGGGCTGAACAAAAAGAATAGGAAGGAGTTTCGAAACCTTTTTGTTCCTTTTGGCGTCTATCATCACGGTGGGATTCGGTACCAGTTCCTGGCGGCCGGGACGGTCCGGCGGTCAATGGCGAGGCCATCATGAAACCTATCAACACATCAATTGTCGTTGCGGCGAATGTCTTGGGCATCGGGCGGTCGAAAACCTATGAGCTGATAAACGCCGGGTTGCTCGATACGGTGAAGATCGGGCGTCGCACGTTGGTGCGCGTGTCGAGCATCGAGGCGTTTTCGGACAGCCTTGCAAAGCCGGGCGCTTGAACGTTGAGGCGATACAAACGAAACCCCGCCCCGGCTGGCAGGCCGGGAACGGGGCCGTTTGAGATTGTTGCGGACAGCACATCTCTCCAGCTCAAAACTAACAGCATTTGCGGGCCGCGTGAAGCGCTTGTCCGTGCATGGCTGATGCGCCGGGGCGTTACGGATGGCCCCGCCAATGTTGTCGCCGAATTGGCGCGAATCGGCGGTGCGCCATGACCGGCGACAACATCGCTTCGGCGATGCCGGGCATTGCCCTGGCGTTGCTTGGCGAACCGGTGCGTGCATTGAGCACGGCGACGGAATGGCGTTACGGCCGGCGCGGGTCACTTTCGATCGATATCGCGCGTGGGCTTTGGCGTGATCATGAGGCAGGCACAGGCGGCGGGGTGATCGCATTGATCCAGCGCCAGCGCGGCGGCGATATGGCGGCGGCGCTTCGATGGCTTGGTGACGGGCCAATCTTTGTGCCGAACAGTGCGGGCAGGCCTGTCGCTGACCGGCCCAAGTTGACCAACGATCACGACCGTGTTCGCGCGGCGCTGGCGATCTGGGACGGTGCGTTGTCGCCAGAGCGCTCGCCGGTCGCTACCTATCTTAAAGGCAGGGGCCTTCGTCTGTCGCTGCTGGGTATGATGCCGGCCGATCGCATTCGGTTTGCGCCGGCTTGCCCTTTCGGACCGGGTAATCGCCGGCCTGCCATGCTTGCGATGTTGTCGGACCTGATGAGCGGCGAAACGGTGGGAATCAGGCGAACGGCTTTGACGCCAAAGGGCGAACGCGCGTGTGATGATGAGGGCCGCAAGCTGCCTCACAAGGTGCTGGGGCGGGCGAGGGGCGCTGTTGCCCGTCTGGCGGGCGGGACTGCGCCACCAGCCGTTTTGGGGCTTTGTGAAGGCGTGGAATCCGGGCTTTCCGTCATGGCGATGACTGGCGCGACGGTTTGGGCCTGCCCTGCGGGCCTGCTTTCAAAAGTGCCGGTGCTGCACGGTGTCGAGCGGCTGACGATCTATGCTGACAACGATCCGCCCGGCCTTGCTGCGGCGCGGGAAGCGGCAAGCCGGTGGCGCGTTGCGGGCCGACAATGCGGAATTGAAACTCCATCGCACGAAGGCGCGGATTTCAACGATCTGTTCAAGGACACGCAACATGACTGATCCCATTCCGGGTGCCATCCAAGTGGCTATTGACCTTGAAGCTCCGGTGCCGCTGTGCCCGTTGGGATTGTCGGAGTTTCTGCGCCTCGATATTCCGCCACGGCGGAACCTGCTGTCGCCGATCCTGGCCGAGAAATCGATCAACATGCTGTTCGGGCCGCGCAGCTGCGGAAAGGCGCAGCTTGGCGTGGGCATGGCAGTGGCGGTGGCGACGGGCACGCGGTTCCTGCGGTGGGAAGCCGAAACCCCGCGACGCGTCCTTTATATCGACGGCGAGATGCCCGGCGCTGCGCTGATTGAGCGCTTCAAGGCGGCAACAGCCGGTGTCGCGAACTTCAGGCTTGCAGAGATAAACCTTTCCATTTTGGCATCCGATTTGCGCCCCGACGGGCTTCCCGATCTTTCGACTGCCGAAGGACAGGCGCGCTTCGCCCCCTGCCTCGAAGGCTTTGACCTGATAATCGTCGATAACATTTCCACGCTGTGCCGTACGGGTAAAGAGAACGAGGCCGATAGCTGGAGTGCCCTGCAAGGGTGGGCCTTGGGGCAGCGGCGCGCCGGGGGTTCGGTCCTGTTCCTGCACCATGCCGGCAAGGGTGGTGACCAGCGCGGCACCAGCCGGCGCGAGGATATCATGGACACTGTGATCAAGCTGTCACGGCCAGCCGATTACAAGGCGACCGAAGGAGCGCGCATGATCGTCGAATTCACCAAGGCACGGGGCCTTATGGGCAACGATGCCGAGGCGTTCGAAGCGCAGTTGAAAGATGACACATGGGCGGAACGCAGCGCATCCAATGCCCGTGACGAGGGCATTGTTGCCCTGCATATGGAGGGCATGTCGCAGCGCGATATCGCCAAGGATGTCGGCACTAGCTTGGGCACGGTCAACCGGGTGATCAAAGCCTACAAAGCTGGTGCCATAACTGACGACAACGACTGAACGCCTGTTGAACCAAGATCGGAACGGTTGAACATGCGCGTTCACCTGTCCCACTGACGGGGGCGGGAACAGTGGAACGGGGTCTTCTCGGCAGCTGCATGATACCATTAATGATCGTTAGATCCTCTCATAAGCCCCGGCGGCACCACTGCCATTGTCCAGCCGGGCGTTGCCAGAAAGATCGAAGGGCATGCAGGCTTGGCCGGCTTGAACGCGGTTCAAGAGAGGGCTGTTGCCGGAGGGGCGGTAGTTGTCCCCTGCCCGATTGGAAAAGAAGGCATCGAAGCTGGTCTGGACTGTGCCGTCAGCACTCCAAGCAAATCCGTAGCCTGAGTTCACTCCGGGAACCGCCCCATTGTATGTTGTTGCTGCAACATTGCCCTTTGACCCAATATGATAGCGGAACCGCGCGTTACCCTGACGGCGAGGCTGCTGGCCGTAGGCTTGACCAAAGACTTGTCCGATAGACAGCCAGGCACTTGCGTCGCGCAATGGAGCCCAATCGCTCGCGTTGGCGTTAACTTGCCTGATCGCCTGAAAAAAAGATGAAGTAGAAGTGGCCGCCCCGGCGGAATCATGGACAAGTGCGCCTTGTCCGTAACTGTTGGTAGCGACATATGTCTGTGATGCAGAGCCAGGTCTCTGCTGTGCCATGAAGTTATCGCCTTTAATATTGTAAGACCGAAAGGCGCAGAATGCCATTGTACCGATTTTTTCGACCCGGACATATCCCTGATCTTGATACAGGATGTTGCAACGCCCATCGCTAGGGTTGGCGGACGACAGATCGTGCGAGAAATAGCGCATGATGAGGTTGTCGACCGCCTGAAATGACCCGTCTGCGCTTATTTGCACTGCAGGGCCGCCGCTGGTCACGGTGCCACGGCAAAATACGTTGACGACAGCCAGCCCCCCAACGCTTTGCCTTTGCATTGCGAGGCTGATCATCGGTGAGGTGAATGGCACATCATAATCAAAGCGAACGTTCATCAGAATGCGCCCGCTTGCCAACTGGGGAGCTGTACGCTCCTGATCGCGCACACCGACGTTGCGCATTTTCGCGGCGAGCAAGGTGGTAAGTGGCATGCCGTTGAGCATGGTCGGCCTGCTGTATGAGCTGCCGACGCTACAGACGATTCCGCCAAACGTTGTCACGGTGCCCATGGCGGCTTGCCCCGTGATTCCCTCGTGTCTCAGCCGATAGTCCCAAACGAACCCACACCGCCAACGCGCTGGCGCGGCCGTCCCGGCTGCCGGGTTTTCCGTAATGGCGCAGTCTTCTGTTACCATGTAAGCAAAGTTGTTGGGGTGCAGGTTGGTGGTCGTTGCGCCCGCCGCGGCCGTTCCATCGGCAATGATGTGGGCCGTGCCAGAAAGGCCGCCGCCATCAAGCCACATGCCTCGCAAAATAACCCGCGACGGCAGACCCTTTGCGCCGCTGGAAACTGCCACGCCCGTGCTGTCAACGCCGCGCAACCTGACCGCAGGGTCCGCAGTGCCCATTTCGCCGCGAATCTCGAAACATGTGGCGCCTGGAGGGAAGTTAGCCTGGTTCGACATTGCGGATCTGAGCGTATAGCAACCAAAATTCGACCCCGGCACAGATCCTGCGACCGGCCGGAGAACCGCAACGCCAGATGCGATATCGTCGTGTGGCATAATGCGTCGGAGTGGGCCTACAAGTGTATTCACGGGCAATGCTGCGCGGTTGAAGAGGCGCACAGCGGAAGCAAGGGCCGCACAGTCTCGGTACGTTACGCCGCTTGCGACTGCAGCTGCGAGGGTGGGCGCGAGGCCTGACGTGTCTGTGCCGGCAAGGCCGGAGCCACTTTGACTAACGACGCCGAAAATTGGCGCCCAGCTTTCGCTCTTGTCATTGCAGAATGGGAGGCCGCGCGGCGCAGACAATGTCGGAAACGGCTCGCCATGGGTCATGCTTTGCCAAGGCGGACCGATAAAAGGAAATGCACGATATCTGATTTCACCTACGCCCTCGGGCAAACTGTCAGTATGAACGGTTACACCGTAGATAGGCACGGTCAGGCGGGACGGTGAATTGTCGGCCGGCGAACTGAAGGAAGGTTCCATAACGGTTGCAATCGAAGCAGGCCCATCGACTCCAGCCACGTGCGCCCAAGCTTCGACCCGGGCAAACATCTTGCGCTCCCGGCCAAACTCATTGGCTCCCGTGACCTCGAAGCGCATTCCTGTAATCGGGGTGGAGCGACGAAATGGAGCAGTCACCGGCTTTACCGGGAAAGGCGGATACCGAAGCGAGTCATTCCGGATCAGCCGCCCGCCGCTGATCGTCGTGGGAAGTGCGCCCGCCATCCATCCTTCCAGGAAGCTAACCTGAACGACACGCGACTGCCACTGGCTGTCTTGATAAAAAATACTATCCGACAGAACAAGCAACAGGCGTTGGCCGCCATAAACGTTCGTTAGATCAATCCCAAGAGGGCCAACCAACTCTCGCGTTACAACTATCCTTCTGGTGACTTCTGTCACGCCACCCTCAGAGGTGTGGCCATTATCGGCAACTTCAACAATAATTTTGCTGAGATTTAGCGTTGATTTTGCCTGATTGAGGTCGATGCGAAGGACATTGCCATTTGTTTGCATCGGAACATTGATCAACGTCGGGTTGTTCAGCGGCACAACGATATCGTTCTCGACTGCAATCTCGGTAATGATGTCACTCCCATTGAGCAGGGGTTTAGCTGTGTCGACCGGCTCGAGGATTCCCAATCTGCTCTCTGCTCCAATGGGTAAGACGCGATTTAGTACTGTCACTCCGGTTGCAAACGAGGCGGTAGCCGCACCGCCGAGAAGAAAGGTCCGTCGTCCAATTCTGTTTATTGTAGTTCCCATAACCTTAGCCTCGCCCCTAAGTAGTCCTATGGACAACTATTTACGGCCGAAAGCGCGGAGTCTTGAAGATCGAGGTCCAGAACGAATGTAATTTGCAGCCAGATCACGCCGCGTGCGGCTAGCACACCTGTTTCGATATTAACAGATTATCAACATGACGCCTGCCTGTCAGTACCGGCCGCGCAATCGGAGTCGACTCCCAAATTAATAAAATATTTAGATATATGATCCTTGAAAACATCAATGGCTGGAGGAGCGCATGCATTCAATTTTATAGAAAATTAGCTACAATGAAAAATTGGAGATAATATAATTGCCAGAACCGCCGGTTTGACCTTGCGTTAACCGTACCGAATGCCATGTTGTTGGCATCAGGGTCGCCGATTCATTTACGGGAGCGACGCAATGCGCCGCGGGGTTTTTCTAGCTAGGCTCGACGATGAGCAACGGCGCATCTTCATGGAAATCTTTGAAGGCAAGTCTGGCCCCAGGGTTGCAAGCTGTCTTGGAATGGCGCCCGCAAAGGTTGAACGAATTATTAGGAAGACTTGTCGGCAACTTGGTACTGAGGGCCGTCGTGAAGCGGCAGCTATCATTGCACAGCACTATGGCTGGACAAAAAAAACTGCTGCGACACCTACCCGACATAAATCGACAGGCGCCATCCATTTCGGCTCGAAAAATTTAAAAGAAGGTATGGTATTGGTCCGAAAAAATAGAGAAATGTTTCGTCATCATCCTTACCTTTCTGAAATCGGTGGCCATCGGTTTTTTGCAGAAGGCTGTACTGATATGCTTGTCAGCTTTATCAGGATGGTGAATTTTTCGAAGTACATTTCTATGTATCATTGTGGTCAGGTAATCGTGATGATATTGGTAATTTCTTTTGCATCCGCGCTGACCTTGAGCGTGCTCGTGTCAGCTATGCAGAACTTCGAACTTATCACTATGCCGTGAATGAGCCTCGGGCTTGGTCTGGTCATGGAGATTGAATTTGTCTGAGAAAATGGAAATCGCCCGCACTGTCGCAGCGCGCTTGTTGGCAACCGAGGAGGCTATTGATAACGCCATCGTCTGTGCGGCAGCGCTTGTTGGCTACATGCCCGTTGCAAGACTTGGAGCGAACGTTTCGACGGCAGTTGGACAGCCCGCGTTCAAACAAGTGATTGCAACGATGTCGATGCTCGCAGAGGCACGGAGTCAGATGGTCGAAGCTCACAAATCTCTGGCCGAGAGTGGCCGGCAAGCCAATATTCCGTCGCGGAACTTCGGCGGCTTTGTCGACAAGCCAAGCCAGCAACCACATGCGGAACTTCAGATCGTAACTGAAAGCAAAGCAGCTTAAATGCTCCGGGATCTGTCTTGCCTTTAGCGCAAATTGTCTTTTTGGCTGTTATGATCGCGGCGTTAACTGCTGCGTTTAGCAGCGGTGGCCGCCCGGAGCGTGCCGGTGGTATCCTATTGATCGTGGCGGCATTGGCTTCACCCGCCGTGCAGTCGAGCAGGTTTGGCGAAGTGGAAGTGGGCATCGCCATTGTCGATGTGTTGCTGCTGCTGGCGCTTGTCGCCGTCGCCTTGACGGGCCATCGGATCTGGCCAAAATTTGCGGCTGCGTTCCAATTCGTGTGCGTTCTGACCCACGTCGCACGTCTGATCGTTGGCCCCGTCCAAGGCGACGTTTACGCCTCGATGCTTGTAGTTTGGTCTTACCCTGTCGTGCTCTCACTGCTCTTGGGGGCTTTGATCGAGACAAAGCGTGTCGTCAGCACGGCAAGCGAGCGTTACATGCCTGAGGACCATATGGCAGCATTCGAAGATGCTCCCTTGTCGGGGCGCCGGCCGGTTCCGGCGGCGAACGACACACTGTTGCTCGAAAAGTTGCTAAATCTCCACGGACTTGATACCGAAAGCGCGGTCCTTGCAGATAAATTGATCAGGTATGCGGGGAGTTTTGCCGCAGCGACGGCTGCATCTCCGGCGCTCCTTCGCTCTTGGAGAATCGACGACCGCGCAGTCGAAGCGCTCGCCTTTGCGCGGAGCACAACCCGCACTTCGCTGAAGCGGAAACTTGAGACCCGGCAAAGCCTTGCAACGGGGAAAGAAGCGATCGACTATCTCCACTTTGAACTAGCCCACCTTCAGCACGAGCAATTTCGCGTGCTTTATCTTAATTCGCGGTTCCGTTTGATCTACGACCAAGTGCACAGTGATGGTTCCGTAGCGGAGGCGCCCGTATTTCCACGTGAGGTCGTGAAGACAGCACTTGAGGCGGGTGCAGTGTACTTGATTCTAGCGCACAATCACCCGGGCGGGGACCCGACGCCTTCGCGGAATGACATCGATATCACACGGACAATCTCAACAGCGGGCCGCGCGATGGGTATTACGGTCGTTGATCATTTCGTGATCAGCGCTGCAGGCCATGTGAGCATGCGTTCGGTTGGCCTAATCTGAGCAGGAAGAGGGCTTTCAGCGGACTTTTCGGCCAAGCAATAAGATCGCCGCGCGAAATCAACTGATTTGCCGATCGACTTATAAATTGGCTGCAATTGCGCGACGGAAACGACAAGTAGGATTGTTTATGATATGTTCTCCTAGGCCGTAGACTCATAAGCGCGGAGCCACAGCCTCATTGAGGCGAGCTGGACCATGGCGAGGAAGTTGGCGGCGAGCTTGTCGTAGCGGGTGGCGACGCGGCGGAAGTGCTTCAGCTTGGAGAAGAACCGCTCGATCAGGTTGCGCTCACGGTAGAGCCGCTTGCTGAAGCAGGGCTTCCACTTGCGATTGCTCTTCGGGGGGATGTTGGGCGTGGCGCCCTGGTCCTGGATCAGCTCCCGGATGCGGTCGGCGTCGTAGGCCTTGTCCGCCAATACAATGGTGCGCGGACCGAGGTGATCGAGCAGGCGGTCTACGATCTGCCCGTCGTGCGTCTGCCCTGCGGTAAGGCCGAGCCGGATCGGGAGACCCTGCGCATCGACGACGACGTGGATCTTGGTTGTGAGCCCGCCTCGGCTGCGACCGAGACAATGATCTAGACCCCCCTTTTTGCCGTCGCAGCCTGCTGGTGCGCCCGGATGGAAGTGCTGTCGATCATCTGGATTTCACCGTCGTGCGCGGCGCTGATGGCGTCCATCAGCCGGTCCCATACGCCTGCCTGCCGCCATCGATTGAAACGATTGTAGCAGGTCGTTGGTGGCCCGTAGCGCTCGGGCAGATCGCGCCACGGCGCCCCGGATCGCAGCACCCAAAAGATACCGTTCAGCACGCGGCGATCATCGACGCGCGGCACGCCTCGCGGCTTGTTGGGCAACAACGGCTCGATCACGCGCCACTCGAAGTCGGTCAGGTCATATCGGCTCATGCCGATCCTGAATCAGCTTTCGTCGTCCGGCGAAAGGCCTCAATCTCCACCAGCGAAAGCCTGCTGCAACTCGGGATCGATACCTGACCACGTCGTGGCTGGCCCAAGCTGCAACTCGACGCCCTGTTCGCGCGCAGCAGCTCTGATTTGCTTGAACCAAGCACCATACGACCATTCGCGTGGCTTGGGACTGTAGAGGCGAAGGCGCTCCGCATCCCAATGCACCTCCATCGCCTCGCGGTAGATCAGTGGGAAGGTCGCCGCCGCAGGTTTCACCCACAGCGACCCGCCTTCATCAATCCCTACCGCTTCAATCGTATCTGTCAGCATCGTGCCTCCCCGCACATCATGCAGACAGCCTCACAGGCTGGCAACGTTTATGGGTTCACGACCTAGGCGCGGAGGATTTTTCATGACGACAGGAATGAAAGCCGGAGATACTGATCGGCCTGCTCCAAATGGCCGTGACAAAGCGGCGATTGCGCGTGCCTCTGCGCGCGTCCTGCAGCGCCATAAGCGCGCCTCCGTCGACGTTGAGGGCGAAGCGGGCAGCCTGAGCGTTGCCCCGCCCCACACGGACTTGTCGGGGCATCATCGCCAGATGCTTGACGCGTTCGGCACCCCGTCGGCTGATTTCATGACGGCAACGTTTTCCCAGTTGGTTACTACGATCACCAACCGTGCAAACGCGGCGCCAGATGAAAGTGAGATCAATGCGGCCTTGGCGATGATCGGCGGAGCCGAGCCGGCCAATGAAGTCGAGGCGTTGATTGCTGTGCAGATGGCGGCAACGCACTCACTGGCCATGGTCATGTTGGGCCGGGCGCGCCGCGTCGAACAGTTGAACCAACTGGAAGCTCAAGGCGGGCTGGCGGTGAAGTTGCTCCGAACATTCGCCCTACAAGCCGAAGCGCTGGCCAAGATGCGGCGCGGCGGTGGTCAGACCGTCCGTGTTGAACATGTCCATGTGCACGCCGGCGGGCAGGCGATTGTCGGCAACGTTGCACCGGGGGGTGGGGCAGGTTTGAAAAGTGAGGATCAACCCCATGCAAAGCAAGATGCCAATACGGTTGCAGATGCACCTCTCACCCCGCTGCGGCGCGCGCACCCGGTGCGCGAGCGAGTGCTGCGCGCCAGCGATGCCTAATGGCCGGTGCAGGATGCACGGCGGAAAGTCGCCTGGTGCGCCGCGTGGCAATCAGAACGCCTTCAAGCATGGGCTGTATGGAGAAGAGTGGCAGGCCTTAAAAGCAGAGGCGCGGCAACTGATGCGAATCGGGCCGGACTGATTGAGCTACGGGGGCGCAATCGTACCGAGTGATTGCTCAGGGCACTTTCATGCCGAAATCCGCACGAGTTCGTGCCTGTCCAGACGTGCTTATTGCTGGGTTGTTGCCGAATTCCAAGTTCTGGGGCGTCTCGCTATATGCAACCTTATGATAAGGTTGGTGATCCCTACGGGAATCGAACCCGTGTTTTCGCCGTGAAAGGGCGACGTCCTAGACCGCTAGACGAAGGGACCGCTGCGGGAGAAAGGCCTGCTAGAGGCTGGGGCGGCTGCCGTCAACATGTTCATTGCGAATGGGCGACAGTTTCAGGCCCAGCCTCAGGCAAAGGCGGCGTCATCCACTTCGATTTCCGCCGCCTGCGTGTTGCCCCAGTCGTCGCGCTTGATGCGGCCGGCCACATAAACCGGGCGTCCGCGTGCGCCGGCCAGCGCTGCGCCCAGCACGCTGTCGGCATGGCGAAACGCGATAGCCTTGACCCGGGCGCCGTCGGCCCCGGACAGCACGAGCTTCAGGTGATTGGTGCCGACAACCCGGCAATCGACGATGGTCCACGGCCCCGATGCGACGCGCGGCGAAGACCAGCCCTGGCCATAGGGGCCAGCAACCTCCAGCGTTTCCACCAATTCAAGGCTGACGCCGCGCGGCGCAACGGCCGTGTCGATGGACAGCAAGCGGCCATGTGACGCGCCGTCCACGGCGGCGCCAAGCCGGTCATTGAGGAACGCCGCCAGCGCATCGATTCCGTCCGCCGCCACCGTCAACCCGGCTGCCATGGCATGGCCGCCACCGGCGATGAGCAGGCCATGGTCCTTTGCGGCCAAAATGGCAGCGCCCAGATCGACGCCGGCGATAGAGCGTCCCGAGCCCTTGGCGGTGCCATCGTCGCCGATGGCGATGACGATGGCCGGGCGCTGCCACTGGTCCTTGAGGCGCGAGGCGACGATGCCGATGACGCCGGGGTGCCAGCCGGCACCGGACACGACCGCGCAGGCCATGTTGGCGGCGCTGGCCGATGCCGCCAGCGCTTCCTCGGTGACGGCAGTCTCGATGGCGCGGCGTTCGGTGTTCAGGCGGTCAAGTTCGGCGGCGATGGCGGTGACTTCGCCCGGCTCATCACTGGTCAGCAGCCGCACGCCCAGATCTGCCTGGCCCACCCGCCCGCCGGCATTGACACGCGGGCCGAGCGCAAAGCCCAGATCGCGCGCTGTGGGTGCGGCTTTCAGCCCCGCAACATCGGCCAGCGCCGCCAGGCCGATGTTGCGGCGGCCGCGCATGACCTTGAGGCCCTGTGTGATAAAGGCGCGGTTGAGGCCGGTCAGGGGGACCACATCGGCGACCGTGCCAAGCGCGACGATATCGAGCAGTTCAGTCAGCTTCGGTTCGGGCCGGGCGGCGAACCAGCCCCGGCTCCGTAGACCCCGGTTGATGGCCACCACGGTCAGGAACGCCATGCCGACGGCGGCCAGATGGCCGTGCGCCGCGCCGATGGCGCTTTCATCCAACCGGTTGGGATTGACCAGCGCCACGGTGACAGGCAGCGCGGTGGCGGCCTTGTGGTGGTCGACGACAATGACATCCAGGCCGGCGGCGCGTGCGGCGGCCAGCGCCTCGAACCCTTGCGTGCCGCAATCGACCGTTATGACCAGATCAGCGCCAGCGGCCTTGAGCGCCACAAGGGCATCCGCCGATGGCCCATAGCCTTCGAGCAGTCGGTCGGGGATGTAATGGCCGACAGCGGCGCCGACCCCGCGCAGATAGCGGATCAGCACCGCCGCCGAGGTGGCGCCGTCGACGTCATAATCGCCAAACACTACAATGGATTCGCCCCGGTCCAGCGCCGTTATGATGCGGGCGGCGGCGACGTCCATGTCGGCAAACACCGATGGGTCGGGCAGCCAGTCCCGAAGTGTTGGCGCTGCCAGACGGGCAAAATCGGCCTGCACAGCGCCGCGCGCCCGAAACAGATGGTGCAGCAGTTCGTCCTGCCCGCGTCCATCAAGCGCCCCGCCAAGTTCGCCGCCCGGCGCCAGGCCGCCGCGCCACGCCCAAGGCTGGCCGAGGATGGACGCAGAAACCTGAAAGACATGCGCCATGGCGGCGTCAGCGGTAACGATGGTCGCGGTGCTCGCCGTCAACCCAGCGGATGGTGCCCGACGAGGCGCGCATGACGACACTTTGCGTCGTGATCAGCCCGTCCTTGCGGCGCTTGACGCCCTTGAGCATCGAACCGTCGGTCACGCCCGTGGCAGCGAAGATGACGTCGCCCTTTGCCAGGTCGGTCAGGCCGTAAATCCGGTCGAGATCGGTGATGCCCCAGCGGCGGGCGCGGCCACGTTCGTCATCGTTGCGGAACACCAGTCGGCCCTGGAGCTGACCACCGACGCAGCGCAAGGCCGCCGCCGCCAGCACGCCTTCGGGTGCGCCGCCTGAACCCATGTAGATATCGATGCCGGTGTCGGGGTTGGTGGTGGCGATGACGCCGGCGACATCGCCGTCGGGGATCAGCATGATGCCACAGCCAAGGCCGCGCAGTTCGGCAATCAACGCCTCGTGGCGGGGCCGATCGAGCACGCAGACGATAAGGTCGGCTGGCGCCACGCCCTTGGCAGCGGCAACGGCGCGGACATTGTCGCTGGGCGATTTCGCCAGGCTGATGACGCCGTCCGGATAACCGGGGCCGACAGCAATCTTGTCCATATAGACGTCAGGCGCGTTGAGCAGCCCGCCCTCTTCGGAAATTGCCAGCACGGCCAGCGCGTTGGGGCCGGCCTTTGCGGTGATGGTGGTGCCTTCGAGAGGGTCGAGCGCAATATCGATGCGCGGGCCGGCGGGGGTACCCATGGCGGCGCCGCGACCGACCTTTTCGCCGATGAACAGCATCGGGGCTTCGTCGCGCTCGCCTTCTCCTATGACCACGGTGCCGTCGAAATCCAGTTCGTTCAGGGCTTCGCGCATCGCTTCGACAGCAGCGGCATCGGCGGCCTTTTCATCGCCGCGCCCGATCAGCCGCGATGCAGCCACGGCAGCATGTTCGGTGACGCGCACCATTTCCAGCACCAACACCCGGTCAAGGACCGAACTCCGCTCCGTCATGCCTGTCGCCTCAATCTGTGAATGGCTGGGGCATAAGCGGTTTGGGCGCCCGAGGGAAGGCGTCAGAAGTCCAATATGTGCATCTTCACTGGCTTGCCGGTGACGGCGGGGGATGCCTCCATCTGGGCCAGGCTGGCGACGACCTGCGCCTCGCTGGTGTCATGGGTGACCATGACGACCATCGCGTCGCCGTTCTCTGCCGGCCCGCGTTGCACCAGGCTTTCGATCGACACGCCGTGATCGCGCAGCGCCGCCGTAATTTCGGCCAGCACGCCGGCACGGTCGGCAACCGCCAAGCGCAGATAATAGCGCCCGCGCCGCACGGCAGGGTCAGCCGGCGGCAACTGCGCCAGATCGGCCACGGGCATTCCGAACGGCTGGCGGATATCGCCGCGCGCTATGTCGATCAGATCGGCGACAACTGCGCTGGCGGTCGGTCCTTCGCCAGCGCCGCGCCCCTGAAAGAACAGCCGCCCGGCAAAGTCGCCTTCGACGACCACGGCGTTCAGGGCGCCGGACGTTGTGGCCAGCGGATGTTCGGCAGGCAGCAGGGCAGGGTGGACGCGCTGGAACAACTGGCCGCCCGATGCCTCGGCCAGGCCGACCAACTTGATTCTGAAGCCCAATGCCGCGGCCTGCACAAAGTCAGCCGCAGCGATGGCGCGGATGCCTTCGCAGGCCACGCCGGCAAAATCGATGCGGCTGCCGAACGCCAGCGCCGCCAGAATCGACAGTTTGTGCGCCGTGTCGATGCCGTCCACGTCAAAGCTGGGATCTGCCTCGGCATAGCCCGCCGCCTGCGCATCGGCGAGCACGTCGTCGAAATCGAGGCCCTCGGCATCCATGCGCGTCAGGATGTAATTGCAGGTGCCGTTCATCAGGCCATAGACGCGCGCGATGCTGTTGGCCGCCGCACCTTCGCTCAGCGCCTTGATGATGGGGATACCGCCAGCGACAGCGGCTTCGTATTTCAGTGCCAGCCCGGCTGCTTCGGCGATGCCGGCGAGATCAAGCCCGTGATGAGCCAGCATGGCCTTGTTGGCAGTGACCAGCGGCTTGCCGGCCGCCAGCGTGCGCCGCGCCAGCGTCAGGGCAGGGCCGTCCGAGCCGCCGATGAGTTCGACGACCACATCGACGTCATCGCGCGCCGCCAGTTCGGCGGCATCATCGACCCAGGCACAGCGCGACAGGTCCACGCCGCGTTCGCGGCTGCGGTCGCGCGCCGACACAGCGGTGACGACAATCGCCCGCCCGGCACGCCGCGCAATCAGTTCTGCGTTCTGTTCGAGAACCTTGACGACGCCCGCGCCGACATTGCCCAGCCCGGCCAGGCCAACCCGCAATGGTGTCATGATCAGCCTGCGACCTTGGCCGGCGTGTTGACACCCATGGATTGCAGATACTTGCGGATATTGCGCGCCGCCTGGCGCAGTCGCTGTTCGTTTTCGACCAGTGCGATGCGGACAAAGCCTTCGCCGTCCTCGCCATAGCCAACGCCCGGTGCCACGGCGACTCCGGCATGGATGAGCAATTGCTTGGAGAATTCGAGGCTACCCAGATGCGCCAGTGCCGGCGGCAACGGTGCCCAGCAGAACATGCTGGCGCGCGGCGGCGGGATTTCCCAGCCAGCGCGGGCAAAGCTTTCGACCAGCACGTCGCGGCGGCGATGATACAGTTCGCGGTTCTGCTGGACGATATCTTGCGGGCCGTTGAGCGCCGCGACCGCTGCCGCCTGTATGGGCGTGAAGCCGCCGTAATCCAGATAGGATTTCACCCGGGTCAGCGCGCTGATCAGCGTCTTGTTGCCGACGGCAAAACCGATGCGCCAACCGGCCATGGAATAGGTTTTCGACATCGAAGTGAACTCGATGGCCACATCCTTGGCGCCCGGCACTTGCAGGATCGACGGGGTGGGCATGCCGTCGAAATAAATTTCCGAATAGGCAAGGTCGGACAGCACCCAGATCTGGTGTTTTTTCGCAAATGCAACGACGCGCTCATAGAATGCCAGATCGACCGTTTCGGCGGTCGGATTGGACGGATAACCCATCACCAGGATCGACGGCTTGGGCACAGTAAAGCGCATCGCGCGCTCAAGGGCCTCGAAATACGCTTCGTCCGGCGTTGTCGGCACGCTGCGGATGGTTGCGCCGGCGATGATGAAGCCGAAGGTATGGATGGGGTAGCTGGGATTGGGGGCCAGCACGACATCGCCGGGCGCGGTGATCGCCTGCGCCAGATTGGCGAGCCCTTCCTTGGAACCGAGCGTCACCACGACCTCGGTTTCGGGATCGACGTCCACACCGAACCGCCGGGCATAATAATCGGCCTGGGCACGGCGCAGGCCGGGAATGCCCTTGGACGCCGAATAGCCATGGGCGTCGGGTTTGGCGGCCACTTCGGCCAGCTTGTCGATGACATGCTGGGGCGGCGGCGAATCCGGATTGCCCATGCCGAGATCGATGATGTCCTCACCGCGTGCGCGCGCCGCTGCCCGCATCGCGTTCACTTCTGCGATGACATAGGGCGGCAGGCGGCGGATGCGGTAGAATTCTTCGGTCATGTTCGTGTCTCCGATGCCTGCAATAACGCCGTGTGCGCTGCACTGCAAAAGGATACTGGCCCCGCGCATCCGGGCTTGGCGCGGCAGGCTTCTGGGGCCATGGTATTTCCAGCCATCAAGGGAACCAAAATGCCCGACGCGCCGACACCCATCGACCCCCAACCCATCGAACAGTTCCAGAAATGGACCGAGCTTATGGGGCGCGGCCAGCAGATGATGCTGGAATTCATGAGCAAGGAGCAAACCAGCCTGCCAGCGGCCGATCCCTTGGGTATCATGGCGACATGGGGCCGGGCGATGAATGCGGCGATGACCGACCCTGCCAAGCTGTTCGACCTGCAATCGCGGTACCTGAAAGATGCCATGACGCTGTGGCAGAGTTTTCTGTCGCCCGGTTCCGCCACCAGCCCGGTTGCCGGCGTCAAGGACAAGCGCTTCGCCGGCGAGGCGTGGCGCGAGACCCCGGCCTTTGACTTCCTGCGCCAGTCCTACCTGCTCGCCGCCAGCTATGTGATGGAGGGCAGCCGCGACCTCGAAGGGCTGGACGACCATGAAAAGGCCAAGGCGCAGTTCCTCATCAAGCAATATGTCGACGCCATCAGTCCGTCGAATTTCGCCCTGACAAATCCCGAGGTGATGAAAAAAACCGTCGAAACCGGCGGCAGCAACCTGCTCAAAGGCTTGGAATTCCTGCTGGATGACCTGAAATCAGGCCGGATGCGGATGACGGACGAAAACGCCTTTGAAGTCGGCCGCAACGTCGCCATCACGCCCGGCAAGGTCGTGTGGGAAAACCGCTTGTTCCAGCTTATCCAATATGCGCCGGCAACGCCAAAGGTGCACGCGGTGCCGCTGCTGATCTTTCCGCCCTGGATCAACAAATTCTATATCCTCGATCTGACAGCGGAAAAAAGCTTCATCCGTTGGGCGGTGGAGCAGGGCCTGACGGTGTTCGTGACCAGTTGGAAGAACGCCGACGAGACACTGGCCGATGCCACGATGGACACCTATGTCGGCGAAGGGCTGCTGACGGCGCTGGAGCGCGTGCTGGAGATTTGCGGCACCAAAAGCACCCACACCATCGGTTATTGCGTGGCCGGCACGAACCTGGCTGCCGCGCTGGCTGTGCTTGCGGCGCGCGGGGAGGCGGAAAAAATCGCATCCGCCACATTCTTCACCGCGCAGGTGGACATGAGCGAATGCGGCGAACTGGCAATATTCATTGACGAACCGGGCCTTGAGGCCGTCGAGCGAATAACCGCCGACAAGCCGGTTCTGGATGGCCGCATCATGGCCAGCACGTTCAACATGCTGCGGTCAAACGATCTCATCTGGAACTATGTCGTCAACAATTATCTGATGGGAAAAGATTATTTCCCGTTCGATCTGCTGTATTGGAACAGCGACGCGACCAATGTGCCGGCAAAATGGCATCGCCAATATCTCGAAGACATTTACCGCGACAACAAGCTGGCGCAACCGGGCGGCCTGTCGGTGCTGGGTGTGCCGATCGACCTCACCACGGTTCACACCCCGGCCTATATCCAGGGCGGCAAGGAAGATCATATCGCGCCGGCCCGCAGCGCCTACAAGCTGACAAGTCATTTCAAGGGCGATACGCGCTTTGTGCTGGCCGGATCGGGGCATATTGCCGGCGTGGTCAACCCGCCGTCAGCGAACAAATACCAGTTTTGGACCAGTGACAAACTGCCCGCGACGTTTGACGATTTTGTGCAAACGGCCACCGAAACCAAGGGCAGCTGGTGGCCGGACTGGATCAAATGGTTGACGCCCCGGTCGGGCAGCCAGGTCAAGGCGCGCATTCCCGGCGAAGGCCCCTTTGCTGCCATCGAGGACGCGCCCGGCCGTTATGTGAAGGAGCGCATTTGATGGCCGATTTCCGCGAAGCGATGCGCCGGGTCATCACCGGCGACGATGCCAGCGGGCAATCGGTGGTCATCATCGACGGTGGCCCATCGGTGTTCAACGGCGATCCGAACCTGGGCGGGCTGTTTGAAATCTGGGAGGACGCCGCGTCCGGGCCACTGGACCCGCGCGATCACGCCGATCTGGGTGCCACCCGCGCCGTGCTCGGGCCACGTGCCGGCAATGTCCAGGTGCGCTGGTTCGTCGTGTCGCCATTGCCCGAAGGCGTGCCCAAGCCCGAACTGGACACGATGGTGCGCACTGTGTTCGCGGGTTTTGATGGCGAGCGCCACATCATCGACCAGAGCCGCCATCCGGCGATGCACGAGACGCATTCCATTGATGTGATCTGCCTGTTGCAGGGTGATGTCTCCCTGATCCTCGAAGGCAGCGAAACCCGCGTCAAACCCGGTCAGGTCGTTATCCAGCGTGCCACCAACCATGCCTGGGTTGCGCATGGTGGCCCGGCGGTGTTGCTGGCGGTGCTGATCGACAGGGCCGTGATGTAAGGCGTTGGCCTAGCTGACCGCGCGCCGATAAAGATGCCAGGTCGCGTGGCCGAGCACCGGCAACACGACCAGAAGGCCCAGAAAAAGCGGCACCATCGCGGCAAAAAGCGAGACCGCAATCACCATGGCCCATGCCAGCATGATGCGGCCATTTGAACGCACGGTCGCGAGGCTGGTGATAATGGCGGTGATGAAGTCGATTTCGCGGTCGACGAGCAATGGCAGGCTGATAACCGTGACCGCATAGAACGCCAGCGCCATCAGCGCACCCGCCAGGCTGCCGACAAGCAGCATGGCTATGCCCGGCCCTGTCAGCAGAATGGCAAGCGTGTCTGCGCCGTGCCCGGCACCGGCCATGAACACCGCGAAAATCCCGTGTGCGACCATCAGCCAAAAGGCAAAGGCGACGAATATGATGACGCCCATGCTCAATATCTGTTCGTCGCCGTGCCCGCGCATGGCCCCGAGGATGGACCGCCAGGTCATCGGCAGGCCGGCCTCGCGGCGGCGGCTGACTTCATAAAGCCCGACGGCGGCAAAGGGCGCAAACAGCGGAAAGCCGGCTGCCGCCGTGACCAGCCAGCGTGTTTCGCTGCGACCGGACAGGACAAGCGTCAGGCACAACCCGGCCACGACATAAATGGCGGCAAAGAACAGCCCGAACGCGGGGAATGCCGTGAAATCGCTCCAGCCAGCAGCGAGCGCGGCGCGCAAGTCGCTGGCCCTCAGGTCGTGCGCTACCATTGTCGGGGCAACGGGGGCTTGATGAACCGTGTTCATGATGCAGCATCCCTCGACTAGCTGACTCAGCTTGCCTCAGATAGCCGTTGCCATCAAGCGGGGCCGGGACTGCAATTGCTTGACTGGCTGCGGCAAGCCGTTATCGATTACAGATGTAGTCAAAGAAGGCGCACCTGTCGTGATGCGAACGATCATTCTCGTGCTGGCGCTTGCTATGCCTTCGCTGGCCACGGCGCGGCAGGCCGCCACAGCAGCCATGACCGGCCAATGGATCGTCACGCTGGACCGCTGGGGAAACCCGGAATACTCGGTATTGAACCTGCGCGAAAACGATCGGACGCTGTCGGGCGATTGGGATGGAGACCCGGTCAAGGGTACCGTTGGCGAGCGTGCAATCATGGTTTCGACCACGGACGGCCAAGGCGGAGTTTACGAATTCCGGGCTAAGCGCGCGGCTGATACGCTCTCTGGCGTCGCCGACTTCCCCGACAACAACAATCCGTCGCAGCGCCTGCAATATCGCTTCACGGCGCGGCGCGTGCCTGCAAGAGCCAGCAACGCGGCCCAAGTTCATGATTTTTTGCCGGCGGACTACGCCAACAGCTTTTCGGCCGAGCGGCCGCCGGTGCTTACCATATGGCCCGGCGACACTGTTCGGACAAGCACGATCGATTCCGGCGGCGTGGATGCGAAGGGCCAGACGCGGGCGTTATTTGGCAACCCGCAAACCGGGCCGTTCTTTGTAGCGGGCGCGGCGCAAGGCGACACGCTGGTGGTGCATATCCGAAAACTGCGTTTGAACCGAGATTGGGCGGACAGTCTCGACAGCATCGTTGGCCGGGCACTGGGAAGCCGGCTGGTTGCCGACGGCACTGACCTCGGCAAGCCGGTCCGTTGGCGGTTGGACCGTTCGACAGGCATGGCGTCCCCTGAATTGGCCGCCGGGCGGCTCAAGGACTACAAAGTGCCGGTACGACCCATGCTTGGCGGGCTAGGGCTTGCCAGCGGTTTTGGGGCGCCCGCGATGTCAACCGGAGATACCGGGCGGGCTGGCGGCAATATGGATTTCCCGGAGGTTATTGAAGGCAACACAGTGTATCTGCCTGTGCAGCAGCCCGGCGCGCTGCTGTATCTGGGGGATGGCCATGCCCTGCAAGGGGACGGCGAGACCAGCCAATATGGTCTTGAAACGTCGCTCGACGTCGAATTCACGGTCGATCTCATCAAAAGTCAAACAGTGCCGATGCCGCGTGTGGAATCGCCGACGGAATTGATGGTGCTTGGCCAGGCCGGATCGCTTGACGAGGCATTGAAGGCCGCCAGCACCGGCCTGATTTCATGGCTGAGGCAGGACTATGGTCTCACCCTGTCAGAGACGGCGCAGGTAATGGGAACGGCCGTGCGTTTCAGCGTGCCCAATCTTGCCGGACGCAGCGTCGGTGTCGCGGCGCGGATCGACAAGGCGCTTTTGCCGCAGCCGCTTAAGGCTCTCGGCAACTGAACAGCCGGGCGGCGCCGCGCTGCTTCATTCAGCAGCCTCCAGCATTTTTGTCTGTTCGGCCTGCGGATTGATGAACAGCATTTCCTGGGTCACATCGCCTTCCCGAAGTTCGGCGCGGTCGAGCTTGTAGTTCGCCGTCACCACCCAGGGGGCGCGGTTGCCGGAACGGGGCAGGGCGTCGGCGCCGCGCTGCACATAGCCTGACGACAGGTCCATCGCGAGGCGTTCGGCGTGCACATCTGCTGACGGCGTCGGCGTGGCAATGCTGGTACCGGTCGCCTTCATATGGTTGAGGATGCGGCCGACATACTCGGCGATCAGGTCTGACCGCAGCGTCCAGCTGGCGTTGATATAGCCAAAGCTGACCGCCATGTTGGGAATACCCGAGAACATCATGCCCTTGTAGGCGAGGCTGTCGGCGGTGCGGCGCGGCTCGCCATCGACGGTGACCGCCATGCCGCCCAGCGCCTCCAGCTTGAGGCCGGTCGCAGCCACGATGATGTCTGCTTCCAGCAGTGCGCCTGACGTCAGGCGGATGCCTTCGGGTTCAAATCCAGTGATGGTGTCAGTGACAACATCGGCCTTGCCGGACGAAATGGCGTCAAACAGATCGGCATCGGGCACCAGGCAAAGCCGCTGGTCCCAGGGGTTGTATTTCGGGTTGAAATGCCGGGCCATGTCATAGCCTTTGGGCAACAGTTTTTCGAGCCGGCCAAGCAGGTTCTGCTGTACGCGCTCGGGGTTCTTGCGGGTCTGGCCATAGAACCACATGCCCATGGTGACATTCTTCCAGCGCACCAGATCATAGGCCATCTGTGCGGGCAGCACGGCCTTGAGGACATTGGCGATGACATCGCTGGACGGGCGGCTGACGACATAGGTCGGCGAGCGTTGCAGCATGGTGACGTGCGCGGCCTTTTTGGCCATTTCCGGCACCAGCGTCACGGCGGTGGCGCCCGACCCGATGATGACGACTTTCTTGCCGGTATAATCCAGCGTCTCGGGCCAGAATTGCGGCTGGATCACTTCGCCCTTGAAACTGGCTTCGCCCGGCCAATCAGGCTTGTAGCCGCTGGAATAACTGTAATAGCCCGAGCACATGTACAGGAAATTGCAGGTCAGCGTCGTTGTGGTGCCATCGGACAGAGCGGCGGTCAGCGTCCAGCGCGCGGCGGCGGAATCCCACGCAGCAGCCTTGACCTTGTGACCAAGCCGAATATGTTTTTCGACATCATTCTCCGCAGCGGTTTCGCAGATGTAATTGCGGATGCTGGGGCCGTCGGCAATGGCCTTGGCGGCTTTCCACGGCTTGAACCGATAGCCAAGCGTGTACATGTCGCTGTCGGACCGGATGCCCGGATAGCGGAACAGGTCCCAGGTGCCGCCGATGGCGCCGCGCCCTTCGAGGATGACAAAGCTGCGGTCGGGGCAGTCGCGCTGCAAATGCACGGCGGCGCCAATGCCCGACAGGCCGGCCCCCACGATCACAACATCGAAATCAGGCGCCTTGGTCATCGTCAATTCTCCCGGTTGACGCTTACGGTAAGTGGGAGATGTGAGTGACGCAAGCGCCCCGCGTCAAATGCGCCTCAGACGCGACGAGGCATCCCGGGCATCTGCACCGGCGGGCGGCGGTCACGGTCACGGCGCGGCAACTGCGCCTGATAGGCAACAAGGCAATGTTCGGTGCAATATGGGAACCCTGCCTGCGATGGCTGACCGCAAAAATGAAAGTCGGCATCGCCGGGATGACCGATCGGCCATTTGCAGACCTTGTCGTTGAGATCGAGCAAGGTCGTGCGCGCCGCCTTGCCGGTTTTGACCGGCTTGCGAGCGGCCGGCTTGACAGCGATCGGAGCAGGCGCCGGGACAGGCTGCGGCGTGATGGTCGCGGCTTTTGCCGCAGCAACCGGCGCCGGCGCAGCGGCAGGCGCCGTGTCTTCGCCGGCCTTGACCGGCGAGGGGCGGCTTTCCAGCCCGAGGCGATGCGCCTTGCCGATCACGGCGTTGCGCGACACGCCTTCGCCCAGCATTTCGGCGATCTGGCTGGCGGTCATGCCGCCTTCCCAGCCCTGCTTGAGCTTTGCAATTCGTTCGTCGGTCCAGGCCATAATATTTCGCTTCTGCTATTTCAAATGCGGCCCGCCTTGGCTTTGGCCCGCCCGTCGCCTAAGCCACTAGCATGATGCCCGCCGATAACAACCCGCTTCCGCCGCACCCAGAGCCCGGAGTCATCGTCATTCCGTCGGTCAACTGGCAGGGGCTGCGTACCCTTTATTTGAAGGAGGTGCGCCGCTTTTTCAAGGTGCAGCTCCAGACTGTCTGGGCGCCGGCCATCACGACCTTGATGTTTCTGGTGATTTTCAGCCTGGCGCTGGGCGGCAGCCGCGGCGAAGTGCTGGGCGTGCGCTATGCCGATTTTCTAGGGCCGGGCCTGATTGTCATGGGCATGATCCAGAACGCCTTTGCCAATTCGTCCTCGTCGATTCTGGTCGCCAAGGTGCAGGGATCGATCATCGATGTGCTGATGCCGCCATTATCGGCTGGCGAGCTGGTGTTTGCCTATGTTGCCGGCGCATTGACTCGCGCCTGGCTGGTCGGGATTGCGGTCTGGCTGGTGATGGCGGTTGCGCCCGGCGTCGATGTGCCGATCAGGAACCCGCTGCTGGTGCTGTATTTTGGCACCATGGGCTCGGTGATGCTGGCGTTGCTGGGGGTGCTGACGGGGATCTGGGCCGACAAGTTCGATCATGCGGCCGCTGCGACCAATTTTGTCATCCAGCCGCTGACGCTGCTGTCCGGCACATTCTACGCCATCGACCGGGTCAGCCCGCTGATGGCGACGATCAGCCATCTCAATCCGTTCTTTTATATCATCGACGGCTTCCGCAGCGGGTTCATCGGCGTATCCGATGGTCTTTTGCCGCAGGGGATTTTGACCCTTTTGGTCGTAAACGTCGTGCTATGGTTTGTTTGCTGGCGCGTGTTGCGCTCCGGCTGGCGGCTGAAGGCCTGATTGGGCTGGCGGCGGGAGTGCGTGCCAATGACGTGTTCCTCGCCGGTCCAGGCAGTTCCATGCGCCTCGGGAATGAACGGCCTGCCGGTATCCGGCGCGGCCAATGAAGGTTAGAATATACATCATGGCCAATGGCTATTTCATCAGGGCTGGTCTGGGCATTGCTGCCATTGCAGCGCTGGCCGCATGCGGCGACGGCAGTGACGGCAAGGCAGGTGGCCCCGGCGGCAAGCGGCCGCCCATGCTGGTGGCTGCCATGTCGGCCGCCACGGAATCCTTTGCGCCGACCTTGCTGGCTCTGGGCACGGTAACGCCGCGCCAGACCGTGGCCGTGCGTACCCGCGCGGATGGTGAGATCATGGCCGTGCTGTTTCGGGAGGGCGATTTCGTTCGCGCCGGCCAGCCGTTGTTCCGGCTTGATGATCGGCAGGCGCGCGCCGGCACAGCCCAGGCGCGGGCGAATCTGGCGAGTGCGCGGGCGACGCTGGTGCAGGCGAAGGGTGATTTCGAACGCGCCAAGGCACTGGTCGGCAAGGGTTTCATTTCGCAGGCCATTTTGGACCAGCGCCGCGCTCTGGCCGATGCCGCTGACGCTGCGGTTGCTGCGGCGGCCGCACAATTGCGTGTCGCCGAAACCCAGCTCAGTTTCCTGAGTGTGTCGGCGCCGGTATCTGGACGCACCGGTGAAATCGGCTTTCGGCTTGGCGCCGTTGTTCGCGCCGCCGATGCAGCGCCGCTGGTCACCATCAACCAGATCTCGCCTATCGATGTGCGCTTCCTGGTGCCGGCGCAGCAGATCATGGCCGCGCGTGCGGCGCTGCGCGGCAATGCCGCCTCGGTCACGGTTCGCAAGCAGGGGACAGCGCCGGGCGCCGGTGCCGTGCTGGCCACCGGGCGGCTGGTGTTCCTCGACAACAATGTCGACGCCGGCAACGGCGCCGTTGCGGCCAAGGCCGAATTCGCCAATGGCTCCGACCAGCTCTGGCCCGGCGCGATCCTGAATGTCGAATTGCCGCTCGGCCAGGCCATGCCGCATGTCGCGCTGCCGGAATCGGCGGTGCAGACCGGACGTGACACGCCCTTTGTCTGGACAGTGGGCAAGGGCGGCGAGGTCGCCATGCGGCCTGTTGCCATCGCCGGGCGCCTCGCTGGCAAGGTCTATCTGGCCAGCGGTGTCAGCCCCGGCGAAAAAATCATCACCGACACGCTGCTGCGGATCAAGGAAGGTGACAAGGTCCGCCTGAAAGATGGACCAGGCCGTGCGCCGGTGACTGCTGCTGCTTCGGCGCCTGCGCAAGGCAAAGGCGGATGAGCCTCGTTCGCATCTTTGTCGAGCGGCCGGTGGCGACTGTGCTGCTGACCTTTGCGATCCTGTTTGCCGGGCTGTTCGGTTATCGCCAGCTGCCGGTATCGGCGCTGCCCGAGGTCGATCTGCCGACGATCCAGATCCAGGCCAGCCTGCCGGGCGCCAATCCGTCGACCATGGCGACATCCGTGGCCACGCCTATCGAGCGGCAATTGTCGACGATTTCCGGCATCGACCAGGTGATTTCGTCGTCATCCACAGGCTCGACCCAGATCACCATCCAGTTCAGCCTTGACCGCGATATCGACGCCGCCGCGCTGGATGTGCAGTCTGCCTTGTCGGCGGTGCAGCGCCGCCTGCCGCGCGAGATGCCGAACCCGCCCAGCTTCAGCAAGCTGAACCCGGCTGACCAGGCGGTGATCATATTCTCGGTACGCGACAAGATGCGCCCGATGAATGAGCTGCAGACGCTTGTCGACACCCTGATGGTGCCGCGCATTTCGACCTTGCCGGGTGCCGGCCAGGTGCAGACCTATGGCAGCCGCCGGTATGCCATCCGTATCCAGTTCACGCCGGAGGCGCTGGCGGCGCGCGGGCTGACCGTGCAGGATGTGCGTGCCGCCGTGGCCGCCGCCAACAGCAACGCGGCCGTCGGCGCCATTACCGGCGGCGACCGGACCTATACCCTTGAGGCCAGTGGCAATCTCGAACGTCCGGAAGAATTTGCCGACATCATCATATCGACGCGCGGCGGGCAGCCTGTCCGGCTCGGCGATATTGCCTCGGTGTTCAGCAGTTATGAAAACCTGCGCGGTCAGGCAAAATACAATGGGGAGCCGTCGCTGACAGTTGCTGTCAACCGCCAGCCGGGTGCCAATGTCGTCAAGCTGGTCGATGCCGTGCGCAAGGTATTGCCCAGTGTCAGCGAAGCCATGCCGACGTCTGTCGACATCACCGAAATCGTCGACCGTTCGGAATCCGTGCGCGATTCCGTATTCGATGCGCAGTTCACGCTGCTTGGCACGGCGCTGCTGGTCATTTTGGTCATCTATCTGGTGCTTGGCGATGCGCGCGCCACGGCCATCCCCGCAGTCGTGTTGCCGGTGGCGGCCATCGGCACCTTTGCCGGCATGTACATGTTCGGCTTCAACCTCGACAATCTGTCGCTGTTGGCCCTGACGCTGGCGACCGGCTTTGTCGTCGATGATGCCATTGTCGTGCTGGAGAACATCGTCAGTCACGTCGAGAACGGCGAAGCGCCGCGCAGCGCGGCAGTGACCGGCGCCAATGAAATCAGTTTCACGGTCCTGTCCATCTCGGTCAGCCTGGTGGCGGTGTTCATCCCGCTGTTGTTCATGGGCGGCATCATCGGGCGATTGTTTTTTGAATTTGCTGTCACCATGACCATCGCAATCGCGGTGTCGGCCGTGTTGTCGCTGACGCTGATACCGATGATCGCGGCGCGAATTCTGAAATCCGGCGAGCATGAGCACAGCCGGGTCGCGCAGATGTCCACCAGAGCCTTTGCCCGGCTGACGCGGCGTTACATGGCGGCATTCGACTGGACGTTGCAACACCGGCGCACCATCGGCTTTTTGACGGTGGCATCGGTGTTTGTCGCGATCTGGGGCTTTGTTTCGGTACCAAAGGGCTTTTTCCCGACCGAGGATACCGGACTGATCTTCATCGGGACGGAATCGGCACCCGATATCACCTATTCCGCCATGCTGGCAAAGCAGGATCAGGCCGCGAAGATCCTGCTCGCCGACCCGGCGGTAGAGCGGGTGAACTCGATTGTGGGCGGTGAGGGGGCCAGTCGTGGCCGCATGTTCGCACCGCTGAAACCACGCGCCGAGCGCGATGACATCGATGTCGTGCAGGCCCGGTTGCGCAAGAAATTGTCGGGCATTCCGGGTTTTGCGGTCTATCCCAATGCCCCGCAGAATTTGCAGTTCGGCGGCCGGCCCAGTTCCACCAACTACCAGTACACATTGTCTGCGGTCGACAAGGACGTGCTGTATGATTTCGCACCTCGGCTGGAGGCGAAGTTGCGCACTGTCCCCGGCTTCGAGGATGTGTCCACCGACTATCAAAAAGGCGCGCGCGAGGCCTTTGTCGAAATCGACCGCGATGCCGCTGCCCGGCTGGGCGTGCCCGTGCAGACCATCCGCGAGACGATCTATGCCGCCTATGGCAACCAGCAGATCTCGACCATCTATACCGATGCCGAAGACTATCAGGTCATCATGGAAATCAGCCCGTCGGAGCAGATGACCCCTGATGGTATCGGGCGCCTGCTGGTGCGCGGCAATGGCAGCAACGACCGGTCGGGCAATCTGGTGCCGCTATCGGCCGTGACCAGCGTGACTATTCGCGGCGCACCGACAGTGGTGTCGCATCAGAGCCAGTTGCCGGCCGTGACACTGTCGTTCAACCTTGCAAAGAGCCTGGCACTTTCGCAGGCCAAGCCGCTGATCGAGCAGGCGTCCGAAGAACTGGGCAAGCCTGCGAGCATCAACGGTGCGCTTGGCGGCAATGCCCAGCAATTCGAAGCATCGACCAGTTCGATGCCGATCCTGTTCCTGGCAGCAATCATCGTCATCTATATCGTGTTGGGCGTTCTGTACGAAAGCTTCGCACATCCGCTGACCATCCTGTCCGGCCTGCCGGCGGCCGGCATTGGTGCGGTGGCGTTCTTGTGGCTGTTTGGCATGCCGCTGGATGTCATCGGCATCATCGGTGTCGTGTTGCTCATCGGTATCGTCAAGAAGAACGCCATCATGATGATCGATTTCGCACTTGCCGGGCAGCGCAAGCATGGCTGGACTCCCGTGCACGCCATCCGCGAAGCTGCCGAGAAACGCTTCCGGCCGATCATGATGACGACTTTTGCCGCCATGGCAGGCGCGGCGCCGCTGGCGCTCGGCGTTGGCGCGGGCGCCGAATTGCGCCAGCCTTTGGGTATCGCCGTGCTTGGCGGCCTGGTCATCAGCCAGGTGCTGACTTTGTTCATCACGCCGGTTGTGTATCTCGGCATCGAAGGCCTGTCGGCGCGGCTGCGTGTCCGGCGCGGTGCCGGCGATGTGGCGGAACTTCCGGGCGGGACAGCATTTCGATCAGAGGCGGCCGAATAACGCCGGTGCGGTGCCCCTCCCGCAAGCAGCAGGGGCCAATGCCCGGTGTTTCGCGCTAATGTGCGGCAACACGGTCCGGAGTGTCGCCCATGCCTGATGAACTGTCTTCGTCTGATGCCAATCTGGCCCGTTGGCATGCCTATGTGGCGGCGCCAGACCACAAGACGCTGTGGGAAATGTTGCATCCGGATGCGGTGTTCGAAAGCCCGGTTGTCCACACGCAGCAAAGGGGCAGGGACATCGTGTTCAAATATCTGGCCAGCGCCGACAAGGTGCTGGGCGGGCCAGGGTTTGCCTACACTGGCGAGTGGCTGGGTAACAATTCGGCGATCATCGAGTTCGAGAATGTCGTGCGCGGGATCAAGGTCAATGGCATCGACATGATCACCTGGAATGACGATGGCCAGATCACGCATTTCAAGGTGATGGTGCGGCCGCTCAAGGCCATCCAGTTGGTCCACCAGATGATGGGCGAAATGCTGGCGGAGATGTCTGGCTGAGCCGGCTGGATGTGACTTTGCGCCACGCGGCGGGCAGGCGCGGCGCGCATTATGCCGGCTCCATGATGCGCTTTGGCCTTGCTTCCCTGCTGATCCTGTCATGCCTGTCCGGTTGCGCCGATGATGCTGCGCCGGAACGCCGCGCCTTGACGATCGCCGGTGATCTGGTGGCCCGCGCCGGCATCGGCGATGGCGCCATTCTCGCGCCGATCATGGGGGTGGACAGCGAAGGCCGCCTTGGCCTGTGCGGCGTGGTCGAAACCCGCAAAGGCCCAGTGCGGATTGTTGCGGACTTCGCCGCCGGCACCGTCCGCAGCGGACGCCCTGCCAGCCAGCAGCGAATCTCGCCCGATTTGGGCGAGCGCCGGTTCTGCACGGCCTATGCGACGGAGCGCTGGCAGCGCCTGTCGGCCAATGACCCGATCGGCCTAGCGGCCCGGCTGCCGAATCAGCTTCCCGAATAGTCCGGCCAGAGTGTTTCCACGCGGTGCGACTGCTTGCTCAGCGGCCGCTCCAGACCGGCGGGCGTTTTTCCAGGAAAGCGCGCAGCCCTTCGCGAAAATCCTCCGATGCTGCGCACATCAACTGGTTGCGATTTTCGATGGCCATGGCCGCTTCAAGGCTGGAGGCGTCGATCGCCATGGCCAGTCCTTCCTTGGTCATGCGCAGCCCGATGGGCGAAGCCGCCAGCATCTCCTCAAGATAGGGTTGAACCGCGGCCGCCAACTGGTCATCGGGGACAACTTCGCTGACCAGTCCGGTGGCGAGCGCCCTCGGCGCATGGATGAACCGCCCCGTCATCATCAGTTCGGCCGCCACGGATGCCCCGACGATGCGGGGCAGGAAGTAGCTGACGCCCATGTCGCAGGATGACAGGCCCAGTTTGATGAAGGCGGCGTTCAACCGCGCAGTTTCGCCGGCAATGCGGATATCGCTGGCCAGTGCGAACGCCAGCCCGCCACCGCAGGCGGGGCCATGGATCAGGCTGATGATCGGCTGCGGGCAGCGGCGCATGCGGACATAGACATCGGCAAGATAGCCCTGAAATCCGAAGCCGCCGCCGAACGGGGCCGTTTCGCGGCCTTGCGCCTTGATATCCAGCCCGGCGCAATAGGCCTTGCCGGCGCCGCGCATGACGATGATGCGCGTGTCGCCATCGTTGAACTTGCGGCCGAAATAGTCGCCAAGATCATGCACCATCTGCAAGTTGATGCTGTTCAGCGCTTCGGGACGGTTCAGCGTCAGCCATTCGACGGCGCCCTGGCGGTCTATTGTGATGGTTTCATAAATCATTGCAGGCCCCTACCTGTTACCTTGGCCATCATCGATCTTGATGACAGTGCCCGTGACCGCGTCCGATGCTGGCGAGACGAGATAGAGCAAGGTCGAGTCCATCTGTGCCGGATCGCCCAGCCGTTTGCGGCGGAACGACTGGCTGATGTCGCCCATGCGCGCCAGCATGCCGTCCATCATTTCCGATGAAAAGGCACCCGGCGCGATAGCGTTGACGTTGATCGGATAACGCGCCCATTCGACCGCCAGCGCCTCGGTCATCCGCACCACGGCAGCCTTGGTGGTGGAATACAGCGCCGCGCCATGCCCTTGATATTCATAGGCGGCCATCGAGGCGATGTTGACGATGCGCGCCGGCCTGCCATCGGCGATGCGCCTTGCGCCAAGCGCCGTGGACAACAGCCATGGCCCGGTGAAATTCACCGCCAGCACTTGATTGACCAGTTCGGGGGTCATCTTATGGGCGCGCTGGGCATCGGGGATGCCGGCGTTGTTCACGAGGATGGTCACGGGGCCGAGTGCGGCTTCGACCTTGTCGATTATGGTCAGGCACTGGTCCTGGTCGGCAACGTCCAGCACAAAGGCCTGCGCCGTACCGCCGGCAGCGGCAATGTCTGCGACCAGCGCGTCCAGCTTGTCGGTGCGGCGCGCACAGACTGCGACATGGGCACCGGCAGCGGCGAGCACCCGCGCAAAGCGGGCGCCAAGGCCCGATGATGCACCGGTAACAAGCGCGACCTGTCCGGACAGGTCATGGGCGGCATTGGGCAGGGGATAGGTCATTGCGGCACCTTTGGTTCTGGATGCACTTGACTGCGCCTGCCTTCGGCGGTGCGCATCTGTGGCAATGAAGAGGGTGCTTGTAACCTGCATGATGCGGACGGCGTATTCCCGGCATCAAGACAGTTCGCAAGGACGCCTGCCATGAAGTGTTTGTTCCCCCTGCTGACGGCGTTGCTGCTGACCAATGCACCGGCATGGGCCAGCGCCCCTCTGGTGGTTGTTGAGCTATACCAGAGCCAGGGCTGCTCATCATGCCCGCCGGCCAATGCCAATCTGAATGCCGTGGCCGATCGTGCCGATCTGCTGCCGCTGTCGTTTAGTGTCACCTATTGGGACCAGCTTGGCTGGAAGGACAGCTTTGCCAAGCCGCAATTTACCCAGCGGCAATGGGACTATGCCCGCGCCCAGGGCCGAGACCAGGTCTGGACGCCGCAAGTGTATGTGGGAGGCCGAAAGACGGTCGTGGGCCGCGATGCACGCGAGTTCGGCGATGCGATTGCCGCCTCCCGGCCGGCGGCCGGCGCGCCGCAGCTTCAGGTGACGTCCAGAGAGATTGCCGTCGCCATGGGCAAAGGGACCGGCGATGTCTGGCTGGTCCGTTATGACCCAAGGTCCGAAAATGTGCCGATCCGCGCCGGGGAAAATGGCGGCCGCACGTTGCCGCACCGCAATATTGTCAAGCAACTGGTCAAATTGGGCCGTTGGAACGGCAGGCCCGTGCGCTTTGTCCTGCCAGCGGCGCCTTCGGCTGGGCTGGTGACGGCGGCCATTGTCCAGTCGGGCAAGGGTGGACCCATCCTTGCGGCAGCGCGCGGCTGATGGGATACCCCTGTCTGGCGCGGCTTTGAAGGGATCTGGCATTTGGCCGACGGTGATCCTTGGGGTGAGTGGATGGCAGCGGCGCAGCGCGGCGATGCGGCTGCCTATCGCCAGTTGCTTGCCGCTTTGCGCCCGTGGTTGGTACGCTTCCTTGGCCGGCGGCTGCCACCTGCGCAGGTCGAGGACACGGTGCAGGACGTGCTGATGGCCATCCACACAAAGCGCCACACATTCGAACCGGGCCGGCCATTCCTGCCCTGGGCGGCCGCGATTGCGCGCTATCGCTGGATCGACCGGCTGCGCGCCATGGGCCGGGCGCCGGAAAGCGAACTGAACGATGTCCACGGCGTGCCGGACCATGGCGCTGCCGTGATGTCGGCGACCCTGCTGACGGCATTGCTGGAACGGCTGAAACCAGCGCAGGCGCAGGCGATTCGGCTGGTGAAGTTGCAGGGATTTTCCATCGAGGAAGCCGCGTCGATCAGCGGCCAATCGCCCAGCCTTGTCAAAGTCAATATTCATCGCGGACTGGGACGCCTGTCCGCCATGGTCGAAGGAGGCCAGGATGGCCAGTGACCCGTTCATCGATACGCTTGTCGGCGACCTGAAACCGGTTTCCGCGCGGTCGCGGCGGCGCGACATGCTGCTGCTGCTGGGCTTTGGCGCAGTGGAATTGCTACTGGTCGTGCTGATGCTGGGCATGCGCCCCGACATGCCGCTGGCGGCGCATGACATGGCATTCTGGTGGAAACTGGCCGGACTGTTGGCGATTTTCCTGCTATCGGGCGCTGCGCTGGTGATGGGTCTGTACCCCGCGGGTCGCCTGCCGCGTTTCAGGGCCAGTCTTGCTGGCCTGGTGATCACGCTGCTGCTGAGCGGCTGGCTGATCGATGCGGCAGGTCGCGGCGACCTTGCAGCGCGGTTGATGCCGGCGGAGGGGCTGGGCTGTGTCCTGGAGACGCTGACGGCCGGGCTGCCGATGCTGGTGTTGGTCGGTTGGCTGGCGGGGCGGAGTGCGCCGACGCTGCTGGCGCGTACCGGGCTGTCGGCCGGGCTGGCAGCGGCGGCGGCGGGCGGCCTGGCCTTTGTGCTGTCCTGCCCGCACAACGACCCGCTTTATGTCGTTGTCTGGTACGGCGGGTCGATGGCGCTGCTGGCGCTGGTCGGCTGGGGGCTGTTGCCCCGCCTGTTGCGCTGGTAGCCCGCGCCGCCTCGCGCTCTCGCCAAGTTTGGGCGGCCCTGCGCCGCCTGTTGCGCCTGTTTCTCAGGCGGCCCCGCGCCGCCTGTTGCACCTGTTTCTCAGGCGGCTTGCGCCGCCTTGAGGGCTTCGCGCTCGCCCTTGAGTGCCTCGGCAATCAGAAACGCCATTTCCAGCGCTTGGCTGGCATTCAGGCGCGGATCGCACTGTGTCTGATAACGGTCGGACAGGCCAGCGTCGGAAATGGCGATGGCGCCGCCGGTGCATTCGGTGACATCCTGCCCGGTCATTTCCAGATGGATGCCGCCGGCATGGCTACCTTCGGCGCGGTGCACGGCAAACACCGCCTTCACCTCGGTCAGTATCTGGTCGAATGGCCGGGTCTTGAGACCGCCGACTGCCTTGATGGTGTTGCCGTGCATCGGATCGCATGACCAGATGACGCGCTTGCCTTCGCGTTTGATGGCACGGATCAGGCGCGGCAGATGCGCTTCCACCTTGTCATGGCCAAAGCGTGTGATGAGCGTGAGCTTGCCGGGCACATTGCCGGGGTTGAGGATGTCGATCAGGCGCAAAAGGTCGTCGGGCTCGGTCGTCGGGCCGCATTTCAGGCCAAGCGGATTGCCGACGCCGCGCAGGAATTCGACATGGGCCGAGCCTGCAAAGCGCGTGCGGTCGCCGATCCACAACATATGCGCCGATGTGTCGTACCAGTCGCCGGTCAGCGAATCCTGCCGCGTCATCGCCTGTTCGTAGCCGAGCAGCAGCGCCTCATGGCTGGTGTAAAAGCTGGTGCCTTTAAGCTGCGGCACGGTTTCGGGCGAAATCCCGCAGGCTTCCATGAAATCCAGCGCTTCGCCGATACGGTCGGCCAGCGTGCGATACTGGTCGGACCACAAGGAACGCCCGGTGAAATCCAGGTTCCATTTGTGGACCTGGTGCAGATTGGCATAGCCGCCACTGGCAAAGGCGCGCAGCAGATTGAGCGTCGCGGCCGATTGCAGGTAACCGCGCATCATGCGCTGCGGGTTGGGGGTGCGTGCTTCGGGCGTGAACTCGATGTCGTTGACGTTGTCGCCCCGGTAGCTGGGAAGCGAAACGCCGTCGATTTCCTCGAAATCGCCTGAACGGGGCTTGGCGAACTGGCCTGCCATGCGGCCGACCTTGATCACCGGCATCTTGGAGCCGAATGTCAGCACCACCGCCATTTGCAGCAGCACGCGGAAGGTATCGCGGATGGTGTTCGGGTGAAATTCGGCAAAGCTTTCGGCGCAGTCGCCGCCTTGCAGCAGGAACGACTTGCCGGCCTCCACGTCCGCCAGGCTGGTGATGAGGTCGCGCGCCTCGCCGGCAAACACCAGCGGCGGGTAGGAGCGCAGTTCCTGCTCGACGGCGGCTAATGCCGCCGCATCGGGATATTGCGGAAGCTGGCGTGCCTCAAAGCCGCGCCAGCTATCGGGGGTCCAGTTTTTGGTCATGACGGGGCGTTCCTTGCGGCGTTTGACGCTGCGATGCAAGCATCAGCGCATCAGCACCAGTTCCTCGCTCATGGTCGGATGCAGCGCCACGGTATCGTCGAACTGTTCCTTGGTCAGGCCGGCGCGCACGGCGATGGCGACGGCTTGCAGGATTTCCGGCGCATCCGGGCCGATCATATGGGCGCCCACAACCTTGTCCGATGCGGCATCGACGATGAGTTTATAGAGCGCGCGTTCATTGCGGCCGGCGAGCACGTTCTTCATCGGCCGAAAATCCGATGTGAACACTCGCACCTGGCCGTAAGTGTTGCGCGCCTGCGCCTCGGTCAGGCCGACGCTGCCCAATGGCGGGTTGGAAAACACCGCGCTGGGCACCTGGCTGTGATCGACGCGCCATTGCCGCGTGCCGAACAGCCGGTCGGCCAATGCATGGCCTTCGCGGATGGCGATGGGCGTCAGCTGGATGCGGTCGGTGACATCGCCCACGGCATGGATGTGCGGTACATTGGTCTGGCTGTCGGCATCGACGGCGATGGCGCCGCCGGGCGTCAGCGCGATGCCGGCAGCCTCAAGGCCAAGCCCTTCGATGTTGGGGCTGCGGCCCACGGCCCAGAGGAAGACATCGGTGTCCAGTGTCTTGCCGTCGGTGAAATGCACGCGAATGCCGTCGTCAAGTTTTTCAAGCCGTTCAAGCCGGCAGTTGAGACGGAAATTTATGCCCTTGGCCATCGAGATGGTCAGCAGACGGTCGGCCAGCGCCGGTTCCCAGCCGCGCAGGATGGTGTCGGAGCGGTTGAT
>NZ_JANPCD010000075.1:0-24726 GCF_031430775.1 Sandarakinorhabdus sp. | reverse complement strand
TGAAGCGCATTTCCTCGCCGCGTTGGACGGCTTGAAAGAACGCGGCAATTACCGTGTCTTTGCCGAACTGCAGCGGCACGCAGGACAGTATCCGCGCGCGACGCGCTACACCGAAGACGGCGAGACGCAGGACGTCACCGTCTGGTGTTCCAACGATTATCTCGGCATGGGACAGCATCCCGATGTGATGCAGGCCATGCATGACGAGCTTGACCGGTCTGGCGCTGGCGCCGGCGGCACCCGCAACATTTCCGGCACCATGCACGTGCACCGCCAGCTCGAGCTCGAGCTGGCCGATCTGCACGGCAAAGAGGACGCGTTGCTGTTCACGTCCGGCTATGTCTCCAATTGGGCGGCGCTGTCGACGCTTGCGTCCAAGCTGCCCAATTGCATCGTATACTCCGACGCGCTGAACCATGCCTCGATGATCGAAGGCATCCGTCACAGCCGCGCCAAATGCGTCGTCTTCAAGCACAATGACGCCGAGGATCTCGATCGGCTGTTGTCGGCCGCGCCCGAAGGCCATGCCAAGCTGGTGGCGTTCGAGAGCATCTATTCGATGGACGGTGACATGTCGCCCATCAAGGACATCATCGAAGTCGCCGAAAAACACGGCGCCATGACCTATATCGATGAAGTGCATGCCGTTGGCATGTATGGCCCGCGCGGCGGCGGCGTTGCCGAGCGCGAAGGCCTGATGGACCGGATCACGGTGATCGAAGGCACGCTGGCCAAGGCCTATGGCGTCGTCGGCGGCTATATCGCCGGCACGAAGGCCATGTGCGATTTCGTGCGCAGCTTTGCATCCGGGTTCATTTTCACCACGGCGCTGCCGCCAGCGATTGCGGCAGGGGCGCTGGCATCCGTTCGCCACCTCAAGGCGAGTCCGTTCGAGCGCAAGCGCCAGCAGGAGCGGGTCGCCAAGGTTCGCGCCGCACTGCGCAGCATGGGCATCCCGCAGCTGGAAAACCCCAGCCACATCATCCCGGTGATGGTCGGGGATGCCAAAAAGGCCAAGATGATCAGCGACTGGCTGATGGACAATCATGGCATCTATGTGCAGCCGATCAACTATCCGACTGTTCCGGTCGGCACGGAGCGGCTGCGGATCACGCCTTCGCCGGTGCACACAGATGACGATATCGACCGCCTTGTGAAGGCCTTGTCCGATATCTGGGGCCAGTGCGCCCTTCACCGGGTCGAAGCGGCGGCCTGAATCGGGCATCTCGAACACAAGAAAAAGCCCGCGCGGTTCGCCTGCGCGGGCTTTTTCTTGCGCGGCGCCTGTGGCCGCCAGGCAACGCCACGAAACTGTCACCGGAACAAAATCCATTTGTCATTGAAACGGCACGGTCCCGTCACGTGCGCCTGCAAACAGCGAGGCGTCACGTCCAGAGGGGAACCCGTTTCATGCGCCTTACCGTCAGCCTTCGCATCGCCTTGCTCGCTTCCGTCGCTGCAAGCCCGGCAATTGCCGCGCCGCAGTCCCCCGCCATCACACAACTTGCGGCCGATGATGCCGCTGCCGGCGCTGCCGCAGAAGCATCTGAGGCCGCTGCCGAGGATGCCGAAATTGTCGTTTATGGCCGTGGCGAAACCCGGCAGGTCACCGAAATCAGCGCCGCTGACATTCGCTTGACGGTCGCTGGCTCCAGCCCGTTCGTCACCATCCAGAAGCTGCCAGGCGTCAACTTCCAGTCGGCGGACCCCTTTGGTGTCTATGAATGGTCCACGCGCATTTCCATTCGCGGGTTCAACCAGAACCAGCTCGGCTTCACCCTCGACGGCGTACCGCTCGGCGACATGAGCTATGGCAATACGAACGGCCTGCATATCAGCCGCGCCATAATAGCCGACAACATCGGCACCACGCGCGTCAGCCAGGGCGCCGGCGCCCTTGCGACGGCCTCGTCGTCGAACCTCGGCGGAACGATCGAATTCCAGAGCCGCGAGCTTCAGGAAGACTTTGGCATTGCTGCCAACGGCACCTATGGCAGCCAGGACACAATCCGCGGCTATGTCGCCATTGATTCGGGCGATATGGGCGGCCTGCGTTCCTCCGTCAGCTATGCCTATCTGGACGCCAAGAAGTGGAAGGGCGTCGGCACCCAGCGCAGCCATCAGGTCAACGCCAAAGCCAGCTATGACTTCAGTGATTCGGCCCGCCTCACTGGCTTTGTCAATTTCACCGACCGCAAGGAAAACGATTATCAGGATCTGTCGCTCGGCATGATCCAGCGGCTGGGTTATGACTGGGACAATATTTCGGGCAATTGGCCGCTCGCACTGCAGATTGCCGGCATTGCTGCAAATCGCGGTGACGTCGGCGGCTTTGTACCGCGCACGCCGCGCCCGCAGCTCGGCACCGTGTATCCCGCGCCGATCCAGACCGCCGATGATGCCTATTATGACGCTGGCGGCCTGCGCCGTGACTGGCTCACGGGCCTCAAGCTGGAAGGCAATCTCGCAGAAACCGTCACTGCGAGCCTGCAGGGCTATTACCATAGCAATCGCGGCCAGGGTTCCTGGTTCACGCCGTACCTTGCCAGCCCGAGCGGCAATGATGTCTCGTTCCGCACCACCGAATATGACATTTCGCGCTTCGGTTTCATCGGCAACATCAAGGCAGAACTGGGCGCGCATACAGTGCAGGCCAGCGTCTGGTACGAAAGCAACGACCTCAACCAGGCGCGGCGTTTCTATGACGTGACCGGCGCCACCGTGCCGAGCACAACGGCCCTGACCTATCAGGCCAACCCGTTCTTCAGCCAATGGGACAATGCCTTCTCGACCAAGACGCTCCAGTTCTCCGTGCAGGACAGCTGGGCCATCAGTGACAGTTTCACGGTGTCGGCAGGCTTCAAGGGCCAGGACGTGAGCTTGCGTGCCCGCGAGAACATCGTGACGGGCCGCCTCGCGCTGGGCACCATCAAGAACGAGGATTACTTCCTTCCCCAGGTCGGCGCGCTCTACAAGATTGACGAAAACAACGAGATTTTCGCCAATTTCACGCAAAATCAGCGCGCCTTGATCGCAGCGGCCACATCCGGTCCCTTTGCCACGACGCAGGCTGGCTTTGATGCCATTCGCGCCAACCTGCGTCCGGAACGTTCAACAACGATCGAAGCCGGGTACCGTTTTACTGCCGGTCCGGTGCGCGGTGTCCTTGCTGCTTATTATGTCGATTTTTCCAACCGCTTGCTTGCGACCCAGAACGGCGCGGGCATTGTCGGCAACCCGGCAGTGCTGGCCAACGTCGGCAGCGTGCGATCGCTGGGCGTCGAGGCCGGCCTGACCTGGCAGATCATCCAGCCGCTGACGTTGACGGCGAGCTATGCCTATAATGACTCGACCTATCGCAATGATGTCACCGACGTGAATGGTGCCGTGCTTCAGGCCATTGCCGGCCGCACGGTCGTCGATAGTCCTCGCCACATCGGCAACATCGAACTGGCCTATGATGATGGCCAATTTTATGCACGCGGCAACGCCAACTTGATGTCGAAGCGCTTCTTTACCTATTCGAACGATCAGTCGGTTGGCGGCCGCGCCATTGTCGATGCCAAGATTGGCTATCGATTCGCCAGCGACAGCCGCTGGCTGGACAAGATCGCTATCGAAGCCTCGGTCACCAACCTCACCGACCATCGCTATGTCGCCACGATCGGCTCCAATGGCTATGGTTTCTCCGACGACAATCAGACTCTTCTTGCTGGTTCGCCGCGTCAGGTGTTCGTGACCCTTCGCAAGGATTTCTGAAAAGCAGCGCGCTATTGTACGACCGTACAATAGCGCATGCTGAAAGCCGCAAAAAAACCACCGCCCGGCTCCAGTTCATGGAGCCGGGCGGTGCCTTCTGCTCGCCACCGTGATGGCGCGGTCATGGGCGCCTGCTTTGGCTCAGGCGGCCATGCTTTGCGCCTTGCGGCGGCGGGCGGAAACGCCAACCAGGCCAAAGCCAGCGATCAGCATCGCCCAACTGGCAGGTTCGGGGACTGCGGCGACATAGACACGGTCGATGACTACGTCCTTCGACGGGACGAAGCTGGTGTCGAACACGAACGACACATTGTAGAAGCCGTCCGTGGTGATCGTCGTCTGGCCTGAAAAATGCTGCCAGGTGCGAATCGGCCCGCTTGAAACAGCGTAATTGGCGATTGTATTGCCGAGCAGGGTGGCGCGGAAACGTGCTTCACCAGCATTGTTGAAACCATTTTGCGGCGCAAAGGCCGAAAAACCGAACTCGTAACGGCCGGCGGTCAGGAAGATGCTCTGGCTAAGCGACTGGCCATTGGCGCGGTCGGTAACGAAATAGGCTGCTCGGGCGCCCACTGCGTCCGGGCTCGGGTTGCTGGAATTGTCGCCGGGGACCGCCTCGCCAAAGGCGCCGTTGGGATAGGCAGCGGCGGCACCATAGAAGATCGCGACTGGCGGGAAGCCCTGGGCGTCGCCGCCACCGATCGTCCAGCTGCTGAGGCCGCTTTCAAAACTGCCGTTCAGAACCTTGTTATTCGTCACGGCGCTGGCCATGCCGCTGGAAAGCGCCAGTGCGGCACCAAATGCAAAAGTCGTCGCGAACTTCATCAAACGCTCCATCAATGATGAATAAAGCCCTAACACATACTTAAAAAGTTTCGCAATCATTAAAATTTGCGTTGCGCTGAAAACTCAGCCGCCGCTTGCCGCACGCGCGTTGGCGCCCTAGGGATTGGGCATGGGTACACCCTTTCCGTTCACAGCCATTGTTGGCCAGCATGAGATGAAACAGGCGCTGTTGATGGCTGCGGTGGAGCCGCGGCTGGGCGGTGTCATGGTGTTCGGTGATCGCGGCACCGGCAAATCGACGGCCGTACGCGCACTTGCGGGGCTGCTGCCGCCGATGAAGGTGGTGCCAGGCTGCCGTTATGGCTGCGCGCCGGCTGATACGTCGCCGTGTATCGAAGGGTGCCGCGAGCGGGCCGGCAAAGCTGTCATCGAGGCGCCGGTGCCATTCGTCGACCTGCCGCTGGGCGCCACGGAGGACCGGGTGGTCGGCAGTCTTGACCTCGAACGCGCGCTTGCAACGGGGGAAAAGCGCTTCGAACCGGGCCTGCTGGCAAAGGCCAATCGCGGCTTTTTGTACATCGATGAAATCAACCTGCTGGAGGACCATCTCGTCGATCTGCTTCTCGATGTTGCGGTCAGCGGCCAGAATGTCGTGGAGCGCGAGGGCCTGTCGATCCGCCACCCGGCGCGCTTCATTCTGATCGGCTCGGGCAACCCCGAGGAAGGCGAGTTACGGCCCCAGTTGCTTGACCGGTTCGGCCTTTCTGTCGATGTGCGTACGCCCAGCGATCTTGGCGAACGCATCGAGATCGTCAAGCGCTGCGACCGGTTCGATCGTGATCCAGTTGGTTTTGCTGCTGATTTTGCAGCCAGCGAGAAAGAAACGCTGGACAGCATCGCCAAGGCGCGTGTCCGGTTGCCCAAGGTGCATGTTGGCGATGACATGCTGGTATTGGGTGCGCGGCTGTGCTCGGCAGTGGGGGCCGATGGCCTGCGCGGCGAACTGACCTTGTTGCGCGCTGCGCGTGCCCAGGCCGCACTTTCGGGTAAGAAGGAAGTGAAGGCACATCATGTCGCCGAAGTGGCGACGATGGCGCTGCGCCACCGTCTGCGGCGGAATGTTCTCGATGATACGGGATCGGCCGGCCGCATCACCCGCGCCGTATCGGAATTGCTGGCGGCATGATATCGGCCCGGCGCGCAAGGAGCGCGGCGTGACGAACGCGCAAGGCGGGGCGCCGGCCGAAGTGGGTGGCGAGCCAGATGATTCAGACGAGCGCTGGGCGCTGGCATTGAGCGCAATCGAAGTGCTTGCTGCGGCGGGATCCAGCATCGGCGGCGCGTTGGTAAGAGCGCGGCCCGGCCCGGTGCGGGACGCCTGGACCGATGCGCTGGCGATGATCGCGCCGCTGCGCCGGCTGCCGTCCAATACCGATGCCGACGCACTGGATGGGGGCCTCGACCTCACGGCGACACTGGCGCAGGGGCGCGCCGTGATCCGGGAGGGCATATTGGCCGCTGCGCGTGGCAGCATATTGGTGGTGCCGATGGCAGAACGGCTGGCGCCGGCGCTGGCGGCGCGGCTTGCGGCCGCCATCGATGAAGGCGCGCCGCCGATCATCCTGTTCGATGAAAGCGATGCTGCCGACGAGGACCGCGACCGGGTATCCGCATCGCTTGCCGACCGGCTGGCCATTCACCTCGATCTGGGTCCGGTGCGGCTGGGGATGGCGGCGCTGCTGGCCGGCGAACCGCCGCCGCCGATGGCATTGATGGCACAGCCCGGCGCCCCCGTGCGCGACTGCGAAACGGCATTGGCGGTGGGCGCGGCGCAGTTGGGCATCGCATCGATTCGCGCGCCGATACTGGCGGCGCGGGTCGCCCGCGCTAATGCCGCAGCCGACGGCCGCGATGTCCTGCGCGAGGCGGATATGGCCGTAGCGGGGGCGTTGGTGCTTGGCCCGCGCGCCACGCGGATGCCGCCGCCGCCTGAGGAGGATGAGCAGCAGCCGCCGCCAGAGGAGCCTCCACCAGAGGAGCCGCCCGCGAATGATCCGCCGCCGGACGAACCGCCGGGCGAGGATGAGAGCGACGAGCCACCCAGCATCGACCCGACTGACCTGGTCCTGGACGCCGCACAGACGGCGTTGCCGCCGGATCTGTTGCGCGCCCTGGCCAATGGGGCGGTAATGCGCAGCGGCAAGTCACAGGGATCAAGCGGGGCCAAGCAGAAAAGCCTGACATCGGGCCGGCCTGCCGGTGTGCGGCCGGGGATGCCGGGGCGCGGGGCGCGCCTTGCACTGATTGAAACGATCAAGACGGCAGCGCCCTGGCAGAAGATTCGCCCAACGCGCGATGATGGCCGGTTGTCGATCCGCAGTGACGATCTGCGCATCCGGCGCTTTTCGGCGCGGACTGAAACTACAACGGTATTTGCCGTGGATGCGTCTGGTTCTGCAGCCTTCGCCCGGCTCGCCGAAGCCAAGGGTGCGGTCGAACTGCTGCTTGCGGAAGCCTATGTGAAGCGTGCTGAAGTGGCGATGGTCGCATTTCGCGGCCAGGACGCCGTGCTGGCGCTGCCGCCGACTCGGTCACTGGCCCGGGCAAAGCGGGAATTGGGCGCGTTGGCCGGCGGCGGCGGCACGCCCATGGCGGCCGGCATCGACATGGCGCGCGGCGTCGCCGAGGCCGAGCGCCGGCGCGGACGCACGCCGATGGTGGTCATCCTGACCGATGGCCGCGCCAATGTCGGCGGCGGTGTCGGGCAAAACCCGCAAGAGGCGGCAATGGTGGCGGCGCGGGCGCTGGGCGCCACAGGCATAGCATCGGTTTTCATCGACTGTTCGGCGCGGCCACGGCCCGAAGGCGGCAAGCTTGCCGAGGCGATGAACGCCCGGCTGGTGGCGCTGCCGCGTGTCGATGCCAAGGCGGTGGTGGCGGCGGTCAAGGCCGCTGGAAAAGCAGCCGGGAATTCGGGGACATGATGCGCTGGGAACACGATGGCCGGCATGTGCCGAACCGCGAGTGGAGCCGCTTCGTCACGGCTGGCGGCCTGAAATGGCACGTGCAAGTGACGGGACAAGGCCCGGTCTTGCTGCTGATCCATGGCACGGGTGCTTCGACGCATAGCTGGGCGGATCTGGCGCCGCTGCTGAACCAGCACTTCACGCTGGTGATGCCCGACCTGCCGGGCCATGGCTTTACAGCCGCGCTGCACCGTCCCGACCCTGCGCGCGTTTCGGCGGCTCTGGCGGCGCTGATGACCGCGCTTGAACTGAACGCCGAAGTGATCGTCGGCCACAGCGTTGGCGCGGCGATTGCCTTTGCGATGACGGCGCGCGGTGATGCGGCACCAGCGGCGCTGATCGGCCTGGGCGGCGCGCTCCTGCCGTTTCCGGGCATGGCGGCCAAGCTGTTTCCGGGGTTGGCGCGCGCCTTGTTCGTCAATCCGTTGATGCCGGCGTTCTTTTCGATGACGACGCGGCTGCAATCGATGCCGGCGTTGCTCCAACGCTGGACCGGCTCCAGCTCCACGCCGGGGCAGGTTGCGCATTACGAGCGATTGTTTGCCGATTCGGGCCATACCGGCGGCGCACTCGCGTTGATGGCGAACTGGGATCTGGACGTGATTGAGGCGACGATTGAGGCGGTCAATGTGCCGGTGCTTTTGCTGTATGGCGAGCGTGACAAGACGGTGCCGCCGGCGACCAGCAGGACGGTGGCGCAAAGGCTGGTGAAGGGCGAGGCGCGCGGCCTGTCCGGGCTTGGCCATCTGGCCCATGAAGAGGCGCCCGACCGGCACGCGCAGCTGATCCTCGATTTTGTCCGGGGGCAGGGCATCCTTGCGGCGGCGGCGTGATGGATCCTGCCTGGCTTGGCCCCATCGAGATGGGCATGACCTTTGGCGCTGTGGCCGTGTTCACCGGCTGGCAGCTTTGGACGCTCCGGGACCGGAAGAATGATGGACCGGGCGACGGCGACGGTGAAGACAAGCCCGCTGATCGGGCGAATGCCTCAGCCCTTGCGGGGCATCCGCCAGGGCAACATCCATTGGACGATGCCGGAGCGGAACCGATCCAGGTCGAGTGATTCGTGCACGGCGACGACATCCTCGCCGAACAACCGCGTCGACAGGGCGGTGCGAGAGTAAAAGGGGGTGTCCTCCCAGGTGGCGCGCACTCTGGCGATATAGCCGGCATCGGCTCGGGTCAGGCGATTGACCTGCCAGCCGGTGCGCGGCAGCACCATCGGCTCGGGCATTTCCATCACTTCGGCGACACCGTCCTTGCCGATGCGCAGCGCCATGCCGAAGTCCTTGCCGCCCCTCAGCTTGCCTTCGTACATCACTGCCGTGGCGCCGTCCGACAGATGCGCGCGCGACCATTGCCAATCGGCAAAGCCTTCCTCCAGCGCCTCGCTACCGTGATTGCCGTCAAGATAGCCGGTGCCGGCCCAGCGCAGGTCGGGCCGAGAGAAATCCACCTCGACGCGTGATCGCGGCGCCAGCGGCTCCCAGACATGGCGGCCAGCCGGGTCAAGCCGGAATCGCCGCTGGCCGAGCACTTCGGGCGTGACGCGGATGCGGCCGCGCACCGGCAGCGGCAGGAGCGCGTTCACTTCATCGACATCGATGATCAGGCTGTTGCCGTCCCAATGCACCTGGCTCGGGCCGATCTTCAGGGTGGTGCGATCGCGCCGCAGCGCCGTCTCGCCGCGTTCGGTCATTGCCCAGCGGCTGCCGCGCTCACCATAGAGCGCGACATTCAGTGCGATATGGTTCTCGGGCCGGCCGCGGCCGCTTTTCTTGTAATAGGGGGAGAATACCGAACCGATGAAGGCGATGACAGTCAGGCCGAAGCGGCCCCCGTCTGGTCCCTGGGCGTCTGATTCGGCGTCGACGTACCACCAGCGGTAGCCCCCGGCAGGAATATCCTGGTCGAAGCGCGGGCCGAAAGGATCGCTGCGCTCGCCAAGCGGCCGGACAAGGCCGCCATCGGTACGCCCGCCCCCGGGTGCGCCGATCCCCCGGCGAGCCACAGACCCGGCACCCGCGTACTGCTTCCCGGCCGGCGGAAGCTGGCCTGCCACCCGTGCGAGGCCCGTCCATAAAGGGCCCCACCGCTCGAAGGGAAAAGCGCCTCGAACATCGCCGGGTCCACCGGTACCATCGCCGACGGCGTCAGCGTCAGTCCGCAGCGGCTCAGCGCCCGGAACGTGGCCGTCTGACATTGGTCGATCTCCTCCTGGCTGGGCGGGCGGTTGTTGCCGGTGCCGTCGCCGGTGGCAGGGGCATTGACGATAAGCTGGAAACGCTCCGGTCCAGTTGGCACCGGGCCGATTCCCCGGTCTTGGGCGCATAAATAGACCGATGGCGCCTCCGGCAAGCGGTGTTCTTTGAAAATGTGCCGGAATTCGGCGGCATAGTCATCGGAAAAAAACACATTGTGGCGATCAAGCGCAAAGCCGGATGCTTCGGCGGTCATCATCGTCACCAGCGCCGACAATGATCGGTCGGCAGGTTTCACGCCCTTGGCGGCGCCAGCCACGGCTGCACCGAAGCGCCCGTCGGCGATGGCCGACACATCGCAGTTTCCCAAGACGTCGCGGCCCTCGATGACATCGCCGCTGGCCAGCCGCACGCCTGCTGCGCGGCCACCGCGCACGATGATTTCCTGGGCATGGGCGCCATAAAGGAAGCGTGCGCCGCGCGCCTGCGCCAGCGCTGCCAAGGCCTCTGCCACTTTGTGCATGCCGCCATCGACAAGCCAGACTCCGCGTGATTCGAGATGGGCAATCAGCATCAGCGTCGCCGTCGCCTCGAAGGGATTGGCGCCGCAATAAGTGGCGTATCGGCCATAGAGCTGGATCAGGCGCGGGTCGCGGAAATGCCGTCCGAGCGCTTTCCAGAGCGTCTGGAACGGATTGATCGCCAGCATCTGGCCCAGATTGAACGGCGCAAACCGCATCGCAAGACCGATCGGCGATGTCACCGGGGCTTCCATGTAGCGGTTTTCGAGTGCGTCCCAGATGCGCCCGGCCTCGGCCTGGAAATTGTCCCAGCCGCGCGCCTCGGCAGGTCCGGCAAAGGCCGCAACGGCATCGCGGCTGCGCGCCGTGTCGGCCCATAGATCAAGCCGCGAGCCATCGCTCCAGCCATGGCAGGCGAGCTTGTCGGATCGCACCAGCGTCAGATGGTCCTCCAGCCGTTCGCCAAGGCTTTCGAACACCTGCTCGAACACCCAGCGGGCGGTGAATACGGTAGGGCCGGCATCGACCGCGACGCCGCCGACATCGACTGTGCGCAACTTGCCGCCCGGATGCGCCATCCTTTCGACAACAGTCACGGGCACGCCGGCGCCGGCCAGCAACGCTGCTGCGGTCAGCCCTCCGATCCCCGCTCCGATGATGACAACGCCGTCAGCGTCCGACAAGATGTGTCGCCTCCCCGATCTGCAACACGCGGCGTCCGTGCCGAATTTGTTGCCAATGATTGACCGGCGTCATGCGACTGTCCAGAGAGTTTGACACAAATGTCCGTGACGCCGCCTTCTCCGCCTGCTTGGCCAAGCCATCGCGCCAGCCTGAGAGAGCGTTGGCTGATCGGACGCAATCGCGTGCTCTCTAGCCCGGCCTTCCAGCGCTGGTCGATGCGGATCCCGGTGTTCCGGATGATCGCCCGCCACCATGCCACGGCGATGTTCGGCGTCATCACCGGTTTTGTTTACACCAAGACGCTGACCGCCGCCGTGGATGCCGGTGTCATTTCCGCGTTGGCGCAGGCGCCCGCCACCACCGCTGCGCTGGCCAAGGCGGCAGGGCTGGAAATACCTGCAATGCAGCGACTGCTGGCGGCGGCCCGGTCGATCGACCTTGTCGAGCCGGTTGACGCGGAGCGCTGGACTCTGGGGCAGCGCGGCGCGGCGCTTGCCAGCAACACGGGCGCGCTGGCGATGATCGAGCATCACAAGATATTCTATGACGATCTGGCCGATCCGCTGGCCATGCTGCGATCCGGGCGTGGCGGCGGCAAGCTGGCGGCGTTCTGGACCTATGCCCATGCTGCCGGCACCGGCGCGCCAGCCAGCGACGACGATGCAGCATTTGGGCAGGGCAATGTTTCGGGCGGGACCGCGCCCTATTCGGCGTTGATGGCGGCCTCGCAGCCGATGGTGGCGCAGCAGGTGCTGGACGCCCATGATTTCGGTCGCCACCGGCATATGCTCGATATCGGCGGCGGCCATGGGGCTTTTCTGGCCGAAGTGGCTGGACGGCATCCCGGGCTGCAGTTGTCGTTGTTCGACCTGCCTGCCGTTGCCGAAGGCGCACGGGCCACTCTGGCGGCGCGCGGGCTGGGCAACGTCACGTGCCATGGCGGCAGTTTCCGGGATGATGCTCTGCCCGGCGGCGCGGACCTCGTCAGTCTGGTGCGAATCCTGCACGATCATGACGACGATGTTGTTCAGGCCTTGCTGACAAAGGTGCGCGCCATGTTGCCCAAGGGTGGCCGCTTGCTTATCGCCGAGCCGATGGCCGGCACGCCTGGCGCCGAGGCCATGGGCGACGCGTATTTCGGGCTTTATCTCTGGGCGATGGGGTCCGGTCGCCCGCGCACCGCCGCTGCCTATCTGGCCATGCTGCGTGCGGCAGGTTTCGCCCGCGCACGCGAAGTCGCCACAGGCCTGCCGATGGTGACAAGGCTGATCGTCGCTACTGCCTGAGGGCACAAATCGGACCGGCTTAGTCCACTTTTTTGCACGAAAAAGCGTCAAGCTGGCTTTACAACAACTTCGCTTGGGCTAGAGTGCCGAACAAGGACGAGGCGGCTGACAAGAGCGGCTCCCCATGGGTGGTAGATGGACACATTGGCCGTAGTTGTCGAGGAGCCGGGGCGCGTTGCGCTTCGCCGTCTCGACATAACGCCGCCGGATGCCGACGACGTCGTCGTTTCAGTCGCATACAGCGGCATTTCCATGGGCACCGAAAAACTGATGTACGCAGGTACCATGCCAATGTTCCCTGGCATGGGTTACCCGCTTGTGCCGGGCTATGAGGCGGTGGGCCGCGTGGTCGAAGCCGGCGCCAATGCGGCCCACCGCATTGGCGAGACGGTATTTGTGCCCGGTTCGTCGAAATTCGTTGGCGCCCGGGGGCTTTTTGGCGGTTCTGCGGCGATGCTGGTGACCGGTGCGTCGCGCGTGCACGCGCTGCCCGACGGTCTTGGCGAGACGGCCGTCTTGATGTCGCTGGCGGCCACTGCCCAGCACGCGGTGGCCGGTGGCCAGATGCCGGACCTCATTATCGGGCACGGCGTGCTTGGGCGATTGCTGGCGCGGCTGGCGATTGCGGCGGGCGCGGCGCCGACGGTCTGGGAAATCAGCGAGGCGCGGCTTTCGGGCGGCGATGGCTACAAGGTCGTGAAGCCTGATGCCGATGACCGGCGGGACTACCGCTCGATCTATGACGCGAGCGGCGATTCGACCATAATTGACAAGGCGGTAGCGCATATGGCGCCGGGCGGCGAGGTTGTCCTGGCCGGCTTCTACAGCGAGCCCCTGTCGTTCAACTTTGCGCCTGCGTTCCGGCGCGAGGCGCGTTTCCGCATTGCCACCGAGTTTCAACCTGGCGACCTCGCGGCTGTTGTCGCGATGGTGGGCAGCGGCGGGCTGTCACTCGAAGGTCTTGTCACGCATGTGGTGCCGGCGACTGACGCCGCCACGGCATATGGGCGGGCCTTTACCGACTCTTCTTGTCTCAAGATGGTCTTCGACTGGAGAAATATCGCATGAGCATCAACGCCCTTCTCGAAGAAGCCCTGGCACTGCGCGAAGAGGCTGCGCAAGAGCCTGACCCGGTGCACACCGGGCCGGTCACCAAGGAAACCCAGATCATCGCCATTTATGGCAAGGGCGGTTCCGGCAAGTCGTTCGCGCTCGCCAATCTCAGCTACATGATGGCCCAGCAGGGCAAGCGCGTGCTGCTGATCGGCTGTGATCCCAAGAGCGATACCACCAGCCTGTTGTTTGGCGGCAGGGCAACGCCGACAATCATCGAAACCTCATCCAAGAAGAAGCTTTCGGGTGAGGAGTTGACAATCGAAGACGTGTGCTTCCAGCGTGACGGCGTGTTTGCCATGGAGCTTGGCGGGCCGGAAGTCGGTCGTGGCTGCGGCGGCCGCGGCATCATCCATGGTTTCGAGACGCTGGAAAAGCTCGGCTTCCATGACTGGGGCTTTGATTATGTGCTCCTCGATTTCCTGGGCGATGTCGTCTGCGGCGGCTTTGGGCTGCCGATTGCCCGCGACATGTGCCAGAAGGTTATCGTGGTTGCCTCGAACGACCTGCAATCGCTTTATGTCGCCAACAATGTCTGCAAGGCAGTCGAATATTTCCGCAAGATGGGTGGTAATGTCGGTGTCGCCGGCATCCTGATCAACAAGGACGATGGCAGCGGTGAGGCGCAGGCATTTGCCGATGCGGTGGGCATCCCGGTGCTGGTCAGCATCCCGGCTCATGACGATATCCGCAAGAAATCGGCTAATTACCAGATCATCGGCACCCATGACAGCCAGTGGGGCCCGCTGTTCGCCGAATTGGCTGAGGCTGTCGAAACCGCGCCGCCGGTGCGGCCGACGCCGCTGGATCAGGATGGTCTGCTCGGCCTGTTCAAGCCCGAAGACACTGGGGGCAACTTCGTGCTGAAGCCGGCAACCCAGGCCGATCTGCGCGGCGGCACCTTTGAGACCAAGCCGACGCTCGAAGTGGTTTATGACAATGTCTGAGTCGCTCCTGGCTCCGGGCGAACCGCCGGCGCTGGCTGAAGGGGCCGGCTGCCATGCCGGCGCTGACACCATGCGCGACGCCGCCGCCAAGGCGGGCAAGTCCGAAGTGCTCGAACGCTATGCGGCCGACTATCCCAAGGGTCCACATGACCAGCCGCAGTCGATGTGTCCGGCCTTTGGGTCGCTGCGCGTGGGCTTGCGGATGCGGCGCACGGCAACCGTGCTCTCCGGCTCGGCCTGCTGTGTTTATGGCCTGACCTTTACCTCGCATTTCTATGGCGCGCGGCGCACGGTCGGCTATGTGCCGTTCAGTTCGGAAACATTGGTCACCGGCAAGCTGTTCGAGGATATCCGCGACGCCGTACACGACATGGCCGATCCGGAGAAATACGACACGATCGTGGTGACCAACCTGTGCGTGCCCACCGCGTCCGGCGTGCCGCTGCAATTGCTGCCAGACACGATCAATGGCGTGCGCATCATCGGCATCGATGTGCCGGGCTTTGGCGTGCCCACCCATGCCGAGGCCAAGGATGTGCTGGCCGGCGCGATGTTGAATTTTGCCCGCAAGGAAGTCATGGCGGGGCCTGTCGCGGCGCCTGCGGTGCGCCCGGACAGGCCGACGATCACGCTTTTGGGCGAGATGTTTCCGGCCGATCCGGTTGGCATCAACATGATGCTCGAGCCGCTGGGGCTTGCCGCCGGACCGGTGGTGCCGACCCGCGAATGGCGTGAGCTGTATCAGGCCCTGGACTGTGCGGCTGTTGCTGCAATCCACCCGTTTTACACTGCTGCCGTCCGCGAATTCGAAGCCGCTGGCCGCAAGATCGTTGGATCGGCTCCGGTCGGCCGCGATGGCACTGCAGCCTGGCTGGCGGCCATTGGCGATGCCTGCGGGATCAGCGCCGACAAGGTCGCGGCGGCACAGAACCGCTTTCTGCCCGCCATCACTGCGGCGCTTGAGTCGAAGCCGATCAAGGGCCGCATCACTGTCTCGGGCTATGAAGGTTCGGAATTGCTGGTGGCGCGCCTGCTGATCGAATCGGGCGCCGATGTGCCTTATGTCGGCACCGCTTGCCCGCGCACGAAATGGTCCGATCCGGATCGTGAATGGCTGGAAGCCAAGGGGGTGCGCATCCAGTTCCGCGCCAGCCTCGAACAGGACATCGCTGCGGTGCAGGAATATCATCCAGATCTGTCGATCGGCACGACGCCTGTCGTGCAGCATGCCAAGAGCCATGCGATTCCGGGATTGTATTTCACCAACCTCATTTCAGCGCGGCCACTGATGGGCCCGGCGGGAGCCGGAAGCTTGGCGCAAGTCATCAATGGTGCGCTGGCCAACAAGGCGCGGTTCGATACGATGCGCGAATTCTTCAAGGGCGTTGGCGAAGGCCATGCCGCCGGCATTTGGGAAGAAGTTCCCGTCGACCGGCCGGAGTTCAAGAAGAAATATGCTGCCAAGATGATTGCAGCCGCGAAGTCCGAGGAGGCGATCGGCAACTGATGCGCGTCAATTACATCCTTTCAGGCGGTGTCCGATGCTAGTTCTCGATCATGATCGTGCCGGCGGCTATTGGGGCGCCGTTTATGCCTTCACGTCGGTCAAGGGCCTGCAGGTCGTTATCGACGGGCCTGTTGGCTGCGAGAATCTGCCGGTCACATCGGTTCTGCACTATACTGATGGCCTGCCACCGCACGAGTTGCCGATTGTCGTCACCGGGCTGGGCGAGGAAGAACTGGGCAAGACCGGTACAGAAGGCGCGATGAAGCGGGCGTGGAAAACGCTCGATCCGACATTGCCATCGGTCGTGGTCACCGGTTCGATCGCTGAAATGATCGGTGGCGGCGTGACGCCCGAAGACACCAACATCCAGCGGTTCCTGCCGCGCACCATCGACGAAGACCAGTGGCAGTCGGGTGACCGCGCGTTGACATGGATGTGGAAGGAGTTTGGCCCCAAGAAAGTGCCGCCGCTCAAGCCGCGCAAGGAAGGCGCCAAGCCCAAGGTCAACATCATCGGGCCGCAATATGGTACGTTCAACATGCCCTCGGACCTGGCGGAAATCCGCCGGCTGATCGAAGGCGTGGGCTGCGAGGTCAATCTGGTCTTCCCGCTTGGCACACACCTGGCCGATATTCGTCGGCTTGCCGATGCCGAAGTCAATGTCTGCATGTACCGCGAATGGGGCCGCAATCTGTGCGAAGCCTTGGAGCGACCCTATCTGCAGGCGCCGATCGGGTTGAATTCGACGACATTGTTCCTGCGCAAGCTGGGCGAGATGACCGGCGTCGATCCCGAGCCCTTCATCGAAAAGGAAAAGCACACCACAATCAAGCCGCTGTGGGATTTGTGGCGGTCGGTGACACAGGATTTCTATGGCACTGCCAGTTTTGGGGTGGTGGCGACGGAAACCTATACGCGCGGCCTGCGGGCGTTCCTCGAGGACGATATGGGCATGCCCTGCAATTTCCACTTCATGCGCACCGCCGGGGTAAAGCCGGACAATGAGAAGGTGCGTGAGGCAATCGCGACAAACCCGCCGCTGATCGTGTTCGGCAGCTATAACGAGCGGATGTACATGGCCGAGGCCAACAGCCGTTCGATATATGTTGCGGCCAGCTTCCCGGGTGCTGCCATCAGGCGCCATACCGGCACACCGTTCATGGGCTATGCTGGCGCAACCTGGCTGATGCAGGAAGTCTGCAACGCGTTGTTCGACGCCCTGTTCTTCATCTTGCCGCTCTCGACTCAGATGGACCGCGCCGAGGCGACGCCATCGCGTCTCCTTGAATCGGTCATCTGGGCCGACGACGCTCGCTCCGAGCTTGATAGATTGGTTGACAACGAGCCGGTTCTCGTGCGCATCTCTGCGGCGAAGCGTTTGCGCGACGCGGCAGAGCGAGTGACGCGCGACGCGGGGGAGAAACAGGTGACAATGGCGCTTCTCAAAGCAGCCGCGCGTCTTTTCGAGGCTCAGGCCGCTTGAAAAGACTATACTTCTTGGGCTCTTTTGGGCCACAATCAATTTGCGGTGGAATCATCCTACGCCGCAAAGCCGCCGGTCGGGCGGGATCAGTTTGGTCTCGTGCGGCGGAACCATCGGAGGAAAAGGCATGAGTGACAATAAGATTGGTCCAGGTACTTACCTGACCGACGCCGAAGCGAAGGAGTTCCACAAGGGCTTCGTCATTTCTATGGCGTTTTTTGTGTTTGTGGCCGTCGTTGCCCACTGGCTTGTGTGGGTCTGGCGTCCATGGTTCGGCGAACCGCGTCCATATGCGGCCGTCGAAATCCATCAGATCCAGTCGGCCGACGCCAATGGCGTCGCTGCGCCGCGCGGTTAAGGAGCAAAGACAATGTGGAAAGTCTGGCAGACCTTCAATCCGCAGCGCATTCTCACCGCGCTTGCGATCTTCCTGTTCACGCTCGCCGTGCTCATTCACTTCATCCTGCTCAGTACCGAACGGTACAACTGGCTGGATGGGGCGGGCGGGCCGGCAAAGGCTGCGGCCCTTGTCACGTCGACCCAGTCGGCCTGACACGACCCGCCCAGAGTTGGTTAACAGCTAAGGCGTGACGGGCGGGGCCGAGCAATCGATCCCGCCCCAGCGCAAAATCAAGATCAGAATCCGTACCGCGGCCCTCGGGCCGGCGGCCACCCTGGGAGGTGCGCCATGGCAGTGTTGAGTTTCGAACGAAAGTACCGAGTACGAGGAGGTACCCTGATCGGGGGCGACCTTTTCGATTTTTGGATGGGTCCCTTTTACGTCGGCTTCTTCGGGGTCACGACCATATTTTTCGCCGCTTTGGGTACGGCGCTGATCCTTTATGGTGCCGCCCTGGGTCCGACTTGGAACCCGTGGCTGATCAGCATTGCACCGCCTGACATCAGCTATGGTCTCAAGCTGGCGCCCCTCAGGGAAGGCGGCCTCTGGCAGATCATCACGGTATGCGCCATCGGCGCGTTCAGCAGCTGGGCGCTGCGAGAAGTGGAAATCTGCCGCAAACTGGGCATGGGCTATCATGTGCCCTTTGCCTTTGCAGTTGCCATTTTCGCATATGTGACGTTGGAGGTGTTCCGCCCCATCCTCATGGGCGCCTGGGGATTTGCATTCCCCTACGGCATCTTCACGCACCTCGATTGGGTGTCTAACACCGGCTATCAGTATCTGCATTTCCACTACAATCCGGCGCACATGATCGCGGTGAGCTTCTTCTTCACCACGACGCTGGCGCTCGGGCTGCACGGCTCACTGGTCCTGTCGGCGGTCAACCCCGCCCCCGGTACCGAGGTCAAGTCGCCGGAATATGAAGATACGTTCTTCCGCGATCTTGTCGGCTATTCGGTCGGCACGCTTGGCATCCACCGTGTGGGCCTGCTGCTGGCGCTGAATGCCGGCTTCTGGAGCGCGGTGTGCATCATTATCTCGGGTCCCTTCTGGTCACGTGGCTGGCCGGAATGGTGGACCTGGTGGCTCAACCTGCCGGTCTGGCGCTGAGCGGGAGACGCACCATGGCATATCAAAACATTTTCACCCAGGTTCAGCTGCGCGGTCATCCCGAAGAAGGCGTGCCGCTTGACCATAACAACGACGCGCGTTCGGGGATCCTTGGCAACACCTATTGGATGGGCAAGCTCGGCGGCTTTCAGCTGGGTCCGATCTACATCGGCAAGCTCGGGCTCGCTTCCCTGCTCTGCGGGTTCCTGTCGTTCGAGATCATGGGCTTCAACATGCTCGCCTCGGTGAACTGGGACCCTGTGCAGTTCGTGCGGCAGCTGTTCTGGCTCAGCCTCGAACCACCGCCGGCCAAATATGGCGCTACCTTCTTTGTGCCGCTGGCCGAAGGCGGCTGGTGGATCATGGCAGGCGGATTGCTGACTGCATCGATCCTGTTGTGGTGGGCCCGCACCTATGTGCGCGCCAAGGAGTTGAACATGGGCACCCATGTCGCCTGGGCCTTTGCATCGGCTATCTGGCTCTATCTGGTGCTCGGCTTCATCCGGCCGATGATGATGGGCAGCTGGGCCGAGGCAGTGCCGTTCGGCATCTTCCCGCACCTCGACTGGACCGCCGCTTTCTCGATCCGCTACGGCAATCTATTCTACAATCCGTTCCACGCGCTTTCGATCACCTTCCTTTATGGTTCGACCTTGCTGTTTGCCATGCACGGCGCGACCATCCTGGCAGTGGGCCGCTATGGCGGCGAACGGGAAATCGAACAGATCACCAGTCGCGGGACGGCTTCGGAGCGCGCTGCCCTGTTCTGGCGCTGGACCATGGGGTGGAACGCCACCATGGAATCCATCCATCGCTGGGCGTGGTGGTTTGCGGTGTTGACAACGCTGACTGGCGGTATCGGCATTCTGTTGACCGGCACCGTCGTTGACAATTGGTATCTCTGGGCCGTCCAGCATGGCTTCGCCCAGGCCTATCCGGCCACCGGCGTCGTCGATCCGGCCGCCCTGCCGGGAGCACCGCAATGAGCCGCATGTGGAAACTACTTGTTCTTGCCCCGGCCGTTCTGCTGGCCGGGTGTGAACTGGGCACCAAGGTTGTCGAACAATCGGGCTATCGCGGCACCGGCATGGCCTATGTCGCCGACAAGAGCGACATGGCAAAGCCGGGCGATGTGCCCCCGCCGCCCTATGAACTCACTGCCGACATGCTCAAGGGCGACCGCGCCAGCGCCGTCTACGAGAATGTCCAGGTGCTGGGCGATACGTCCGCCGACGAATTCAACTATCTCATGCAGGCGATGACCACGTGGGTTGCGCCGGACGGATCGGTGAAAAACGGCGGCTGCACCTATTGTCACAATCCCGAAAACATGGCGTCCGACGAGCTGTACACCAAGGTTGTTGCACGCAAGATGCTGGCGATGACGCGGCAGATCAACGCCGAGTGGAAGCCGCATTTCGGTAACAAGGACAATGCCGGCGTCACCTGCTGGACGTGCCATCGCGGCAAGCCGTTGCCGGTGAACAACTGGTCGTCGGCTGTGCCCGATGGGCCGAGCATCACAGGCCGCAAGAACGGCGGCAATTCTCCGGCCGCAACGGTTGCCTATGCCTCGCTCGCCTATGATCCGTTCACCGACTATCTCGCCGGCAAGGAAAATATCCGCGTCGGTGCGACCAAGGCGCTGCCATCGGACCACAAGGCCTCGATCCAGCAGACCGAAAAGACCTATGGCCTGATGATGCACATGTCCCAGGGCCTTGGTGTCAACTGCACCTTCTGTCACAATTCCAACAACTTCGCGAAGTGGGAAGACAGTCGGCCGCAGCGCGTCAATGCCTGGTACGGTATTCGCATGGTGCGGGACATCAACAACAACTACATCACTGCGCTCGGCAATGTCTGGCCGGCAAACGGCAAGGGCGCCAATGGCAACCGCCGTGGCCCGCATGGTGACCCGCTCAAGGTCAACTGTGCAACCTGCCATCAGGGTGTCAACAAGCCGATGGGCGGCGCGCTCATGCTCAAGGACTATCCGGCGCTCAAGGGCAGCTATGCTGCCAAGCCGGTGGTTGCCCAGGCACCTGCCGCACCGACGCCTATGGCGGCTGTGGCAGAGCCGGCCAAACCGGCGGCCTGAACGACCATCACGATGTGAAAGGCCCGGGGGAAACCTCGGGCCTTTTGCTATGGGCAAGCGCGTATCGAGCAGCGGGCCAGCATGCATGACCACCTCAGGGATGGAACTGCTTCACCGCTGATGCCATGTACGGATTGTCCTGGGCTTCGGGCACTTCGTTCTTCAGCCAGCAGGTACCGCCAGATGCCGGCGCGTTCATATCGACCACGAATGTCATGGCCATGCAGGCCTTTTCCTGCTCGCAAAGCGCGCTGCACGCTTCGGGATTGGCGACCCTTTGGCTGGGCCTGAAGTCCGACCCGTGGCGGTTCTTTCCCTGTTCCACGGGCCCCATGAACGGCCGGGAGACAGGCAGGGGTTCCTCTGACGGGACATCCTTGCTCGGCCCGTCATATCCCGGGCTTTCGGTGCCGCCGCCTATGGTCGCCTCAGGGCCCGCGCAAGTGGCAAATTTGCACCACCAGAATGGCTCCTGCGTGCTTCCGACAATGGCGATGATGGCCGCCGTGGCGACTGCGAGAATGGCACCCTTGAATGTCATGTTCTCGGCCATAAACACCCCCTGCGCAGCCTCCAAACTACCATGGGACAGCCGGCCATCAAAGCTGAGATGAAAAAACGCAGACGCAAGGCCTTGGTACGCTTTTGCTCGCGCACCTGTCGTCTTGGACGGCTTTGCAGGGCGCCCGTGCGTGATAGTCTCTGCCTGTCAGCATCATTGCTGGGTTGATCGGGGATGGTCATGGGTGAAGCAATGCACAGTACCGATCGGATAGTGGTTGACGCACTGATCGTCGGTGCCGGGTTTGCCGGCATGTACATGCTGCACAAGCTGCGTGCGGCAGGCATCGGCGCGACCGTCGTGGAGGCCGGCAGCGGCGTTGGCGGCACCTGGTACTGGAACCGCTATCCAGGTGCCCGGGTCGATATCCAGAGCCTGGAATACAGCTTCGGCTTTGACGAACAGCTGGAGCAGGACTGGCGCTGGTCCGAACGCTATGCGCCGCAGGCGGAACTGCTGCGCTATGCCGATCATGTTGCCGACCGTTTCGACCTGCGCCGCGACATGCGCTTTGGTGTGCGGGTCACGGCGGCGCATTGGCACGAGGCGGCGCAGCGCTGGCATGTCGAGACCGATGTGGGCGCGCGCTATGACTGCCGCTATCTCATCCTTGCTACGGGCTGTCTGTCGATCCCGACCGATGTGACCTTCCCCGGGATCGAGGATTTCCAGGGTCCGGTGTATCGTACCTCGCGCTGGCCGCATGAGGGCGTGGATTTTGCAGGCCAGCGCGTCGGCATCATCGGCACCGGATCATCGGCCATCCAGTCGATCCCGATCATCGCTGGTCAGGCCGAACACCTTACCGTGTTCCAGCGGACGCCCAATTACTCGATGCCGGCCCATAATGGCCCAATACCGGACGAGGATTTCCAGGCCTGGGCCAGCGATCCGCGCGGCTATCGCGCCAGGTCGCGCGATACCGGTGGCGGCTTTCAGAACGAGGCGCGGCCCGATGCGCTGGCCATGGCAACGGCGCCGGACGATATCCGCACCGAGCTTGAGCGGCGCTGGGCCTGGGGCGGCTTTCGTATTCTGGGCGCCTTTGCCGATAGCGGTATCGACCCGGAAGCAAACCGCATCGTCCACGACTTCATCGCGGAAAAGATCCGCGCGCAGGTCGCCGACCCCGAGGTCGCTGCGCTGCTGACGCCCAAGGACCACCCTTTTGGCACCAAGCGCCCCTGTGTCGATACCGGCTATTACGCCACCTTCAACCGGCCCAACGTCGCGCTTGTCGACCTGCATGCCGCACCAATCACGACCTTCAACGCTGGCGGCATCGCCACCACTGCCCGGCAGCATGATTTCGACGCCATTGTCCTGGCCACCGGTTTCGACGCCATGACCGGTGCCATCGACCGGATCGACCTGCGCGGCATCGATGGCCTCCAGATCAAGGACCATTGGGCGGAGGGTCCGCGGACCTATCTGGGCTTGATGGTGGCGGGTTTCCCCAACATGTTCACCATTACCGGGCCCGGAAGCCCCAGCGTGCTGACCAACATGATCAACAGCATCGAACAGCATGTCGAATGGATTGCCCAATGCCTCGCGTGGCTGGGCCAGCGCCAGCAGGCGAGCATCGAGGCCAGTGCCGAAGCCGAAGCCGATTGGTGCCGGCATGTCACCGAAGCAGTGACTCCGACCCTGCTGCCGCAAGCCAACAGCTGGTACATGGGCGCCAATGTGCCGGGCAAGCCGCGCATGTTCATGCCCTATGCTGGCGGGCTGAACACCTACACCGAAATCTGCCGACAGGTCGTCGCCAAGGGCTATGAGGGCTTTGTGGTCAAGAATGGCGATGCCGTGCTGAGTGACAGCCGCGCCTTTACCAGCCATCCGCCGATGCCCGACATTCCGGCGGCGTTGCTGCCGATCATCATCGAGAGGCTGACTGCGGCCGGGCTGATGCCGGCAGCGGAATAGCGCGTCAGCGCGTGCCGGCCGTCGCCCAGAGCTGGCGCACCACTTGCGCCAGCGACGGGTGATTGCCGGCGTGATAGGCGCTGCCGGTCGGCAACGCCGCAAGCAGCTGCCGGTGCGCAGCGCCCAAGGCATGATAGGGCAGGCTGGGCAGCAGATGGTGCAGCGCATGATAGCGCAGGCCCACCGGTGCCCATAGCGCCGGCAGCAGGGCCGGCGGCGGCACGTTGACACTGTCGAGATACTGCGCGGTGATGGTCATCTGCTCGCCGTTATTGTCCCACAGATGCGCAGCCAATGTGCGGATCTGGTTGATGACCATGCTGCCCGACAGCACCGCCAGCCAGATCAGGAAGGCGCGCAGCGGGATAATGCCGATGGCCGTCGCCGAAAGCACGGCAATGGCGAACAGCGATGTTGCAGCCTCCATCATGTGCCAGCGCGCCAATTCGGCACCTTTGGGCTCATCGCGCCGGAAATCCGGGTTGATTGAAAGCGCGGAGAAGCGCGCCACCACGGCGGCCCGAAGGCCAGGCACGAGCAGCGACAGTGGCGCAAGCAGCGCATAGCGGATGAGCAGGCCGATGGGGCCGAGCGCGGCCACCGCGACAAAGGCCGGGATGCTGAGTTTGGAGCGGCGGGCAAGCGCCATGTATTCCGGGTCGCGGGCAGTGCCGTAGCGATGCCGCGCGTGGTGAAGGTTGTGCACGCCTTCGTACATGAAGCTCGGGATCATCATCGGGATGCCGGCGATGATGTTCCATACCAACCGGAAACCGGGGACGGAATTGTCTTTCATATGGCTGATTTCGTGAATGAAACTGCCGGCGCGATACAGCGCGAGCAGCGACGTCATGGCGGCCAGCGCCCCGACCCAGGCCGGCAGGCCGGGCATCGCCACCAGCACGGCCAGCGCGCCATAACCAATGGCAGCGGATGCCAGGAAATCCGCCCAATAGACGCCCGGGCGATAGGCGCCATGGTCGCGGGCAAGGCCGGCGGCGATGCGGATCATCGCCATGTCGTCACCGGCGCGCGGGCGCGCCGGCGCAGCACCGGTGGCAGCGGCGATATCCTGGGCGGGTATGGTCAGTTGCAACGACATGCAGCGGACATAGTCATGAATTGCGACAAGGTAAGGGCAGAAGGGCGGCAGCGCTGCGCCCCAATGTCGCGGCGGGAGGGTGTCCCGCGCCGCAGCGCCCCCCCCCCATGCCACGCTGACCTTCGATCAGATCGTCCGCGAAATCACCTCGCGCATGATCTCGCTGGTGCCGCCATAGATGCGCTGCACGCGGGCGTCGCGCCACA
>NZ_JANPCD010000074.1:0-34097 GCF_031430775.1 Sandarakinorhabdus sp. | reverse complement strand
GCCGCCGCCGATATCGACCACCATCGACCCGATAGGCTCTGTCACCGGCATGCCGGCGACGATGGCAGCGGCCATGGGCTCCTCGATCAGATAGACTTGGGTGGCACCGGCATTGTTGGCAGCGTCGCGGATGGCGCGCTTTTCGACGCTGGTGCTGCCCGATGGCACGCAGATGACGATTTCCGGATAGCGACCGAACTTGGACGACTGCACCTTCTTGATGAAATGCTTGATCATCTGTTCGGCAACATCGATGTCGGCGATCACGCCGTCACGAAGCGGCCGGATGCATTCGACATTGCCCGGTGTCTTGCCCATCATCACCTTGGCTTCGTTGCCGACGGCCTTGACGGTCTTGTTGCCGCGAATGGTCTCGATGGCGACCACAGATGGCTCGTTGAGCACGATGCCGCGCCCGCGAACATAGACCAGCGTGTTGGCCGTACCCAGATCGATGGCCATATCCTGGCTGAGAAATGAAAACATGCGGCTGAAGATGGACATGGGGCGTTGACCAGTTGTTTGAACATGCGGCGGCGCCGCCATCACACTGCGGCTTTAGGCGCGGCGGGCGCGAATATGCAAGGCCGATGGCGGTGTTACCGCGGCCATATTGCCGGCAAAAGCGACAATTTCGGGCAGGCCGCGCCGAATCGTCGCTGATACGCGCTTTTGGTGATGCTTCGCGCATGACATGGCGGGCCGCGCGTCGTAATCCCGTTGCGTGCCGATCAGACGCCTGCCCGACAATCTCGTCAACCAGATCGCCGCCGGCGAGGTGGTGGAGCGCCCGGCTGCGGCGCTCAAGGAGTTGATCGAAAATGCGCTTGATGCCGGGGCTTCGCGCATTGTCATCGCCTGCGAAAATGGCGGCATCGACCATATGTCCGTCGGCGATGATGGCTGCGGCATGGCGCCCGGTGACATGCGCCTTGCCATGGAGCGCCACGCCACATCGAAATTGCCGACCGGCGACCTCGAAGCCATCGCCACCATGGGCTTTCGCGGCGAAGCCTTGCCCTCGATTGCCAGCGTGGCGACGCTGACCATGACCAGTGCCGTTGCAGGCGCTATGGGCTGGCGGCTGGTGACCAGCAATGGCCGCCGGCTGGAGGACGGGCCATGCGCAGCCTCGCCCGGCACCGTCGTTAGTGTCGATGGCCTTTTTGCCGCTGTGCCGGCGCGCCGCAAATTCCTGAAATCCCAGCGCTCCGAGCTTTCGGCCTGCCTCGATGTGGTACGCCGGCTGGCCATGGCGCGGCCCGATGTGGGGTTCGTGTTCCGCCACGAAGGGCGCACGCTGCTCGATCTGGCGCCCGGCCCCGACGATGGCCCTGCCAGCAGCATCGCGCGGCTGGCAGGCGTGCTGGGCCGCGATCTGGCCGACAATGCCGTCGCCATCGACCTGCTGCGCGACGGCATTGCGCTTGGTGGCCTCGCCGGCCTGCCGACCTATAATCGCGGGGTCGCCGACCACCAGTTCCTGTTCGTCAATCGCCGGCCCGTGAAGGACCGTATGCTGGTGGGTGCGCTGCGCGGCGCCTATCAGGATCTGCTGGCCCGCGACCGCCATCCGGTGGCGGCGCTGTTCCTGACCGTGCCGGCCGATTTCGTCGATGTGAACGTCCACCCGGCCAAGACCGAGGTGCGGTTCCGCGACGCCGGGCTGGTGAGGGGGCTGATCGTCTCGGGCCTGAGGCGCGCGCTCGATGCCGCCGGCCACCGCGCCTCGACCACGGCAAGCGCGGCAGCCATGCGGGCGTTTGAAGTGCCGGTTTTCGCAGCCGCCCCTGCCGCCAGCCCGCCTGCCTTTGCCGGCATGGCCGAACCCCCCCGGCTGTTCAGCGAATTTCCCCCGGGCTTTGCGCCATTGTCGGCGTCTGGCGAGCAGGCGTTCGTGCCTGCCGCGCCTCCTGCTGTCCGCCATCCGCTCGGTGCGGCTCGCGGGCAGGTTGCCGGCACCTATATCGTCGCTGAAACCGAAGATGCGTTGATCCTCGTCGATCAGCATGCCGCCCATGAACGGCTGACGCTGGAACGCATGAATGCCGCGCTCGCACACGGCCCGGCGGCTTCGCAGGCGTTGCTGGTGCCGGAAATCGTCGATCTGGACGAGATCGCCGCAGCCCGCATTGCCGAGCGAGCGGATGAACTGGCCGAACTGGGTTTGGTGCTCGAAGCCTTTGGCCCGGCAGCGATCATGGTGCGCGCGACACCGGCCATGCTGGGCACCACCGATATTCAGGGACTGGTGCGCGATCTGGCCGATGACCTGGCCGCCTTCGGCAAGGCACTGACGCTCAAGGAACGACTCGATTCGGTCGTTGCCACCATGGCCTGCCATGGCAGCGTACGGGCCGGGCGCATGCTGGGCATTGCCGAAATGAACGCCCTGCTGCGCGAGATGGAAGTGACGCCACATTCCGGCCAGTGCAACCATGGCCGCCCGACCTGGGTTCGCTTGGCAAAGACCGACATCGAGAAATTGTTCGGGCGGCGCTAAATGCTGTTGCGAACCACTTGCATCGCCGCCACGAATCGTTGATAACGTCTCGCAACATCAATTCGCGATTCGAGGCTGCCGTGTTCGTCTGTGTCTGCAACGCTCTGAAAGAACGTGACGTCCGCGACGCGGCGCGTGCCAGTGGCAGCGATTGCCCGCGCGCAGCCTTTGCGCAATTGGGCTGCAAACCAAAATGCGGTCAGTGCTTGCCCTTCGCCCGCGAAGTGGTTGCCAAGGCGTCCACCTTCGCCTGACTTGCGACCGCGACTGGTTCTCAATCTTAAATACCTGAAAACGCGCGGTTTTTTGTTGACTGATTGACTGTCTTGCGCCATTGGCCCAGCATCATATCAGGAGAAACGCCATGCGCGGCGATGCAAAAGTCATTGAATATCTCAACGCCGTGCTCAAGGGCGAGCTGACGGCGGTAAACCAGTATTGGCTGCATTACCGTCTGCTCGACAACCTCGGAATCAAGAAACTGGCCGATTACGAACGGCACGAATCCATCGACGAGATGAAGCATGCCGACAAGCTCATGGAGCGCATCTTCTTTCTCGATGGCCTGCCGGGCATGCAGCAGCTGAACCGGCTGCGCATCGGCGAAAACGTCACCGAAGTGCTGCAATGCGACCTGGAACTGGAGCACGAGGCCATCGCCTTGCTGCGCGACGCCGTCCAGCATTGCGAAGCGGTGCGCGACTATCCCAGCCGCGACCTGTTCGCCGAAATCCTTGCCGCCGAGGAAGAGCATGTCGATTTCATCGAAACCCAGCAGACGATGATCGAGAACATGGGCCTGGCGAACTACATCCAGCTGCAATCCAGCCCAGCCGGCAGCTGACACCACGCAGACATGACGTGAAAAAGGGCGCCGCTCCAGATTGGAACGGCGCCCTTTTTTATCCGGGAGATCCCGCCGGCTCAGCCGGCAATTGCGCCGCGCGTCTGTGCAAAAAGTGCCCAGAGATTGGCAATGTCGTGCATCCCGCTTTTTTCCGGAATGCCGGCAAAGCTGGCACGCGCCGCCGCCGCATTGCCTGACCGCAACGAGGCAATGCCCTTCCACAGCATGGCCTGGTCGGCGTCGGGGCCTGCGGCCTTGATGGCAACATCATAAGCAGCAACGGCCTTGCCATATTGCCCCAGGCCCAGCCACGAGTTGCCGCCGCGCACGGCAGTCTTGGGATCGGCGGACAGGCGCGGCGCATCGGCGGCAGCCTTGGCGGTCATGCCGACGGCTGCCTGTGCCAGCTTCTGGCTCATGGCGTCGGACGCAGCGCCGGCCTTGGCCAGCGCCGGGCCGGCAAGGCCAGCCTGGCCCGAGACGAGCGCCAGCTTGGCAAAGTCCTGATAATCCTGCGGGCGATCCAGCGTGCCGGTTGCCATCATCAGGTGATACAGCGCCAGCCGCGCTTCGCCGCGCATGTTGTTGCCCTGGAAATTGGTCAGCAGCGTGCGCCAGCGGGCCGGCGAGCTGTCCACCTTGATCAGGCGCTGGGTGGTGGCCAGGTAGGCCTTTTTGTCGCCGGCCTTGTACTGGGCGCCCGCCAGATTTTCGAGATACTGCGGCTTGGGGCCGTTGCTCTTGATCAGGGAATTATAGGCGTTGACGGCAAGTCCTGCGCGCCCGGTGCGGGTATAGGCTTGGGCGATCAGGATCTGCATGTCTTCACCGCCGGACTGTTTGGCGAGCGCGATGGCCTTGTCATACTGACCGGCGCGATAATACAGCGGTGCCAGCTGCCGGGCAGGGGCGCCGGCGGCGGCAAGCGCGCCCGCTGCTTCACCGTAGCGGCCGGCGCGGGTGTAGACATAGCCGGCCATCTGGCTGGTCTTGAGCTTTTCCTCGGCTGTCGATGCCGCATTCTGGGCCTGGCCGATGGCGGCGATGGCGGCACCGGTATTGCCGGACGCGGCCGCCTTGCTGGCAGCGGTCAACGCCTTGCCGACGGCAGGCGACACCGCAGCACTGGCGGGCGCGGCAAGTGCGACAACAGCGGCGGCGATAATGAAACGGGCGGACAACGAGCGGGCGGGCAATGGCATTGGCATTCCTTGTGGATTGGACACTGAGGGGAATTCGCGTGCGAAACGATTGGCCGGTTGAAAATGTTGCGGATACGACCATCCCGGCACGAACATTGCCCCAGGCGCCATGGCCAGTGCATGAACGATGCCCGGCGGTCCCACCCGCGCGCTAGGCAATCCCCCAATATCGCAATGGACGAGCCATGCAACCAGTCAAATGGGCAACCGGGCAAATCGCGCACCGCGCTGCCGATTGTTGCAAGGGCGCTGCGAACCGCCTAAGCCGCAGCTCCAAAATCCAGCTAATATTGCGGGGGAGGTCCATCATTCGCGCTTTCATATTTCCGGGGCAGGGCAGCCAGTCGGTCGGCATGGGCCGTGGCCTTGCCGACGCCAGCCCCCATGCCCGCGCCGTGTTCGAGGAAGTCGACGAGGCGCTTGGCCAGTCGCTGTCACGGTTAATGTGGGAGGGCCCCGAAGAGACGCTGACCCTGACTGCCAATGCCCAGCCGGCGATCATGGCAGCGAGCATCGCCGCGCTGCGCGTGCTCGAGGCCGAAGGCGGCGTGCGTCTTGCCGACAAGGCCAGCTTTGTCGCGGGCCACAGCCTTGGTGAATATACGGCGCTTTGTGCGGCCGGCGCGCTGGGGCTGGCAGATACTGCCCGATTGCTGCGCCTGCGCGGCGAGGCGATGCAGGCCGCTGTTGCGCCGGGTGTCGGCGCCATGGCAGCGCTGCTGGGCCTGGATTTCGAAGCGGTTGCCGCCATTGCTGCCGAGGCTGCGCAAGACCAGGTCTGTGCCGCCGCCAATGACAATGCACCGGGGCAAGTCGTCGTGTCCGGCCATACCGAGGCCGTGGCCCGTGCCATGAGCCTGGCCCGCACGCGCGGCGCCCGCCATTCGGTGCTGCTGCCGGTGTCGGCACCGTTCCATTGTCCCTTGATGGCGCCTGCCGCCGACGCCATGGCGGCTGCACTGGCTGCGGCTCCGCTGCGCGGTCCGTATGTACCGCTCATTGCCAATGTGACTGCTGCTGCCGTGACCGATCCGGACACGATCCGCCGGCTGCTGGTCGAACAGGTCACCGGCACGGTGCGTTGGCGCGAATCGGTGCTGGCGATGGCATCGCTGGGCGTTACCGGCTTTGTCGAGCTGGGCGGCAAGGTGCTCGGGCCGATGAACCGCCGCATCACACCCGATTGCCCGACGATCTCGGCCGCCGACATGGCCGGGGTCGAGGCGCTGGCAAAGGAGCTTTGAGACATGTTTGACCTGACAGGCATGACCGCGCTGGTCACCGGCGCTTCGGGCGGGATCGGCAGCAGCGTGGCGAGGGCGCTTGCAGCGCGCGGCGCCCGCGTGGCCTTGTCCGGCACCCGCGAGGACGCGTTGGCGGCCGTGCAGGCGCAAATCGGCGGCGATACCGTGGTGCTGCCGTGCAACCTGTCCGATTCGGCTGCTGTCGATGCTCTGGTGCCCCAGGCCGTGACGGCGATGGGCCGCCTGGATATTCTCGTCAACAATGCCGGCATCACGCGCGACAACCTGGCGATGCGCATGAAGGACGAGGAATGGGACGCGGTCATCCGCGTCAACCTCGAAGGCGCTTTTCGCCTGTCACGCGCCGCGTGCAAGCCGATGATGAAGGCGCGGTTCGGCCGTATCATCTCGATCACCAGCGTTGTCGGCGTCACCGGCAACCCCGGACAGGCCAATTATGCGGCCGCCAAGGCCGGGCTGATCGGCATGTCCAAGGCATTGGCGCAGGAACTGGGCTCGCGGCAGATCACGGTCAATTGCGTGGCGCCGGGCTTCATTACCTCGCCGATGACAGACGCGCTGGCCGAGGCGCAGAAAACCGCGCTCATGGCCCGCATTCCGGCCGGCCGACTGGGCGCAGGGGACGATATCGCAGCCGGCGTTGTCTATCTGGCCAGCCGCGAGGCAGGCTATGTCACCGGCCAGACGCTGCATATCAACGGCGGGATGGCGATGATATGATGGCGACAAGCGGTCATTCGGGCTGCAATCCGCACCATCGGGGCGATTTGCGGTCGTGCCGGCCCTTGTCACATTCGGCGCGCCCGGCTATCGGCAAACAGGACACACCGTGCGCGCCGCCGCGCACTGAACAGAGGGATTGCACATGAGCGATGTCGCCGAACGCGTGAAGAAGATCGTTGTCGAGCATCTGGGCGTCGAAGCCGAAAAGGTCACCGACGATGCCAGCTTCATCGACGATCTGGGCGCAGACAGCCTCGACACAGTCGAGCTTGTGATGGCCTTTGAGGAAGAATTCGGCGTCGAAATTCCCGACGATGCCGCCGAGAAGATCCTGACCGTCAAGGATGCGATCGGTTTCATTGCTGCCAACAACAAGGCCTGAGTTGCCGGGCTTTGCCCTGTTGGTCCCGCCGCGCTTTGCCCGCGGCGAGGAAAAAAGATGAGGCGGACGGCCTTTCGCATTGCTGCGAAGGGCCGTTTCGTTTCAGATGGTCAGGAATTGCGGTCGGCGATCCAGGCTGACCAGGAACGAAAATTGGAGCGCCAATGCGCCGTGTCGTCGTTACCGGTCTCGGTCTCGTCACTCCTTTGGGGTCCGATGTAGAAACCGTCTGGGCCAATATCCTGGCCTCGCGCTCCGGCGCAGGCCCGATCACGCGGTTTGATGCCAGCAATCAAGCCGCCCGCATTGCCTGCGAAGTCAAGGCTGGCGACGGCACCGGCGTCACGTTCGATGCCAACAAGCGCGTCGATTACAAGGTACAGCGCCAGGTCGATCCGTTCATCGTCTATGGCATCGACGCCGCCGGCCAGGCGATCGAGGATGCCGGCCTTCTCGACATGACCGAGGAAGAGCGTTTTCGTGCTGGTTGCTCGATCGGCTCGGGCATCGGCGGCCTGCCGGGCATCGCGGCCGAATCGATCGTGCTCCACGAAAAAGGCCCGCGCCGCGTCTCGCCGCACTTCGTCCATGGCCGCTTGATCAATCTGATTTCCGGGCAGGTCTCGATCAAATATGGCCTGATGGGTCCCAACCACGCCGTGGTCACCGCCTGTTCAACCGGCGCCCATGCCATCGGCGATGCGGCGCGTATGATTGCGCTCGACGATGCCGATGTCATGCTCGCCGGCGGTTCCGAAAGCGCGCTGTGCCCGCTGGGCATTGCCGGCTTTGCCCAGGCCCGCGCCCTGTCCACCGGTTTCAACGACGAACCGACGCGCGCCAGCCGCCCCTATGACAAGGACCGCGACGGTTTCGTGATGGGCGAAGGCGCCGGTGTCGTCGTGCTTGAGGAATATGAGCACGCCAAGCGCCGCGGCGCCAAGATTTACGGCGAAGTCATCGGCTATGGCCTGACCGGCGACGCCTATCATGTCACGGCGCCTCACCCCGAAGGCTCGGGCGCGTTCCGTTCCATGCAAATGGCGCTGAAGCGCGCCGGGCTGAACCCCGAGGACATCGACTATATCAACGCCCATGGTACCTCGACGCCGATGGGCGATGAACTGGAACTGGGTGCTGTGCGCCGGCTGTTCGGGTCCGCCATCGGCGGCGTGTCGATGTCATCCACGAAATCGGCAATCGGGCATCTGCTTGGCGGCGCAGGCGCTGTCGAATCGATTTTCTGCCTGCTGGCGCTGCGTGACCAGGTGGCACCGCCGACGCTCAACCTCGACAATCCGTCGGATGGCTGCATCGGCGTCGACCTTGTGCCGCACGTCGCAAAACAGCGTCATATTCGCGCCGTGCTCAACAACAGCTTTGGCTTTGGCGGTACCAATGCCACATTGGTGATGCGCGGCGTCTGAGCCGAAGGATTGGTGATGCGCGGCCTGTCGGCCGCCGGGAAAGGAGGGCATGGTGCGCCGCATGGTTCTTGCCTTTGCCGCGCTGCTTGTCCTGATAGCGGCGCCAATCCTGCTCGCGCCCTGGTATGGCTGGGGAGACACGCCGGGCAAGGCCGTCACCATCACTGTTGCCAAGGGTGCGTCGCTGGCCCGCGTTGCCGATGACCTGCAAAAGGCCGGCCTCATCAGTTCCGAGGGTCAGTTCCGTGTCATGGCCCGTCTGCTCGGCTCGGGTGCGCCGGTGCAGGCGGGCACATACCGGCTTCAGTCCGGACAGGGATGGCGTCATTACCTCGAGGCTTTGCAGTCGGGTGAAGTGCAGCGTTTCGCCATCACCATCCCCGAAGGCATGCCCTCGATCCTCGTGGCCGAGCGTTTGCGTGCCGAACCCCGGCTGTCCGGCGACATCCCAGTGCCTGCCGAGGGGTCGGTTCTGCCGGAAACCTATGCTTTTTCGCCAGGTGAACCACGCGCCAAGGTGCTGGCCCGCATGCAAAAGGCGATGGCCGACGCGCTGAAGGATCTGTGGCCCGCCCGCCGCCCGGCAACCGCCGTCACCTCGCCGCAAGACGCGGTCATCCTTGCCTCGATCGTCGAAAAGGAAACCGGCAAGGATGCGGAACGGCGTATGGTCGCCGGCGTCTATTCCAACCGGCTGCGCATCGGCATGAAGCTCGATGCCGATCCGACGCTGATCTATCCCATCACCGCCGGAAAGCCGCTTGGCCGGCGCATCCGTCTTTCGGAAAAGAACCGAGACACCGGCTACAACACCTATCTGAAGCCGGGCCTTCCCAGGGGACCAGTGGCCAATCCCGGCCGCGCCAGCATTGCCGCCGTGCTCGATCCGGCGGATACCGACGCCTATTATTTTGTCGCCGATGGCACCGGCGGCCATATCTTTGCCCGCACCTTGGCCGAGCAGAACGCCAACCGCGAACGCTGGTTCACGCTGCGGCGCCAGCGCGGTGAGATGTAGCCATGGCGGCCCGCAAACCCAATTTTCCGGACAGCAAGGAAATGCGGCCGCGCCCGGCGGCGCGTTCGGTCCCGGTCAAGCACAGCATTGGGCCGTTTGGCGTTCTGGTGCGCATTGCGGCCGTGCTTTTGCTTGGCTGGATCGGCGGCTTTGTCTGGTTCAGCCAGACGCTGCCCGGCCCGGCGCCGCTGGCGCTGAAGACCGATGCCGTTGTCGTGCTGACTGGCGGTGCTGGAAGGCTGCAACGCGGACTGCAGGTGTTGGAGGCGCGGGCGGCGCGCCGCATGCTGGTGTCCGGCGTTGGGCGCGATACGACGCGGCGGCAATTGGCACTGGCGGCCGGCATAGCCAAAAAACGCCTCGACACGACCGATCTTGGTTATGAAGCGGTTGATACGCGGTCAAATGCCGAGGAAACCGCGCGCTGGGTGGCAAAGAACGATTTTCGCATCATTCGGCTGGTAACGTCGTCGGGTCATATGCGCCGTTCGATGCTGGAGCTGACACGCGTGCTGCCACCCGCAGTCGAAGTCGTGCCCGATGGCGTGCCGGTGCCGCCGCAGCTTTCCAGCATTGCGTCCGAATACTCCAAATATCTGCTCAGGCGGGTGGCGCTGGCCAGCGGGGCCGCGTGATGCCGCCATCCATGCTGGCGACGGCGCTGGCCCTTGTGCGCACCATATTGTTCCAGTTCGCTTTTTATGCCGGCTCACTTGTCCTTGTGCCGTTGGCGCTGCTGGGCGGCACTGTGATGCCGAGCCGCCTGTTGTTTGTCGGTCCCTGGGCCTGGGCCGGGTGGTTCAGGCTGTGCAGTCGCTGGATTACCGGCGTGCGGCTCCAGATCGACGGCACCATTCCCACTGGCCCGCACCTTTTCGCGCTCAAGCACGAAAGCGCCTATGAGGCCATTTTGACGCTCTGGTTGTTCGCGCGGCCTGCGGTCGTGATGAAGGCCGAGTTGCGCCGCATTCCGATCTGGGGTGCTGCCTCGGCGCGTCATGGATCGATTTTCGTTGATCGCGCCGGGTCGTCGGCCATGCTGCGTGCGATGATGAAGGCCGCCGCCGCCGCCAGCGCCGCCGGTCGGCCCGTGGTCATCTTTCCCGAAGGCACGCGCGTCGCGCCGGGCGAACAGCCGCCGCTCGCCGCCGGGTTTGCCGGGCTTTACAAGATTCTGAAACTGCCGGTCGTGCCAATCGCGCTGGACACCGGCGCCGCGTGGCCCCGATCCTTCATCAAATATCCCGGAACCGTGCACATGAAAATTGGTGAGACTCTGGCGCCCGGCGCGCCGCGCGGCGAAATCGAGGCCAAGGTGCAGCAAGCGATCAATGCGCTGAACCTGGGCGTCGCCCGATGAATCTGCGTCGCCTGTCGCTGTGGCTCAGCCTGGTGCCGCTGGTCGTGGGCGCCGGCCTGTACTGGCTGGCCTGGCGCGGCTGGGCCGATGATTTCGGCGCGGTGATGCGCACCTGGTTCCCTGGCAATACCGTTGCCGTGGCGGGTTTCCCCTATCGCATGGAAACCGAGATCACGGCGCCGGCGCTGGCCAATGTTGGCCCGGTGACCCTTTCGGCAAAGGCCGCGCGCGCGCGCATCAATCGTGGGCCATGGCGGCCGGAATTGACCCTGGTGCAGGCCCAGTCGCCGCAGATCATCGTTGGTCTCGATACCGCAGTGCGTGCTGTGCTGACCGCACCCAGCGCGCTGGCCAGCGTGCATGTCCTGGATGGCCGACTGGAGCGGTTGTCAGTTTCGGCAAGCGACGCCGCCATTGCGCTGGGATTCACCGCCATGACCATCCGTACCGGCACTTTTGAAGTGCATGTGCGCGAGCAGAAACCCGGTGCGGCCAACACCGAATCGCCGCGCCTGCCGATCCGGGGCCAAATGGTTCTCAGCGGCACTGGCGTGCGGCTGGGGAAGGGCGCACCGCTTGTGCTGGCGATGGAAGCCAGCGCCCATGGTCCAGCCCGGTTGATCGACTATGCCCGCTGGCAGGCCGGCGGCAGCATCGAAGTGGGCAGCGCTGTGCTGAGCGATCCGGTCGGCGAAGTGGCCCGCGCTGTCGCAACACTGGTTCCCGGCGGCGCGGCGGCCAATTCGGCAAATGGCGCAGCAGCGCCGCTGCGTCTTGCCGGCACTATCGATACGGTATGCCCGGCCAGCATCGCCGCCGCCATTGCCGGCACGCCGCCGCTTTCGGAACTGCGGCTGCGCGTCCCGGTCAGGTTGTCCTTTGAAGGGTCGATCGGCCCTGGTGTCGCCCTGCGACTTGCCGGCATGCCTGCAAATCTCGCGGCGCGGCCCCGGCGCGGGCAGCTGCCGGCTTGCCCGCGTATCCGCTGAGGCGGGTACCGGCTTGCCCGCGCATCCGCTGGTATTAGTGGGGACGGCCGAAGTCCGGCGTGTCGGTGTCCTGGCCTTCGTCGATGATCGATCGGCGGATGTCGCGGGTGCGGGTGAACAGGGCCTCCAGCGTGTCGCCGTCGCCCCAGCGGATGGCGCGTTGCAAGGCCACCAGATCCTCGGTGAACCGCCCCAGCAATTCCAGTACCGCCTCGCGGTTGCCCAGGAACACATCGCGCCACATGACGGGGTCGCTGGCGGCGATGCGCGTAAAATCGCGGAAGCCACCGGCGGAATATTTGATGACTTCGCTGCGTGTAACAGCCTCCAGATCGCTGGCGGTGCCGACAATGGAATAGGCGATGAGATGCGGCAAATGGCTGGTCACCGCCAGCACCCGGTCATGGTGCGCCGCATCCATCGTCTCGACGCGCGCGCCCAATCGCGTCCAGAACGCCGACAGTCGTGCCACGGCGCCCGCATCCGCGCCTTCGGGCGGCGTGATGATGCACCAGCGGTTTTCGAACAGGCTGGCAAAGCCTGCATCCGGCCCGGATTTCTCGGTCCCGGCGACGGGGTGTGCGGGAATCACGGCCACGCCGGGCAGCGCCGCGCTCAGCACGGCCAGCACGGCACCCTTGACCGAGCCGACGTCACTGACGATGGCGCCCGGTGACAGTTCGCCGGCAATTTCGGCGGCCACCGCTGCCATGGCGCCCACCGGCACGCACAATATCACCAGATCGGCATCGACGACCGCCGCGCCTGCGCCGTCGGCCACGTCATCGGCGATGTCCAGCGCCGCCACCCGCGCCCGCACGGCCGGATCGGCATCGGCCACGGTCAGGCGCACCGTCGGCATATGGCTGCGCACGCCGCGCGCCAGTGACGAGCCGATCAGGCCCATGCCGATGATGGCTACGCGCGTGAAGGGCAGCATCAGCCGGCGGTGCTTTCGGTCACAAAGCGGCGCAGCGACGCCGCCACGGCGCGTGTTTCGGCCTCGGTGCCGATCGAAATGCGGATACAGTGCGGCATCGCCTGCACAGCCAGGTAACGGCAGATGATGCCGTCATCCAGCAATGCCTCGTTGGCTGCCGCTGCCGTCACCGGGCCGCTTTGCGGAAATTCAACCAAAAGGAAGTTCGTCGCGGACGGTATGGCGCGCAGGCCGGCATTGCCCAGCGCGGCGATCTCGCCAGCCAGCCAGCCGCGCCATTGCTCGGTATGGCGCCTTACCATTTCGACATGGTCCATGTCGGCCAGCGCAGCAATTGCGGCAGCCTGCCCTGTTGTCGGCACGTTGAAAGGCGCCCGGATGCGGTGCATGGCATCGATCAGGGCCGGCGCGCCATAAGCCCAGCCGATGCGCTGCGCCGCCAATCCGTAAATCTTGGAAAATGTCCGGACGGCCAGCACATTGGCGTGGGTTTCGGCCATTTTCAGCCCGTCTTCATAGTCGCCTGTCGCAAATTCGGCATAGGCACAATCCAGCACGAACACGATATCGCTGCGCAGCCCGGCATGCAGGCGGCGCACTTCGGAAGCGGGTATCAAGGTGCCGGTCGGGTTGTTGGGATTGGCCAGATAAACAATACGCGTCAGCGGTGTGACGGCGGACAGCATCGCATCTACGTCGGCTGCATAGTCCACATCGGGCACCACCACCGGCACGGCGCCGACCCGGCGCGTGGCAATGTCATAAACGGCAAAGCCGTGGCGGGCATGGATGATCTCGTCCCCCGGCCCGGCAAAGGCTCCGGCCACCAGGTGCAAAATCTCGTCCGAACCGGTGCCGCAGATGATGCAGTCGGCGTCCAGCCCGTGCCGGGCCGCCAGTGCGCCCCGCAACGCTGTCGAGGCCGGATCGGGATAACGATGACCTTCGGCCAGCACCGCCTGCATGGCGGCAATGGCGGCCGGCGAGGGTCCGAACGGGTTCTCGTTGGAAGACAGTTTGGCCACGACCGGTCGACCGCCCAGCCGCGCCTTGCCGGGCACATAGGCGTGCAGATCGGCGATCCAGGGCTTCATGGCGGGTGCGGCTTCGGGGGTGATGCTCATGATTCACGCCTTTAGGGCGAAAGCCGCGCACGGGAAAGGGGGCGCGGCAAGGGGTGACAGCGGGGGTGACAGGGCCCGACCAAGGCCTTACCTCATGGTCCATGGCCTCCTCTGCCCCCGACATTGCGCCCGATGACAGCCGTTTCGGTCTGGACCGCCTGGTGCGGCTGCCCGGTGCGTTTGCACTCCAGTCGGGACAAGGCCTGAACGGCCTCGACATTGCCTATGAAACCTATGGCGTGCTCAACGCTGACGCCTCCAACGCCATCCTCGTCTGCCATGCGCTGACCGGTGATCAGCATGTCGCCAGCGTGCACCCGCGCACCGGCAAGCCCGGCTGGTGGGCCCGGCTCGTGGGACCCGGCAAACCCGTTGACCCGCAACGGCATTTCATCATCTGCACCAATGTGCTTGGCGGCTGCGGCGGTTCCAGCGGCCCGGGCAGCATCGATCCGGCAACCGGCGCGCGTTTTGCCATGGCGTTTCCGGTAATCACCATCCGCGACATGGTGAACGCACAAGGCAAGCTGCTCGATCATCTCGGTGTCGGCCAGTTGCTGGCGGTGGTTGGCGGCTCGATGGGCGGCATGCAGGCGCTGGACTGGGCGGTGGCGTATCCGGCGCGGGTCAGGAATGTCGTGGCCATTGCCACGGCGGCGCGTCATTCGGCACAGAACATTGCCTTTCACGAGGTTGGGCGCCAGGCAATCATGGCCGATCCGATGTGGCAGGGCGGCGCCTATCTCGCCGACCAGCCGCCGGTTGCAGGCTTGGCGGTGGCGCGTATGGCCGCTCATATCACCTATTTGTCCGAGGCCGGCCTGACCGAAAAATTCGGACGGCGCCTGCAAGACCGCGAGGCGCTGGGTTTTGGGTTCGACGCTGATTTCCAGGTCGAATCCTATCTGCGCCATCAGGGCCTGAGCTTCGTCGAACGCTTCGACGCCAATTCCTACCTGTATATCACCCGCGCGCTGGATTATTTCGACCTTGCCGAGCCGCATGATGGCCATTTGTCGCGCGCCTTTGCCGGGGTGCAGAGCCGGTTCTGCGTCGTCAGCTTCAATTCCGACTGGCTGTATCCCACTGCCGAGGCGCGCCGCGTCGTCAAGGCGCTCAACATCGCAGGTGCAGCGGTCAGCTTTGTCGAGCTGGATAGCCCGTTCGGACACGATGCATTCCTTCTCGATGCGCCGGAAATGAACCGCGTCGTGGACGGTTTCCTGAAGTCCGGCGCATGACCCCCGAACAGATGGTCCAAAGGAGTATTGCCCTTCGCCCTGACCTTGCCGCCGTCGCTGCTGCCGTGCCGCCCGGCGCCCGCGTGCTGGATATCGGCTGCGGCGACGGTGCGCTGCTGGCATGGCTGCGCGATACCAAGTCGGTCGAAGGTCGGGGCATAGAACTGGAGCCGGGCAAGGTTGCCGCCGCGGTATCACGCGGACTGGCAGTTGTGCAGGGCGACGCCGCCACCGATCTGCCCGATTACCCTGATGCGGCCTTTGATGTCGCTATCCTGTCCAACACGCTGCAAGCCATGGCGCAGCCGGCGGCGGTGTTGCTGGAACTGGTCCGTGTCGCCCGCCGCGCCGTCATCAGCTTTCCCAACTTCGGGCATTGGCGGGTGCGGGCGTCGTTGGCCTTTGGTGGCCGCATGCCGGTGACACAATCCTTGCCAGTCAGCTGGCACGAAACGTCCAATATACATTTCTGCACTGTCGATGACTTTCGCGCGCTGGCAGCAGATCTGGGCCTCAAGGTGGAAAGCCAAGCCTTTCTGTCTGGCGGCGTGCGGCGCGGTGCATTGCTGGCAAACCTGATGGCAGAGCAGGCGGTTTTTGTACTGGCAAGATAGCGATTGGCGGACGGGAGGCGCGGTTGGCCGACAAGGAGACACCATTCGACCCCGAACTCATCCGCTTTTTGCGGGAGGAGCTGGGGGAAACGCTGTCGGCGCAGAATGAATGGCAATTCACCGGGCCGCTCTGGCTATGGCGCGGCAAGGCCAAGGACGGCACGCCGACCAAGACCGCCTGGCATTTCCTGACCATCGATGGCGATGTGGCCGATGCAATCCGCGCCGCCGGACCAGGGCGCACCGCCGCCTGGGGATCGGTCTATGTCGGCGTGTCCATCGGCGCCACAGACTGGAAAACCTCGCTTTTTCCCAGCAAGGAAGCCGGCGGCTATATGTTGCCGATCAAGGCCAGCGTCAGAAAAGCGGAAAAGCTGTCCGAAGGCGATGTGGTTACGGCACATCTCGCCTTGTGAACTGCCGGGACGGTGGCTGGCGCTGGACTGATGTGCCCGCCTCAGTGCGCTGTGACTGGCGCCATCACGGTTTGCGCCTCTCCGATCATCACCGGCGCTTCCCAATCCTTTTTGCCGACAAGCACGACATGATGCCGCTCAGGCAGATTTTCGACTTGCCAGTCGATCACTTCGAACATCGCTTCTTCAAGCCGCAGCGCCAGCGGTTCTCGCATCCAGCCGTGTGAAAGGCCTTGCCAGGGCCGGCGCGCCTGCACCACCAGCACGGCAAGACCGGCCGGGCCGAGCACGCGCCATAATTCGCGCAGCATCAATCTCGGCTGTACCAGCGGGCACGACCAAAGCGCCTTGTCGAACAGCGCCTCGTGGAATGGCAGGTGATGGGGATCGGCGCGCAAGGTGCCGGGGCGTATGTCCTCATCGATAGTGGCGACGCAGGCCACCCGCTCCCATCCGTCCAGTTTCAACGCCACGCCGCCCGGCGGCCGGCCCAGAACCAGTAGCCGGCCATGCCGGCCACCGGCCAGCAAGCGGTCCAGCGGCGGATCAGCCGTCATGTCACCGGCTCAGCGTTCAACGCAAAGCGCGATTCCCATGCCGCCGCCGATGCACAGCGTGGCCAGGCCCTTGTGCACATCGCGCCGCGCCATTTCGTGCAGCAGCGTCACCAGCACGCGCGCGCCCGACGCGCCAATGGGATGGCCGATGGCGATGGCGCCGCCGTTGACGTTGACTCGGGCGGGATCCAGCCCAAGTTCCTGGCCAACAGCCAGCGCCTGCGCCGCAAACGCCTCATTGGCTTCGATGAGGTCGAGGTCGCCCACCGACCAGCCGGCCTTGGCCAGCGCGCGCTGCGATGCCGGCACCGGGCCGATGCCCATGACCGCGGGATCAACCCCGGCCGAGGCCCAGCTGGCGATGCGCGCCAGTATGGGCGCACCGCGCCGCACCGCTTCGGCTTCGCTCATCACCACCAGCACGGCGGCGCCGTCATTGAGGCCCGAGGCATTGGCCGCCGTCACGCTGCCGTCCTTCTTGAAGGCGCCGCGCAGGCCCGAGACGCTGTCGATGGTGACGCCGTCGCGAATGTATTCATCGGTATCGACGATGGTGTCGCCCTTGCGGCCCTTGATCGTCACCGGCGCGATCTGGCCCTTGAACCGGCCTTGCGCGCGCGCTGCGCTGGCCTTGTTTTGGCTGGCGACAGCGAATTCATCCTGTGCCTGACGGCTGATCTGATACCGTTCGGCAACGTTTTCGGCCGTGACGCCCATGTGATAGCCATTGAAGGCGTCCCACAGCCCGTCCTTGATCATGGTATCGACCAGCTCGATGGCGCCCATCTTGGTGCCGCCGCGCATCGCCTGGGCATGAGCGCTCAGGCTCATCGATTCCTGCCCGCCGGCGATGATGATCGACGCGTCCCCGGCCTGGATCGCCTGTGATGCCAGCGCCACCGCGCGCAGGCCGGAGCCGCAGACCTGGTTGACGCCCCATGCCGGCGTTTCCTGCGCGATGCCCGCGGCCATCGCGGCCTGGCGGGCGGGGTTTTGCCCCTGTCCGGCGGTCAACACCTGGCCCAGAATGACCTCGTCGATTTCACCCGCAGCAACCCCGGCATCGGCCATCGCCGCTGCAATCGCGGCCTGGCCCAGGACATGCGCCGGCGTGCTGCCAAAGGCACCCATGAAGCTGCCAACGGCAGTGCGGCGGGCGGCGGTGATGACGGTTCCGGTCATATGCAATGCTCCGTGATTGTCCAACATGGACGAGTCGAATTCGCGCGCACGCTAGCTGGCTTCGCGCTTGCCCGCCATCACCCTGTTGTTTCCGTGCGATTCAAGCGGACGCTTTCAGCCGACATGAGTGAATTGCCAGACATTGCCATTGGCTGCGGCGCAGACATGGATTTTCTGCCCCACCTGGGCGCCCTGTGCATTGCGGATGATGACAGTCATGTGCGGGTCCGGGCAGGAATGGCTGATGTGCATCGATTCCACGACTTCCAGATAGCCCTGTCCCGCGACCGCTACGGTCTTGGCTGCGATGGCCGCATGATAAGGCGCATTTGCCGGAAGCGGCGCGACCATGGTCAACAGGCCGATGGTCACCATGGTTGCACCGGCCTTGAAGGCGCCGATGTCGTGCACGACGGGATGGGCGCCGACAACGCCGCCAATGGCGCCATTTGCCGCGCCGGCAGCGACCAGCACCGCCACAAGATCGGCGACGGCATAGCTCATGCCGGCGGGCATCGGCAGCGCTGCATTTTGCGAGACGCCTTCATGGTCTTTGTAATTGAAGCCGAAGACAATGACATTTGGCATGATCGTGTTTCCCCACAAGGCCAGTCACCAATATGCACCGAAGTCTGGCCATTGTTGAGCGATTGTTGACCCGTCCTGGCAACAGATTTAGGCCTTGATCATGATCCGTTATCTTGCGCCTTTGCTGCTGGTTGCCGCGCCAGTCTTTGCCGTGCCCGCCCTGGCGGCGCCGCCAAAGGTCGGTGACATGGCCCCGGGGTTCACGGCGCGCAGTTTCGATGACCGCGAGATCAGCCTGGCAGATGTCAAAGGCAAGGTCGTGGTGCTCAATTTCTGGGCGACCTGGTGCGTGCCGTGCCGGACCGAACTGCCGTTGCTGGACGCCTTTGCGCGCATCAATGGCAAGCACGGCCTGGTGGTCATCGGCATCACCATGGAAAACGACGTGCCCATGGCGCGTCTGAAGCCGTTGGCGGCTGCCGTGAACTTTACCATGGCGCGGCGGTTTCGCGGCGGTTACGGCCAGATCAAGGCGGTGCCGACCAATTTCATCATCGATCGCAGCGGCGTGCTGCGCCACACCGCAGCCGGCGCGCTCCGTCTGGATGACCTCAATCGCATTCTGATCCCGCTATTGCAGGAACCTGCGCCGTCAAACACGCCGCCGCCAACTGGTCGCTGAACCGGTTCAGGCCGTCAACCAGTCCGCCAGCGGCGCCCAAAGCTGCTCCGGCGCGCGGCGGCCGACAACCATGCCGACGTGCCCGGCATCCAGCACCCAGCGTGTCCCGGCACCGCACGCTGCTGCTGCCGGCACGATGCGGTCGGCGCTGGCGCAGATATCCAGCACCGGCATCACCAGCGCGGCTGGATCGACCACCTTGCCGGCGATCTGCCATGCGCCCCTGCCGGCCATGTCATCGGCAAACAGCCTCGCCAGGTCGCGCGCCGCCGGCAGCGATAATGGAGTGCCGGTATTGGCCCAGTCTTCGAGCCGCACGAACCCGGCGGCCAATTCGTCATTCATGTCGGCCAGACGCGCGAATTTGGCGGCAAGGGCGCCGGGGTCGAGCGACCAGAATGCCGGTTGCAACAGGTCCATCGGCATCGCGCCCAACTGCTCGGCCATCGGCATCGCGCCGCCCCACCACGCACCGAGGTCACCGCGCGCCGCGTCCCCGTAACCGCCAAAATGCCAGGGGGTCGCCAGCAGCGCAAGCCGGCTGACCATGTTGCCGAGCTGACTTGCCGCGCCGATCGCTAGGGTCCCGCCCATGCAATATCCCAGCATGGCAACAGGCTCGCCCACCTGCCTTGTCAGCGGCACCAGCCGTTCACTGACCAGCGCCGCCAGATCAAGCGCCTCGCATTCACCCCAATCAACCAGCAACGGCCGCAGGCCTTGCCCGGCCAGATGGTCGATAAGCGACTGTCCTGGTGCCAGATCCAGCACATCGGCCGCATTGATCAGCGACGGGACAATGATCAGCGGCCGGCCGTGCTCGGCACAGGACAACAGGCGCGCCGCCCCTATCCGCGCGACTTCGCGCCTGGGTAGCCGGGGCAGGGGCGGCGGTGCCGACTGGTAACGGCGCAGGCCTTCAAGGACCTTGGCCAGCCGAGCCGGATCGCCGGCACAACTCGCCTGTATGGTCGCGAGGAACAACGGCAAGGGATGCGGCCCCCGCGCCCTTGCCGTTTGCTGCGCAGCATCGACCGCGCCTGCGCTATGCTGCGGCGCAGCGCCGTCAATTGCTGCACCGCGTTGCGGCGCGGAAGGGCTTGGTGTAACCGAATCGCCATCATTCTTATTCGGAGCCGTCATGGCCAACCCTGCTTCTGCAAAACCCGGCGCCGGGTCCAAATCCGACCTGCCGCCGGTCGTTATCAAGAAATACGCCAATCGGCGTCTGTATAATACCGAAACCAGCAGCTACATCACGCTTGAACATCTTGCCCAGATGACGCGCGAAGGGCGGGATTTCCAGGTGTTCGATGCCCGCAGCGGCGAGGAGATCACGCGATCGGTGTTGACCCAGATTGTCATGGACGAGGAAGCTGGCGGCAAGACCATGCTGCCGGTGTCGTTCCTGCGCCAGATCATCGCCATGTACGGCGATTCCATGCAGTCGATGGTGCCGCAATACCTTGAAGCCTCGATGGATGCCTTTGCCGAAAACCAGAACAAGTTCCGTGATGCCGCCCTCAAGCCATTCGAGCATCTGACACGGCAGAATCTGGCGATGTTCCAGGCTGCGGCCGGCATGCTGAACCCCGCCCGAGGCAAAGGCGAAAAGCCCGGCGCTCATGCCGCGCAGGCGCAAGAGGATGGTGCAGTAAGTGGCAGCGAGCTCGATGCTCTCAAGGCCCAGCTTGCGGCGCTCCAGGCGCGACTTGACAGCATGGACCGAAAGTAACGCGGCGGCGCAAATATTGCATTGCCGCGACCGTTAACCGGCAGAAAGATTTTTTGTCACCGCGACTTGCGGGCTTATTGCCGCGCCGCTATGACCCGCCGCAAGGAAGCTCTTGTGGGGACGAGGGGCGACTTGTGGGGTGTGTTGTGAGCCGTTCTGCGGCATCTGCCGCGATTGGACGCAGCCATTATCGTGGAGCGTGGCGAGATGGATTCATCGGCAATGGCGCGTAGCGGAAACACAGTGGCGGACGAAGAACCGTCCGGCGACATGGTAGACCTGCCAAACGGTTACCGGCCCAACGCCAACGAAGAATTCATGAACCAGATGCAGCTGGCCTATTTCCGCCGCAAGCTGCTGGACTGGAAAGACGCGATCCTCAAGGAGTCGGAAATCACGCTGGTCGCGCTCAAGGCCGAACCGATGCGTGAGCCGGACCTGACAGATCGCGCCGCCAGCGAAACCGATTGGGGTATCGAACTGCGCACCCGCGACCGCCAGCGTAAGCTGATCAGCAAGATCGATGCCGCGCTGCGGCGCATCGAAACCGGCGACTATGGCTATTGCGAAGTCACCGGTGAGCCGATCAGCCTGGCGCGCCTCGAAGCACGTCCGATTGCCACCATGACAATCGACGCCCAGGAACGCCATGAGCGCGACGAAAAGATCACGCGCGAGGAATAGTTGCTATCCGGGCTGGTTGGATGCTCCACCAGCCCGAACAAAAAGCTATCGTCGCATCAGGCGTTTCAGCCGCCAATCAGCGCAGCAAGCCGGCGATCAATGCTGTGCGGCGTGTTCGACCTCGTCCTTGAGCTTCAGCTTTTCCCGCTTGAGTTTGGCCACCAATGCGGTGTCGGGCATGGGCCGGCGCATTTCCGCACTGAGCGAGGCATCGAGCCGGGCATGGCGGGCAGTAAGGCTTACGAGGTGGGCATTGGGCACAAGCGCACTCCCTGACTGGAGCCCTTTCACTGAACCCGTGAAAATGGGTCTCCTGTGACCGGCGGCGCGTACATCCGACGCGTGCCGAGTCATGGATTGCGCCATATTTTTTGCGCCATGTCCATGCAGTAATTTTGCAATCATTTCCATTTTGGACAAAACGGCGGGTGGTGTCGTCCAGTCGTTGATAGCGCGCCATGCAGCCTGTACAAACACCGGCACTTGGGCTGTCGGACGCAAGCCGTTAAGGTGATTTACAGGTCCGAATCATCGGGCCATGCCGGGCGATGGGTGGTCGCCCTGCCGGGTTTCGGGGAGCGGACGGCGTGGAAGAGAGCGAAATTCTCAGCCGGATCGAGATTCTCAAGCAAGACCACCGCGATCTCGACACCGCGATCGATGCGCTGCGCCTGATGCCCATGTGCGACATGATCCAGTTGCAACGCTTCAAGAAACGCAAATTGCGGCTTCGCGATGAGATCGCGATGCTTGAAGACATGCTTATTCCCGACATCATCGCATGACCGGCCGGCCAGTCCTGATATGGCTACCCTTGCTGTTGCTGCTGTCGGGTTGCGGTCAGCGCGCCGGCGTCCAGACTGCGCGCATCGATTCAAGGGTCGGTGCCTGTCAATTTGCGGCTGACCAGACTGGTCCTGGCCGGCAGGCCCTGCGGGACACCCTGCGCACAGGCTTGCGGCAATGCGACATGGCGGTTGCGGACCTGTCGGTGGACAAGGCGCAGCGGCTTGCCAGCCTGCTCAATCGCGGCGTGGTGCGCATGCGATTGGGCGACCTTGCCCGGGCCGCCGGCGATTTCGATGTCGTCATTCGCGCGGCGCCGCAACTGGCCGAAGGCTGGATCAACAAGGGTCTTGTGCTGTCGCAGTCCGGGGGCCGGGAGCAAGAGGCGCTGGCCTTGCTCAACCACGGCCTTTCACTGGGGCCGATATATCCGGCGCGTGCGTATTTCGCCCGCGCCAATCTTCAGGAATCTTTGGGAAAATTGCGCGAGGCCTATGAGGATTATGGCCAGGCCGCCGCGCTGGACCCCGAATGGTCGGCGCCCGCCGAGGAACTGAAACGCTTCAAGATCGTGCGCCGCAAGGTGATGCGGGGCTAGGGTCCCAAGTCCAGGTCGGCGCAGGGCCGAGGCCGCCGCCAGCGGTCGGATGCTGGCGGCGGCCCGGCGGGGCTTATTCGGCTGCCATCAAGGTTGGTTGGTCCGGCATGACGTCAAGTCCGCCGCCGATTTCGACCCGGCGCGGTTTCTTGTGCTCGGGAATTTCACGCACGAGATCGATGTTGAGCAGGCCATCCTGATAGCTGGCGCCGGTGACCTTTATGGTGTCGGCCAACTGAAAGCGGCGTTCAAAAGCGCGCTTGCCGATGCCGCGATGCAGGAAGGTGCGCTCGGTGCTGTCGGCATCAGCGGCGGCATTGCCGGTCACGACCAGCGTGTTTTCCTGCACGGTCAGATCAAGCTCGGCGCGCGAGAATCCTGCAACCGCCATCTGGATACGATAGGCGCCGTCACCGACCTTTTCGATGTTGTAGGGCGGGTAGGCGCTGTCGCCGCCTTCGACCCGGCCCGCCAGTTCCACCAGACGGTTGAGGTTTTCATATCCGATCGACGACCGCAGCAGCGGTGAGATGTCAAAAGCACGCATGGCATGTTTCCTTTCAAAGCGATTGTGCCGTTTGTTCCCCGCCAAAAGGCCGGGGATGGGTGCTGCGCCGAAACCGGCCGCCGCACCCGAAAGGGAATCTGGGTGCTGATTTGCCGGTTTCAAGAGCCGCGCAGCCATGGCAGAAAGGCGCAATGTCCCAGGAAGCTGAAACCGATCCCCAGCGCGAAGCGCCCGACCCCCAGCGCGAAGCGCCCGACCCCCGGCGCGAAGCGCCCGATCCCAAGCGCAATGCGCTCGACCCAAAGCGTGATGCGCTCGACCGATTGTACCGCGAAACCGTGGATTGCGGTGACATGGCGCGCGGTTGGTTCGATGGTCCAGGTCTGACCTGGCGCCAGATCTTGCCGATCGACCATCAGGCGATGGTTGCCAGCGAAAGTCTTGCCACCACGGCCAGGTTGATGTCGGTCATGTCCTGGCTGCTGGATCCGGCTCATGCCCGGGTTGATGCTGGGGCTGATGCCGGGCTGAAACCGTTTCGGCTTGCCACCGAAGAATCGCTGGACGCGAGCCACCCGTTGTCCCGCCAGCCCGGCGGCACCATCGCCGCCAAAAGCCGTGAACTTGTCGCTCGGGCCGCCGCCATGTCCGCCTTGTATCAGGAGTATTGATGTCGCCGTTTCACCTTGCCATTCCGGTCGACGACCTTGACGCGGCCCGTCATTTCTACGGCACCGTGCTTGGCTGCCCCGAGGGACGATCTTCTGAAACCTGGATCGATTTCGATTTTCAGGGGCATCAACTGGTCGTGCATCGCGCGCCGCGCGCCGCCATCACGCGCAACGCCGTGGACGGTGACGCCGTGCCAGTGCCGCATTTCGGCCTGGTGCTGGACTGGGCCGGCTGGGAAGCGCTGGGCCAGCGCATCGCCGACGCCGGAGTTGCCTTTGAACTGGAACCCCATGTGCGATTTGCCGGCAAGCCCGGCGAGCAGGGCACATTCTTCCTGTTCGACCCGGCCGGCAACGCGCTGGAATTCAAGGCGATGCGCCATCCTGCCAATCTGTTTGCCAGATGACACACCGCCATCAGGGGCATGGTGCCACACCCCCGATGCAGGCGTGAACAGCCGCGTGCTGATCGGCTAAGGACGGTCGATGACGCCATCCGATCCAACCCGGCCGCCCGTGCTTGTTGCCCAGGGTCTCTTCAGGTCCGTGCCGGGCGGCCGCCAGTTGTTTGCCGGTCTCGACCTCGCCGTCGCCCCCGGCGAAGTGTTGGCCATCACCGGCGAATCGGGCGTCGGCAAATCGACCCTGCTCAACCTCGTCGCAGGGCTGGACCAGCCGGATGCCGGCAGCGTGCGCGTTGCCGGGCAGGATCTGGCACAGTTCGGCGATGATGCCCGCACCGCGTTTCGCCGCGACAATATCGGCTTTGTCTTTCAGGCCTTTCACGTCCTGCCGCACCTTGACCTTGGTCATAATGTCGCCCTGCCGCTGGTGCTGGCCGGTGTCGGCGGCGCAGCGGCGCTGGCGGCTGCCGAAGCAATGATGGCAGCCGTCGGTCTTCCGGGCCGCAGCACCGATTTTCCGGCCCAGCTTTCGGGCGGGGAACTGCAACGAATCGCCATCGCCCGCGCGCTCATCCATCGCCCGGCGCTGATCCTGGCCGACGAGCCAACCGGCAATCTCGACCCGGATACTGCCGCGCGTATCCTGGCGCTTTTGATCGATCAGGCCCGGCAGTCCGGCGCCGCCGCTGTCATCGTCACCCATAGCCAGGCGGTGGCGGCAGCCTGCGACCGCACGCTGGTGCTGACCGGGACCGGCCTGCAATGACCGGCGCGAGATGACCAGTCCAGCCCGGCTGGGCGCCACGTCGGCGCGCTGGCTCATCATCGGCGAATGGCGTGCCCATCCGGCCCGCGCAATGGTTGCCGTGCTGGCCATTGCCATTGGCGTGGCACTGGGCCTGGCGGTCCATTTGGTCAATACGGCCGCGCTCGACAGTTTTGCCCGGGCGATCAGCACGGTGTCGGGCAGCGCCGACCTGCGCGTGCACAGCGTAACGCCCGCCGGCTTTGACGAGGCGTTTTATCCCCGTTTGGCGCGCATTCCGGGCATTGCCGCGCTCAGCCCCGTCGTCGAACTCGCGGCGACCAGCGGCCAGATCGCGCGTCCGGGGCAGCGGCAAGGAGCGGGGCAGGCAAACGGCACACGCCTGACCTTACTGGGCATCGACGCGCTTCAGGCGCTCAAGGTTACGCCGGCTCTGCTCGGCATGCCGCTTGGGGGCGCTGGCGCCGGGGCAGGCTTTGACCCCGATTCCATTTTCGTGTCGCGGGCCGTGCTGTCGCTGCTCGGCAAGAAACCCGGTGATGTAATTGATCTTGCAGCCGCCGGCCACAGCCGTCGTTTTGTGATTGCCGGGGTGCTGGCAGCAGCAGATGATGGCCAAAGGTTGGCGGTCATCGACATTGCCGATGCCCAGTGGCGCTTTGGCCAATTGGGCCGGTTGCAGCGCCTCGATCTGAAACTTGCCGACGGCGCCGACCGTGATGCCGTCATCCGCCGCATTGCTGCGCTGCTGCCGCCGGGCGTGGAGCTTGGCTCTGCGGACCATGAGGGCGCCCGCGCCGATGCCCTGTCCCGCGCCTATCGGGTCAATCTGGGCATGCTGGCACTGGTGGCGCTGCTGACCGGCGGGTTCCTGGTCTATTCGGCCCAGTCGCTCAGCGTGGCACGGCGCCGGCCGCAGTTTGCGTTGCTGCGCGTGCTCGGCCTGCCGGCCCGCGGGCTGGTCTCGCAGGTGGTTGTCGAAGGTCTGATCGTTGGCTTGGCAGGTGCCGCACTTGGCTTGTTACTCGGGCACGGTTTGGCCGATCTTGCCATCAACCGCTTTGGCGGCGACTTGGGCGGCGGCTATTTTTCCGGTGCGCGCAGCCGGCTTGCGTGGTCGCCGCTGGCGATGGCCGGGTTCGGATCGCTCGGGCTGGCGGTGGCAGTGATCGGTAGCCTCGTGCCTGCGCTGTCGGCGGCCCGCGCTCAGCCGGCCGCTGCGCTCAAGGGCACCGGCGAGACCATCGACCCGCGCAGCCGGCCACAGCCGCTGCCGGCGCTGGTCCTGCTTGCGCTGGGCGGGCTTGCTGCGCTGCTGCCACCGGTGTTCGAATTGCCGCTGTTCGGCTATGCTGCGATGGCGCTGCTGCTGGCCGGCGGCGTGGCGTTGATGCCGGCGCTGGCGCAGCTGCTGCTGGCGCCATTGGCACGGCGGGCCTTGCGCCCTGTGGCGGCCGATCTTGCCGTGCGCCGCCTTTGGGGTGCCCCGTCACAGGCGTCGGTGGCGCTGTGCGGCATTGTCGCCTCCACGAGCCTGATGGTGGCGATGGCCGTGATGGTCGCCAGTTTCCGTACCTCGGTCGACAACTGGTTGGTCGCGGCGCTGCCGTCCGACGTCTACTTGCATCTCGAAGGTACCGACGCTGGCGGCATCGACCGCGCAGCGCAGGCGCGTCTGGCCAGCGTCTCTGGCGTCGCGAACATCAGTTTTGTCCGCAACATGCCGCTGCGGCTGCATGCCGAGCGGCCATCGGTGCAATTGTCAGCGCAGACATTGGTGAATGGCCAGCCTGATCTGCCGCTGCTGTCCAGCGCGCCGGTTCCGCTCGGAACGGTGCGTGTTTGGATTTCCGAGCCGATGGGCTGGCTGTATGGCCTGTCGCCGGGCATGCGGTTCCAGCTGCCTTTGGGCGCCCGCAACGTGCCTGTGGTCGTCGCGGGCGTATGGCGCGATTATGCTCGGCAGTTCGGCTCCGTCGTCATCGGCCGCGATGACTATGCCCGACTGACCGGCGACAGCAGTGCATCCGAAGCCGCCATCACGCTGGCGCCGCGCGCGCAGGTCCAGCCGGTGATTGCCGCGCTCAAAGCTGCGCTGCCGCCGGGGTTGGCAGGCCAGGCGCTGTTCGGCCAGCCGGCAGAAATGCGGGCGATGGCGCTGACCATCTTCGATCGCAGCTTTGCCGTCACCTATGCGCTTGAAGGCATCGCGATCCTGATCGGCCTGATGGGCGTTGCCGCGACATTTTCGGCCCAGACGCTGGCACGCGTGCGCGAACTGGCCATGCTGCGCCATATCGGCGTTACCCGCCGGCAATTGCTGGCGATGCTGGCCTTTGAGGGCGCGGGGCTGGGCCTGGTTGGCGCCATTGCCGGGCTGGGGCTGGGATTGGTGATGGCGCAGGTGCTCATCCATGTCGTCAACCCGCAAAGCTTTCACTGGACGATGGACACCAGTCTGCCGTTTGAAATGCTTGGTTTGTTGGTGGTGGCCTTGGTGGCTGCCGCCGCTGGCACGGCGGCGCTGGCCGGGCGCCGGGCGCTGTCGGGCGATATGCTACGCAGCGTGCGGGACGATTGGTGATGATGCGTGTTCTTGCCCTGCCGCTGCTGGCCGCCATGGCGATGGCTGCCGCGCCGATGCCGAATTGGGCTGTGGTGCGCCCCGGGGTGCCGATCGTTTTTCCGCGTGACCACGGCGCCCACCCGGATTTTCGTACCGAATGGTGGTATCTGACCGGCTGGTTGCAAACGGCGGACGGCAAGCCGCTGGGCTTTCAGGTGACATTCTTCCGCACCCGGCCAGCGGTCGATCAGGCCAATCCCAGCCGCTTTGCGCCGCGCCAGATCCTGTTCGCCCATGCCGCCTTGTCCGATCCTGCCAACGCCCGCCTGCTGCACGGGCAACGCCTTGCGCGTGCCGGTTTCGGACTGGCCGAGACGGCAACTGCCGACATGGATGTGCGGCTTGAGGACTGGTATTTGCGGCGCCAGCCCGGCGGGACCCTGGTGACCAGGGCATCCGGCCCCGGCTTCGCGCTTGATCTGGCGTTCACGCCGACACAGTCGCCGTTGTTGCAAGGCCGCGCCGGCTATAGCCAGAAAGGCCCGAACCCGGCCGAAGCCAGCCATTATTACAGCCTGCCGCAGCTCAAGGTGTCGGGCAATATCGTGCGTGGGGGCCGCGTCCAGCGTGTCACCGGCACGGCTTGGATGGACCGGGAATGGTCATCGACGTTGCTGAACGCCCGCGCCATTGGCTGGGACTGGCTCGGCCTCAATATGGATGACGGCGGCGCGCTGACGCTGTTCCGCGTCCGCGACAAGGCTGGCAAGGCTGTGTGGGCCGGCGGATCGTGGCGCCCGCGCGGCGGTGCCAGCATCAACCTGCTGCCGTCACAAATCGGCTGGCAGGACGGGCCTGTCTGGCGGAGCGTCCGCACCGGCGCGCGCTATCCGGTGTCGCCGCGCGTCACTGTTACGTTGCCGGCGCGCACGTTGGTTGTTCCGGTGACGCCGTTGATGGCCGATTCAGAACTCGACAGCCGGCGCGGCGGCGGGCCGGTCTATTGGGAGGGCGCCGTGCGGGTGCCAGGCGGCAAGGGCTATCTGGAAATGACGGGCTATGCCGCGCCGCTCAAGATGTGACGGTTGAAGATATGTCGGCAATGGTGCAACCAGCGGGAGCCAACCAGCGGGCGCCAACCAACGGATAGGGCAGGCATAATCGGGGACCGACATTGAACGACCAACCTGCCATCATTGTGCCGCCAATCAGCCCCGCCGTACCGCGCGGCCTGTGCACTGATTGCGGAGTGTCACGCACCGCCACCCCCGGTGATTGCGGCACGGCCTGCCAGTTCATCAAGCCGGATTATGCCGCCATGGAGGCCCGCGTCCATGGCCGGGCGCGCGATGAAAGCCGCCCGAACGAGCTGTTTTTTGGGCCGTTCCAACAGATGCTTCGCGCCCGTCTGAAGGCACCTGCCGAGGGCGCGCAATGGACCGGCATCACCAGCCGGCTTGGCGAACGACTGCTGGAAACCGGTGCCGTCGATGCCGTGCTGACCATGGCGCCCGATCCAGACGACAAATGGAAACCGCGCCCGGTGATTGTCACGCGCGCCGAGGGCATGGCGCAGGTGCGCGGCATGCGCATGGGCTATGCGCCGTTGCTGGCGCTGCTCGAACCGGCGCGGGCAGCGGGCTACAAGCGCGTCGCCATCATCGGCATTCCTTGCCAGGTCCATGCCTTGCGCCACCTTGAGGAAAAACTGGGCTTCGAGCGGCTTTATGTCATCGGCACGCCGTGTTCCGACAACACCACGACGGCCAATTTCCACGAATTTCTGGGGCTTTTGTCGGACAAGCCAGACACCATCACCTATCTGGAATTCCGCGCCGATTATCATGTCGAGCTGCGGTTCGACGATGGCCGCAAGAAAGCCATTCCGTTCCTGATGCTGCCACTGTCTGATTTGCGCAGCGACTTCTTCCCGCTGACCTGCCGCACCTGTGTCGACTACACCAATGCGCTCGCCGATATCACCGTCGGCTACATGGCCGGCGAGGGCGAGCAATGGCTGATCGTGCGCAACGATCGCGGCGCCGAACTGCTGGCGCTGCTGGGCGATGAAGTGGCCACTGCCGCGCCGGGCAGCAGCGGCAAGCGCGCGGCGCCGGTCAAGGGTTTCATGGCCAATACCGAGCGTGCTGCCGGCGGCTTGCCGCTGCGCAGGATGCCGAATTTCCTGCGGCCGATCATGGGTTGGTTGATGCCGAAGGTCGGCCCCAAGGGGTTGGAATTCGGCCGCGCCCGGTTGGAGATGAAGGCCATCGAGACGGTGTTGCACCTGCGCCGCGAAGCGCCGGCCAAGATGAAGAACATGGTCCCGGCGCATGTCTGGAAACTCGTGGCGCCCTATGGGATCATGCCGGGCAAGGACGAAGCACGAGACTGAACTCTACGCGAATTGGCGATTGCTTTCGCAGGGCCGGGGCATAGGTTCGCTATCCGCGTGGCTAACTCAGGGTGCGAGAACCGTCTCAATGTCCAGCGCCTACTTATCGCCGATATCCCTGGACCGGGCTGACGTCCGCTATCTGGGACGCCTTCTCGGCGATGTCATCCGCGCGCAGGACGGCGCGGCGGTGTTCGACGCCATCGAAGGCGTGCGCCGCGCTTCGGTGGCGGCACACCGGGCGCCGGATGCAGCGACGGCGGCCGCCCTCAGCGAGCAGCTTGGCCGGCTCGATCTTGGCGATACGCTGCGTTTCGTGCGCGGGTTCCTGCTGTTCTCGCTGCTTGCCAATCTGGCCGAGGATCGCAGTGCGCCTGCCGCCGGTCAGGCCGCGACAATGGCCGGCGCCATCGACACGCTGGCCGCCGCAGGCATCGACAGGGCCGCCGTCATCACTCTGCTGCAAACATCATTGATCGTGCCGGTTCTGACCGCGCATCCCACCGAAGTGCGGCGCAAGAGCATGATCGACCGCGAAGCCAGCATCACCGCCTTGATGGCCGCGTGCAGCACCGGTTTTTGCGATATCGAGACCGAAGCCGAACTGATCCGCCAGATCACCATATTGTGGCAAACGCGCCCGCTGCGCGCCGTCAAGCCGGTGGTCGCCGACGAAATCCAGTCTGCGGTGTCCTACCTGGCCGGCAGTTTCGTTCCCGTGCTGCCAAAGCTCCACGCCCGCTGGGAGGCGCTCGCCGGCGCGCAATTGCCGCCGTTCCTGCGCCCCGGCAGCTGGATCGGAGGCGACCGTGATGGCAACCCCAATGTCGATGCCGCGACGCTGGAAGCGGCGCTGGCCGCCCAGGCGGCCGCAATCATCGGCCATTATCTGGGTGAATTGAACAGCATCGGCAGCGAATTGTCGATGTCGGCCACCTATGCCCAAGTGACGCCGGCACTATCGGCGCTGGCGCAGTCCAGCGGCGACATGGCCGCCAGCCGCGCCGATGAGCCCTATCGCCGGGCGCTGTCAGGCATCTACGCACGCACGGCGGCCAGTTATCTGGCGCTGACTGGCCGCCCGCCGCCGCTGGCCGCCATGGTGGCCGGCAAGCCCTACGACCGCGCCGCCGATCTTTTCGCCGACCTTCAGACCGTTGCGGCATCGCTAGAAAGCCATGGCGGCAAGGCCATGGTCGGCGCCCGGCTCGATGCGCTGGTCCGCGCCGTGCGGATTTTCGGCTTTCATCTGGCTACGCTCGATTTGCGCCAGAACGCCGATGTTCATGCCAGGGTCGTGGCCGAATTGCTGCGCACCGCCGGCGTTCCGGACGACTATGCCGCGCTGGACGATGCGGCGCGCACGCGGCTGCTGGGCGCCGAACTGGCCTCGCCGCGACTGCTGTTCAACCCGCACGCCGGCTACAGCGACGAAACCCTTGGCGAAATCGCGATCCTGCGCGCCGCCGCCGCCGCCCATGCCCGGTTCGGACCCGAAGTCATTCGCGCCTATATCGTCTCTAAGACCAGCGGCGTGTCCAACCTGCTCGAAGTCTATGTGCTGCTGAAGGAGGTCGGGCTGTATGTTCCCGGCGACCCGCCGTCATGCGCGGTGATGGCGGTGCCGCTGTTCGAGACAATCGAGGATCTCCAAGCCGCGCCCCAGGTCATGGCCGATTATCTGGACCGGCCCAAGGCGGCGGCGCTGGCGGCGGCGCGCGGCCACCAGGAAGTGATGATCGGCTATTCCGATTCCAACAAGGACGGCGGCTATCTCACGTCGAACTGGTCGCTGCACGAAGGCGCACTGGCGCTGGCGGGCGTGTTTGCAGCACGCGGGCTTCAGATGCAGCTGTTCCATGGCCGGGGCGGGGCGGTCGGGCGCGGCGGCGGCCCGGCGTTCGACGCCATCCGCGCCCAGCCGCAGGGCACGGTCATGGGCCGTATCCGCATCACCGAGCAGGGCGAAGTCATCGCGTCGAAATACGGCACGCCCGCCGTGGCGCAAACCAGTCTCGAGACCATGGTGGCTGCGACCATGCTCGCCAGCCTCCAGCCGCCCCGGCTGAGCCAGATCGACTTCGCCCGCTTTCGCGCCGCCATGGCCGGGATCAGCGCTGCGGCCTGTGCCAGCTATCGGGGGCTCGTCTACGACACACCGGGCTTCAACACATTCTTCCGGGCGGCAACGCCGATAACGGAAATTGCCGAGCTGAAGATCGGCTCGCGCCCGGCGTCACGCACGCACAGCGATCGCATCGAGGATCTGCGCGCAATCCCCTGGGTTTTCAGCTGGGCGCAGGCGCGCATCATGTTGCCGGGCTGGTACGGTGCCGGCCATGCACTGGCGGATTTTGCCGCCCATCAAGATCGCGGGCTTCTTGTCGAAATGGTCAGTGCCTGGCCGTTCCTTGGCGCGACGCTGTCCAACCTCGAAATGGTGCTGGCCAAATCCAACATGGACATTGCGCGGCGCTATGCCGGACTGGTGCCTGATTCCGCGCTGCGCGCTGCGATATTCGGCACGATATCGGACGGCTGGCAGCGCACCCGCGACGTGTTGCTGGACCTGAGCGGGCAGGGCGACCTGCTTGAACGGCAACCGGCGCTGGCCCGGTCGGTCAAGCTGCGACTGCCCTATATCGACCCGCTGAACGAGCTTCAGATCGACCTGATCCGCCGCCGCCGCGCCGGCGAGGATGATCCGCGCATCGCCGAGGGTATCCACCTGACCATCAACGGTATCGCGGCAGGGCTGCGCAACAGCGGTTAGCGCCTAAAGCGGAATATTGTCGTGCTTCTTCCAGGGATTTTCCAGTTTCTTGGTCCGCAGCTTGCGCAGCCCCACGGCAATGCGCTTGCGAGTCGAATGCGGCATGATCACTTCGTCGATAAAGCCCTTGGCGGCCGCCACGAACGGGTTGGCAAAGCGCGCTTCATATTCGGCGGTGCGGGCCGCGATCTTGTCCTTGTCGCCGATATCGCTGCGAAAGATGATTTCCACCGCGCCCTTGGCGCCCATCACGGCGATTTCGGCTGTCGGCCAGGCATAGTTCAGATCGCCGCGCAGGTGCTTTGACGCCATCACGTCATAGGCGCCGCCATAGGCCTTGCGGGTGATGACGGTGATCTTGGGCACTGTCGCTTCGGCATAGGCAAACAGCAGCTTGGCGCCGTGCTTGATGATGCCGTTATGCTCCTGCGCCACGCCGGGCAGGAAACCGGGCACATCGACGAAGGTGACGATCGGGATGCTGAAGGCATCGCAGAAGCGCACGAAACGCCCGGCCTTTTTCGACGCGTTGATATCGAGGCAGCCGGCCAGCACGGTCGGCTGGTTGGCGACGATGCCCACTGTATGCCCTTCGATACGGGCAAAACCGATGATGATGTTGCCGGCATGGCCGGGCTGGAGTTCGAAGAATTCGCCGTCATCGGCAACCTTGCCGATCAACTCGTGCATGTCATAGGGCTTGCTTGCCGACGGCGGCACCAGCGTGTCCAGACTGTCCTCGATGCGCATCGGGTCATCGCCGCTGGGCCGGAACGGCACGCCGTCACGGTTGTTGAGCGGCAGGAAGTCAAAGAACATCCGCGTGCGCAGCAGGGCATCGACATCGTCTTCCATCGCGACATCGGCGACGCCGGATTTCGTCGTGTGCGTGATGGCGCCGCCCAGTTCCTCTTGCGTCACGATCTCGTTGGTCACGGTTTTCACCACGTCCGGCCCGGTGACGAACATGTAGCTGCTGTCCTTCACCATGAAGATGAAGTCGGTCATTGCCGGCGAATAGACGGCGCCGCCCGCGCATGGCCCCATGATCAGCGAAATCTGTGGCACCACGCCGGACGCCAGCACATTGCGCTGGAACACTTCGGCATAGCCGCCAAGGCTGGCGACACCCTCCTGGATGCGGGCGCCGCCGCTGTCATTGAGGCCGATGACCGGCGCGCCGACCTTCATCGCCATGTCCATGATCTTGC
>NZ_JANPCD010000073.1:0-20596 GCF_031430775.1 Sandarakinorhabdus sp. | reverse complement strand
CAGATGCTGGGCTGGCGTGACCACCAGCCAGACGTCACACGTCGCCAGATCCGCCAGGGCAGTCGTTGCGAGCACGGTGCCGGGCAGCGCGATTCCGGGCAGGAACAGCGTGTTTTCGTGGGCGGCGTTGATGGCATCAATGACAGGCTGTTCGCGGGCCCAGAGCAGCACCTCGGCATCGCTGGCCATGGCCGCGGCCAACGCCGTGCCCCAGGCGCCGCCGCCCAGCACGCCGATGCGGTTCATGCCTTTACGCCGGCGCCGCGCACCGCCTCGGCACCCGGATCGAGCGGCCAGCGCGGGCGCGCGGGCGCATCCATGCCGTCGATCAGTCCGAGCGCCAGCCGCTCGGCGCCGGCCCAGGCGATCATCGCGCCATTGTCGGTGCACAGCCACGGCGGCGGCGCCGAAAACGGCAAGCCGTGGCGGCCGGCAAGCGCTGACAAAGCGCCGCGAATGGCCATGTTGGACGCCACGCCGCCAGCCACGACCAGGGCGGTGGCCGATGGAAAGGCTGCGATCGCCCGCGCGGTGCGATCCACCAGGCAATCGCATGCCGCCTGCTGAAAGGCCGCAGCCAGATCGGCAATATCCTGCGCAGTCGGCGCGCTCATGGCGGCATGGGCGCGCAGCACCGCCGATTTCAGACCGGCGAAGGAAAAATGCGGCTCGGCGCTGCCCATCAATGGCCTTGGCAGGGGGAAGCGGCGCGGGTTACCGGTCAGCGCCGCCCGTTCCAGCGCCGGGCCGCCGGGAAAGCCAAGGCCCAGCACCTTGGCCGACTTGTCGAACGCTTCGCCAATGGCGTCATCGATGGTGGTGGCCAGCCGGCGATAGCGGCCGACGCCCTCGACACCCAGAAGCTGGCAATGACCACCCGACACCAGCAGCAGCAGATACGGAAATTGCAGGCCGGCATCGGCGAGTCGCGGGCTGAGCGCGTGCCCTTCCAGATGGTTGACCGCGATCAGCGGTTTGTTCGCTGCAAACGCCAGTGCCTTGCCGGTGACCAGCCCGATCATCACGCCGCCGATCAGTCCCGGCCCGGCTGTGGCCGCCACCGCATCGATTTCGGCCAGGCCGATCCCTGCGGCGTCCAGCACCTCGGCGACCATCGGCGTCAGCCGTTCGGCATGGGCGCGCGCCGCCAGTTCCGGCACGACGCCGCCAAAGGGCCGGTGCGCCTCGTCCTGCGATGCGATGCGCTGTGCGACGATGCTGCGGTCTCCTCGCACCAGCGCCACCGCGGTTTCATCGCAGGACGATTCGATGCCAAGGACGAGCGGGCCAGCGTTCACTGCGCTGCCATAGCGGGGCGGGATGCTGCGGTCGAGAGCGCCGCCGGGCCCCAGCGGCTGCGCCACATTGCCAGGACCGACGCGAGGCCGAAGCTGGTCGTGGCGAGCAGGATCAGCGCGAACACCGTCCACAGCGGCGCCGTATGCATGCCGAGCCAGACGCCGCCAGCGATGACCACGGCCAGCCGCAGGGTGCCGGCTAGTACCATCGCGCCGACGCGTCCGGCGGGCATGCTTGCAAAATACAGGCACAGAGCAGCGCCGAACAGGCCGAAACCCGGCCCGGCCCAGCCGAAATACTGCGCCGCCACGGCCAATGTCGCGGGATCATCGGTGAACAGCCGCGTCCACAGGCCGGGCCAGATTGCCAGCACCAGCCCCAACGTCCCGAGGCCGGTGCCTGCCATGGCGGCCCCCGTCCAGGCAGCGCGGCGGGCGCGGCCGAATTCGCCGGCGCCGATGGCCGTGCCGACCACCGGCACAGCCGCGACGCCGAACGAAAACGCCAGCGGTGTCAGCAGAAATTCCAACCGCGTGCCGATGCCATAGGCGGCCAGTGCCGTGGCACCAAAGCCGGCGACCAGTCGGCCCAATATGACGATGGTCAGCACCGATTGTACCGGCGAGATGCAGGCCACCGCACCGATTCTGAGGATATCGGTAAAATGGGCGCGTACCAGCGGTTGGCGCAGGTCCAGCCGGATGGCCGCGCGTCCGGACATCAAGAATCGGGCGAGAACGATGGCACCGATGGCCGAGGCGATCACCTGGCCGGCTGCCACGCCGGCCATGCCCAGGCGCGGCAGAGGCCCCCAGCCCAGCCCGAGCGCGCCACCCAGCAGCACCTGTGCCGCCGATGTTGCCAGTTGGGTGGTGGCGGGCACTTTCATGTTGCCCGAACCGCGCAGCACTGCCGCCAGGATGTTGGTCAACCACAGGCCGGTGGCGCCCAGAAAGGCAATGCCGGCATAGGCCAGTGCTTGTGCCAGCGCAGAACCGCTTCCGCCCAACGCCGCGAACAGCGCCGGACCCAGCGCCAGCATCACGGCCGTGGTGACCAGCCCGGCCGCAACGGCGATCCAGAAGGCATGGGCAGCCAGCGCATTGGCGCGCACCGCATCGCCCGCGCCAAGCGCGCGGGCGACCGCTGCCGAGACGCCGCCGCCCATGGCCCCGCCGGACAGCATCATCTGCAACATGATGAAGGGAAACACGATTGCCATGCCGGCAAGTGCCGGCACACCCAATTGCCCGACATAGAAAGTCTCGGCGATGGCAGCCAGCGAGCCGGCCATCATGCCAACCATGTTGGGCAGCGCCAGCCGGGCCAGCAACGGCACCAGCGGGGCGTTCAGGAGCGGGTTGGAGCCGTCGGCCTGGCTTGTCATGAAAGTCCCTGAATTGAGTCGTGCCCAGTTTGCCGGACCCGGTTGCCTTTGTCGATTCGCGCCCCGCCAGTGCCGTCAATTCGGGGGCTGTGGCGCAATGTGCATGCTTGCCAATCCGCCGCGACGCTTCCATGAACTGATCCCATGAGCGAGACATTCAAGATCGGCACGCGCGGCTCGCCGCTGGCTTTGGCACAGGCGCACATGACGGCGGCAGCACTTTGCGCTGCGCACGGCTGGGACGCGGACCACATTGAAATCGTCGTCATTTCGACGACCGGAGACCGGGTGCAAGACCGGCCGCTGGCCGAAATCGGCGGCAAGGCGCTGTGGACCAAGGAACTAGATGCCGCATTGATGGATGGCCGCATCGATTGCGGCGTGCATTCGATGAAGGATGTCGAAACCCAGCTCAGGGACGGCATTGCGCTTGCCGCCATGCTGCCCCGCGCCGATGTGCGCGAGCGGCTGATTGGCGCCGACAGCATCGAGGCGTTGCCGCATGGCGCGCGTGTCGGCACTTCCAGCCCTCGCCGGGCCGCGCAATTGAAGGGCCTGCGCCCGGACCTCAGGACCGAGATCCTGCGCGGCAATGTCGCCACCCGCATGGCCAAGGTGGAAAGCGGTGCCATCGATGCCACGTTGCTGGCTGCTGCCGGGCTGGACCGGCTCGGTGTTGCGGTCGGTGCCACCATCGAAACCGATATCATGCTGCCGGCAAGCGCGCAGGGCGCAGTCGGTATCACGGCACGGATGGGCGATGACACCGTGCTAAGCCTGTTGGCTGCGATCAACCATGACGACACGTTCTCCTGCGTCGGCCTGGAGCGCGGCTTTCTGGCGGCCTTGGGCGGCACCTGCCATTCGCCGGTCGCGGCCCTGGCGACGCTTAATGCCGGCCGGGTGACCTTTCGCGCCGAAATCATGACCGAGGACGGGACCGAGATCGAGGAAGGCGGCTTTGAAGCCGATGCCGCCGATGCGCCGGCATTGGTTGCAGTCATGGCGGCCGACATGCTGGACGATGCCGGCCCGGCGATCAGGGCGCTGTTCAACCCCTGATGCGTTTTCTCGTCACCCGGCCGCGGCCCGGTGCCGATGCCACGGCGGCCGCGCTGGCGGCCCTGGGCCATGACGCGCTTGTGATGCCGCTTTCGCGGACCGTGCCATTGCCATGGCCTGTGCCGGACACGGCACCGGATGCCGTGATGATCACAAGTGCGGCGGCCTTGCGCCATGCCGGCGCCGCTGCGCTGCGCTGGCGCCATCTGCCGCTACTTGCCGTGGGCGGCGCGACTGCCGAAGCGGCGCGGGCAGTTGGTTTCTCCGATGTGCGCGAAGGGGCCGGGACGGTGCAGCAGTTGCTCGATGGCCTGGCCGCCGCCGGCCCGCTTTGCCTGCTCCATCTCGCAGGGGAAGACCGAACTCCCGTCACCGCGCCCGCGCACATCGTGCTGGATGTCCGTCCAGTCTATGCGGCCCGGCTCTTGCCCATGCCGGCGCTCCCGCTGGCTGATGTTGCGCTTGTTTACAGCGCCCGTACCGGCCGGCATTTTGCCGCCGAATGGGACAGGCTGGGCGGCGACCGGGCCGCGCTGGGGCTTGTTGCGATCAGCCCGGCGGCCCTGGCTGCGGCTGGCACGGGCTGGCGCGAAACCCGATGTGCCGCCGCGCCGACCGAAGCGGCGATGCTGGCACTTGCCGTTCAGAACGCATAAGAACGCGGCATGACTGATCCTTATTCGCGCGACAATGACCGGGCCAGCATGGATGCCACCGAGCGGCTGCGCGCGCGGCTGTCCGCCGGCATCGCAAGCCCCTTGCCGGCGCGGCCTGCCCGCACGGTCTGGCCCTGGGTATTGTCGGGCGCCTTGTTCGTGTTTCTGGCCGGGTTGATCGCCAACCCCTGGTTCGAAAGCGAAGTGCGCAGCCGTTTGCCCTTTTCCGCCGCGTTGCCGGCGCCGGATGCCGATGCCGCCGCCCTCAAGCTGCGGCTTGCCGAGCTGGAACGGCGCAGCAATGGCGCGGCGGCCGCCATGCCGGCCGAGCGGTTGGCACGCACCGAAGCCAGGGTCGAAAGTTCCACCGACCAGATCGCGCGCGATGCCGAGCGGATCGATGCGCTGACGGCGCAATTGTCGGCGCTGACAGCGCGCGTGGATGGGGAACAGGCCCGCACCGCTGCCATTGCCGGAACCGCCATGGCTGCCGCCGACCGCGCCGAAGGGCTGTTGACCCTATTGATGGTGCGCCGCGCCATCGAAGCCGGCCGGCCTATCGGCGCGCTGGAGGCCAGCCTGCAACGCCTGTTTGCCGCACGGTATCCCGAGGCGGTGAAGTCGGTCATGGCGCTGGGCCAGGCACCGGTGTCCCGCGCGGTCCTGCAACGTGACCTGGACCGGCTGGCGACCGCCCTGAAGGCCGGTGACAGCGCGACGCGCGGCCAGAGCTGGTGGGATGCCCTGACCAGCAGCGTGTCCGGACTGGTGTCCGGGCCGGATGCGCGCGTTGTCGGCCCCATCGAATCGGCCGAGGCGGCCATGGCGCGCGGCAACGTCACGGCTGCGGCACAGGCATTGCGCCGCCTGCCGCCGGCTGTGCGCCGCGACGCCGCCGGTTGGCTGGCCGGTGCGGCGCGTCTTGCTGCCGGCGAGCAAGGCCTGACGACACTGGAAACTTCGACATTGATTGCCTTGCCGGTGCTTGCAGCGCTGGCACCGGCACGGAGCCTTGCAGCCGCGCCGCTCCGGTAAGCGTCGGGCCCCAGCGCCACGCGATAGCCGCGCCAAGCGGGGGCTTGCGTCCCCGCCGGCAATCGCCATGATGACAATCCGGTCCCTCGGGGAGAGCCTGTCATCATTGCGTCTGCGCCGACCGGTTCCCTCCGTGCTGCCAATGCCTGGGCGATGGCGCAAGCCGCGCGAGATCCCTATGTTATCCTGATCTCGATCTATATTTTTGCACCCTATTTCGTGACGCGCGTGGCGCCCGACCCGGTGGAGGGTCAGTTGCTGGTCGCCGGCGCCAGCAAATGGGGCGGCTGGGCCGTGATGTTCACCGCGCCGCTGCTGGGAGCATTCGTTGACCGCATCGGCCCGCGCAAGCCGTTCCTTGGCGCTGTTGTGACGATGATGGCGCTGCTGGTCGCTGCGCTGTGGTTCGCGCCGCCACTGGGCAGTGGTTTGCCCGGCTTGCCGTTGCTGGCGGTGGCGGTGATCATGGGCATGCTGACCTGGCTGATGGCCGCGCACGAGATGTTGCACAATGCGCTGCTGGTGCCGGCGGCGGGCGTGGCCGGCACGCCGCGTGCCTCGGGACTGGGGCTGGCGGGCGGCAACGCCATGTCGGTCCTGATGCTGCTGGGTGTTCTGGTGGCTTTCGCCTTGCCCGGCACTGTGGATTGGTCCTGGTTGCCAGCGTCTCCGCTGCTCGGCTTGGACCCGGCGCTGGGAGAGCCGGCGCGCATCACCGCGCCGATAGTGGCGATCGCGCTTTTGGTTGGGACGATGCCGCTGCTGTTGCTTGTCCCGGACATGCCGCGATCCGCCTTGGGCTGGGGCGAGGCGCTGCGTGCCGGCATCGGTGATCTGGTGGCGCTGCTGCGGGAACTGCGCGGCAACCGCAACCCGCTCTTGTATCTGGCCAGCCGCATGGTGTTCACCGACGGGCTGACGGCGATCCTGGTCTTTGGCGGCATATTCGCTTCGGGGACCATGGGCTGGGGCACCTTGGAAATGCTCGGCTATGGCATTGTTCTGTCGGTGGCGGCGGTGCTGGGCGGGCTGTTGGCGGGGCGGCTGGATGTCTGGATCGGGCCGCGCCCGGCGGTGATCATCGAATTGCTGACCATCATGGTGTTCCAGGGTCTTGTGCTGGGCATGGGCAAGTCGCGCATCCTGTTCCAGACTGTGGTGCCCGTGCGGGTCTGGGATGGCCCGATGTTCAACACGCTGCCGGAAATCGTCTTTCTGGCGCTGGGCTGCGGCATGGCGGTTTCCGTGACCGCCGCCTATGCCTCGTCGCGGACGTTGCTGACGCGCGTGGTGCCACCGGAAAAACTCGGCGTCTATTTCGGCATTTATGCGCTGTCGGGCTATGCGACGATGTGGCTGGGGCCGTTCCTGGTCGAGACGGCCACGATCATTGGCGGAACGCAGGCGTCGGGTTTCATTCCCGTGATTGCCTTGCTTGGCACCGGGCTGTTGCTGCTCTTGTTCGTCAAGGGTGGTGGCCGGCTGCGCGCATGATCTGTCTTTGCCCTGATTGTCGTTGTCTTGTCATGCCGCCGGCCTATTGCTGAACCATGGCCAGGGCTTCACTATTATCGACCCTTACGGGATTGTTCCTCATGACTGCTGCCGCTGCGCCGCTGCCGCCATCGCCGCCTCCGCCGCGACCGCCGGCACCGGCCATCATCATTGCCCATCGCGGCGCCAGCGCCGACCGGCCCGAACACACGCTGGCCGCCTACCGGCTCGCCATTGCGCAAGGCGCCGACTTCATCGAGCCGGATCTGGTATCGACAAAGGACCATGTGCTTGTCGCGCGTCACGAAAACGAGATTTCCGGCACGACAGATGTGGCCGACCATCCGGAATTTGCGAGCCGAAAGCGCACGCAGACCATCGACGGCGAGGCAATGACTGGCTGGTTCACCGAGGATTTCACGTTGGTCGAACTCAGGACGCTGCGCGCGCGTGAACGCCTGCCGCAACTGCGCGCTGCGAACATGGCGTTCGACGGCGAGGAGCTTGTCCCGACGCTCGACGAGATCATCGCCTTGGCCAAGGCCGAGACGCGGCGGACAGGGCGAACCATCGGAATCTATCCCGAAACCAAGCATCCGAGCCATTTTCGCAGCCTCGGCCTGGCGCTGGAGCCTTTGCTGCTCGCGGCCCTGAAAAAGGCCGGCTGGACCAGCAAGTCCGCGCCGGTGTTCATCCAGAGCTTTGAAATCGACAATCTCAAGGCGCTGCACGGCCAGACCGGCGTGCGGTTGATCCAGTTGATCGGCGATGGCCGTTCTGCCGATGGTCATGACTATGCAGCGCTGCTGACGCCGCAGGGCCTGACCGGCGTTGCTGCCTATGCCGCCGGGATAGGCCCGGAAAAGTCCCGCGTCATACCGCGTGATGCCGCCGGCAATTTGCTGGCGCCGACTGGGCTGGTGGCCGATGCACATGCTGCTGGCCTGCAAGTGCATCCCTGGACGTTTCGGCCCGAGAACTACTTTCTGCCCCTAGCGCTGCGGCGCGGCGCGGATCCCAGGGCGCGCGGTGATGCGGCAGCGGAAATCCGGCTGTTCCTCGAAGCCGGCATCGACGGCGTGTTCAGCGACTCGCCTGCCGCGGCAGTGGCGGCGCTGGGGGGACCGCCAGCGTAGCGGCCAGTCTCAGCGTCAGTCGCTTTTCAGGGCCAGTCGATCAGGAAGTTGATGTTGGCGGCGGCGATGGGCTTGGCGCGATCGGCCTGCCATGCCGTGGTGCGCACGTTGACGACGCGGCGGCCGAGCTTGCTGACGGTGCCGGCGGCATAGGTGTCGCGCGCGGCGCCCTCGCGCATGAAATCCACGGTGATGGTGATCGGGCGGATGCGCGGCAATGGCTCCCCGGCGGGCTGCGCCGTGATCACGCACGCCATGCCGGCCAATTCCATCAGCCCGGCGATCGATCCGCCGTGCAGCCGCCCTGGCGATCCGATCAGCGCATCGGCATAGGGCATCAGCAGGTGCACGCCGCCGGCGTCGCGCGCGAAACTCAAGGCCAGCAGCCGCCCATAGGGCAGCATGTCGAGCGGCCCCGCCGTGCCGCTGCGGAGTGCGTCTGCAAAGCCGGCGGCGGTCATGCCGGCGCCTTTGCAGCAGCGGCGAACATGCCGGGCGCGGATGGCGCGGTGAACATAAACGTGCCCGCCACATTGGCAATCGGGTCGGCCGGGTCGCCGTCATGGGCAATGCCGCGCACGAACGCGATCTGGCGTGTCATGCGGTAACATTCGGCGCGGCCGATGACGGTGGCCTCGGGGCGCGGGCTGCGCAGGTAGTCGACGCGCAGATCCAGCGTGGCATGCGGTTCGAATGCCTTGCGGGTGATGAACACGCTCATGCCCGACGCCGTGTCCATCAGGGCAAAAATCGGCCCGGACGCCATGACGCCATAATCCGGGTCGGCCAGCAAATGCGGCGCGAACGGCAGTTCCAGTTCTGCCCAGTTTTCGCCGCTGCCGCGATAGGCGATGCCCAATTGGGCATTGTGGGGCACGCCGCGCATGAAATGCTGCACGAAACGGCGCTGCCGCCGCGCGGCGTCATCTTCGGCTTCGGTCATGCTGCCTGGCTTTGGGCGTTGCGCGCCAGCTCGCCGATACGGGCGACCATCGAGGCCAGCCCCTGGGTGCGGTTGGATGACAAATGCCGGCCCAGCCCCAGCCCATCAAGGCGTGTCCGGATGTTGGCGGTATCGATTTCGGCTGGCGTGCGGCCGTTCGCCAGCATCAGCACAAGCGCGACCAGCCCCTTCACGATGGCGGCGTCGCTGTCGGCATCAAGGTGCAGGTGCGTGCCGTCGAAATGCGGCTGCAACCACACCTGGCTGGCGCAGCCGCGCACCTTGTTGGCGTCGGTCTTGGTGGCCGGGTCCATGGCCGGAATGGCGCGGCCAAGGTCGATCAACAGGCGGTAACGGTCGTCCCAATCGTCAAAGGCCTCGAATTCGGCCTCGACATCTTCAAAGCGGGTGATTGCCATGTCCCGCCCATTGCGGCGTGGCGCGGCGATGGTCAACCCTTGCACGGTGACGCGGGGCCAGTGCCGCTGGACAGCGGCGGCGCCCTAGAAGTCGACGCCGGCTGCGATGGCTTCAAGCTTGCGAATGCGTTCCTTGAGGTCGGCCAGGTCGATACGCTGGCCGATGGCTGGCATGTCGGTGCCGGCGGCGGCAGGGCGGGCATCAAGCTCGCGGCCTTTGAAGCGGAGCCACGCGGCCCAGCCCCAGGCGGCGAAACCGCCCAACATGGCCAGGCCCATCAGGGTGGCGGATGACAGGATCACAAGGGAGTCGGCAGGGGGCATGACGGGGGGAGACATGGGCCAAGTTCCTTTCGCATGAGGCCGCAGAGGGCTATTTGTCCTTGAGGCTTTCGATTTCGTCCGACAGCCGCTTGGCCGGGTCGGTGGCGAGGCGTTCGAGGACTCGGATGCGGTCGTTCAACCTTGCCACTTCCGATTGCAGGCGGGTGTTCTCGGCGCCGCCGCGGTCCTCGCCGACCAGCTGGTCCTTGATTTCGCTGATCCGGTTCTTGCGGCCAGTCAGCACTTTGCCAATGGTGACGATCAATATGATCATCACGACCATTTCAAACGGGTTCATGTCGGTCTTTCGGGCGGCCTGGCCGCAGCTTGGGTTGCGTTAGTTGAGCTTGGTGGTCTGGAGCTGGTCGATCTGGGCCGACAGGCGCGCCGGGGCATCGGTGGCAATGCGCTCCAGCACCTGCAGCCGGTCCTTGATGGCGCCGAGCTCGGCTCGCAGTTGGCCGTTTTCCTGGCTGAGCAGGCGAATCCGCTCGGTCTGTTCATTGGACTGGATGGGCAGCATCGGCTTGCCCCAGCTCGATTCGAGGGGATAGCCGTTCTTGATCTTGAGCCAGGTGGTCATCACCCAGCCGACGGTGCCGATGAACACGGCGGACACGCCCACCGGTGCGATGGCGGTGATGATGGCGGGGTCGAGAGCCATGATGAAGTCTTTCAGTTGATTTGCTTGAGCGGAGCCGGCTCGTCGCGCAGCGCCTCGATCTGGGCGGTCAGCCCTTCGTTACGGTCGGTGACGATGCGGTTGAGTACGGCGACGCGTTCTTCGAGCGTGGCGATCTTGGCGGCATATTGGGCGGCGCTTTCGGCGGAATGATGGGCCGTCACCTCAAGCTGCTTTTCCTTGAGCTTGATCCAGCGTTTCAAGACGCCGCCGATGATGGCGAGGATCGGGATGGAGAAAACCAGGATCGGGAACCACATTTGCATGGCGGGCGTCCTTATTTCAGGCGTTCAATTTCGGCGGTGAGCCGGGCGGGCGCGTCGGTGGCGATGCGTTCCAGGACGGACAGGCGTTCCTCCAGCCGGCCAATCTTGCCGCGCAGCAGGTCGTTTTCCTGCGCCAGCAATTCGTTTTGCCGGGCCAGTTCGGGGCTGCCCTTGTGAGTCTTGCCGCCCCATTCATCCTCCAGCGGATAGCCGTGGCGGGCACGGATGGCAGTGGTGATCACCCAGGCGCCCATGCTCATCGCGATGATGGCGAGGACGAAAAACGGGCCGCTGAACGACATGGACTGTGCTCCTCTGGCTGCGACTAGCGCAGCTGTTCGATTTCAGCCGACAAACGGCTGTTCGAGCTGGTGACATAGGCTTCGAGGTCGCGCAGCCGGCGGTCGGATTCGCGGAACGAGGCGTTGACATCGCGCAGGGTGCGCTTGGGCGCCACGCGCAGGCCGCGCCAGAATTCGCGGTCTTCGGGCCGTGTGTCATACAGCGCGGCGGGCTTGGCCTGCGCCACCCAGCCGGTCACCAGATAGACAAGGATCAAGGCGCCTGAACCGAGGATGGTGCCGAGCGCAAAGCCGATGCGCACGATCGTCGGGTCCCAGCCGAAATAGTCGGCGATACCGGCGCACACGCCCATGAACTTGCCGTTGCGTTTGTCGAGGTAGAAACGGGTCTGACGGGGCTGCATGATGATGTTTCCCTGTTTTCGCTGTGTCAGTCGGCGCTATGTCAGCCGGCGCTGTTGCTGTTGGCGACGAGGCCGATGATGAGATAAATCAGGATGGGCGATCCGAGGCCGAACACGGCTGCCGCGACAAAGGCGAGGCGGATCCACATGGCATCCAGATTGAAATAATTGGCGATACCGGCGCAGACGCCCATGATTTTGCCGCTGCGCTTGTCGAGAAGGAACGTGCCAGCCATGCTGTGTCTCCTTTTGGCAGGGATCACTTGAGTGCCCGGCGCTGCTCGGAATGATCAGCGATCCGGCTGTCTTTCCAGGTGGGGTTTTCGTCGGCGACGATGCGTTCGATGGTTTCGATGCGGGAATCGAGGCGCCGGGCCAGTTCGTGCAGTTCGTCGAGCAGCACTTCATCCTGCTGGCTGATGCCGGTGTTGGATTTCCAGCGGGTCAGATAGTGCAGGATCAACCAGGGCAGGCCGATGAACAGCATGCCGACGATAAGTACGGGGAGAAGGACGTCTTCCATGGCGATTATCCTTCCGTCTTGCCGAGGCGCGCCTTCATGGCGGCCAGTTCGGCGGATACTTCGTCGTCGGTGGCCAGATCGGCGAATTCATCGGCCAGGCTGCGCGGCGGGCCGCCAAGGCCCAGCGCATCGGCGCGGCCTTCGGCCATGTCGGCGCGGCGTTCCAGCACATCGAAGCGGGCGAATGCCTCATCGACGCGCGGGCCCTTGATCATCTCGCGCAGCTTGGAACGCTGGGTGGCGCTTTCGATGCGGTTGAGCAGGGCGTTCTGCCGGGTGCGGGCTTCACGCAGCTTGGCTTCGAGCTTGGCAATATCGGCCTCGTTCAGCGCCAGGCTGTCGTTGAGCACATCAACCTCGGCCTGGGTGGTATCGACAAAGGCGCGGGCCTTGTTCTTTTCCACCAGCGCGGCCTTGGCCAGATCCTCGCGGCCCTTGGACAGGGCCAGTTCCGCCTTGTCCTGCCAATCACTGCAGGCCTGCTGCGCGCGGATGATGGCGCGGCGCATTTCCTTTTGATCCGCGATCGTCCGGGCTGCCGATGCGCGCACCTCGACCAGTGTTTCCTCCATTTCGAGGATGATCATGCGGACCATCTTGGCCGGGTCTTCGGAGCGATCGAGGAGATCGGTCACATTGGCCGCGATGATGTCGCGTGTGCGGGAAAAAATGCCCATCGGAAAGATCTCCAGAAATTCGAGTCGGGGTGATGTGTTGCGTGCGGGGCGGTAGGCGGTGTCGAAGTGATCGGCGCTAAAGTGAGTGGCGCTAAAGTGAGTGGCCGGGGCCGGTTCCATCAGGAGGGGGCGACTGAAGGGAACCAATGCCCCGGCCGTCGTTGCGGACCGGGGGGGTGTATGGGTCACGCAACGATAACGCTGTTTGCCGTCGGCGTCACCATGCTGGGCGCGGTGGCTGCGGCGATGAAAGTGGTGCCCATAAGCAGGGCGGCGAAAACGGCGACGAAGTTGCGGCCGAGGTTGTTGAAGCTGTTCGTCATGGTCTGTCTCCTGAGTGGTTGGCGTTTCCGGCGGGGGCCGTTGGCGCTCATGCCAATAGCTTTGCACAAGTCGTGCCAAGTGACAGAACTGCGCTAACTATCTGATAATATTGTATACCAGCACCGCAGGAGTGAATTTATACAGGCGCAGCTTGCCAAACATTGGGAAAAAACACTAACTTGCGGCATGGCAGTGCAGACCCAGTTGATTGGCTCGTCCTCGACCTTCCTTGATGCGGTCGAACGTGCGTCTTCGGCTGCCGCCTTGAACCGTCCGGTGCTGGTCATCGGCGAGCGCGGCACTGGCAAGGAGCTGATCGCCGACCGTCTGCATCGACTCAGCCCGCGCTGGTCGGCGGCGCTGGTGTCGCTGAACTGCGCCGCGTTGCCGGAGAACCTCATCGATGCCGAACTTTTCGGCTATGAGACCGGCGCCTTTACCGGCGCGCAAAAGGCACGGGCCGGTCGGTTCGAGGACGCCGATGGCGGCACATTGTTTCTCGACGAGATTGCTACCTTGTCGGCGGCCGCCCAGGAGCGCTTGCTGCGCGTTGTCGAATATGGCGAGCTGACGCGGCTGGGCTCGAACCGGGCGATTACCGTTGATGTCCGGCTGGTGGGTGCCACCAACGAGGACTTGCCGCGATTGGTCGCGAAGGGCCGGTTTCGCGCCGATCTGCTCGACAGGCTGAGTTTCGAGGTCATCACCCTGCCGCCGCTCAGGGAACGTGCCGAGGACATCGACACGTTGGCCAGCCACTTTGCCCGGCGCATGGCGGCCGAACTGGGCTGGCCGCGCTTTCCGGGTTTCACGCCGCGCGCCATGGCCTTGCTCAACAGTCATGGCTGGCCCGGCAATGTCCGCGAGCTCAAGAACGTCATCGAGCGTTCGTTGTATAGATGGGGCGACGCCGAGACGCCGGTTGGCCAGATCGTGATCGATCCGTTCGAATCGCCTTGGCGCCCCCCTGCCATGCCGCCGGCCGTGTCAGGTGTCGTGACCGATGATCCGGTGGCGGCGGTGGCCGTGGCAAGCGCGCCGCCATCGGCAGAGCCATTCCCCGGCGATCTGCGCGGCGCGGTGGCGGCCTATGAAAAATCCCTGCTCGAGGCGGCGCTGGAACGCTGCCGCCACAACCAGCGCCGCACGGCGGCAAGCCTTGGTCTTAGTTATGACCAGCTGCGCCACGCGCTGAAGCGGCACGATCTGACCGGCGAATAGCGGCGCTTCAGTCCATTTTGAGACCATGCCGCGCCAGCAGCGGGCCTTGCAAGGCGGTGAATACGAACACTGCCAGCGTCACGCCCCACACCTTGAAGCTGAGCCAGTCATCATAGCCGAGCATGCGCCGTGCCGCCTCGTTGGCGGCCATCAATGCCAGGAAGAACAACGCCCAGTTGCGGGTCAGTTTCCGCCAGCCTTCGGCGTCCACGCCGGGCAGCGCGTCTTCCATGACGATCTGCAAGGTCGGCCGGCCGGTCAGCAAACCGAACCCGAGCAGTGCGGCAAAGCCGGCATAGATCAGGCTGGGCTTGATCTGGATGAACGCCTTGTCCTTGAGCCAGAGTGTCAGCCCGCCCAGGATCAGCACGACGGCACCGGTGAACAACATGGCCGGCGGCACATGCCGGGTGCGCAGCCATGACCAGGCGGCGGCAAGAACCGTGGCGACCATGAACGCCGCTGTGCCGACGATGGCGCTGGCGACGTCGGCCTCCTTGAGGCCAAGCATGGCGAGGTCGCCGGACAGGAACAGGCTTTTGCCCAGCTTGCTGCCAGCAAAGAATATCAGCAGCGGTCCAAAGTTGATGAGCATCTTCGACGGTGTCGACAAGGGGGGGCGTGCGGCAACCATGGCGCGTCCTTAGCCGATGGGCGCCGCTGGGGGTAGCCCCCGCCGCCGACGGGGATGCCTCCGGCCGCCGGCGTAGTTGCCTCCGGCCGCCTGAGTGGTTGCCTCCGGCCGCCGGCGTAGTTGCCTTCGGCCGCCTGAGTGGTTGCCTTCGGCAAGGGGTGACGCGGCCACCGAAGCGCGATAATCGGATAAACGTGACAAACCTGCTTGCCGCCACCGACCTTGCTTGCCGCCGCGGCGATCGGCTGTTGTTCGAACACCTGTCCTTCGGGTTGGAATCGGGCGGCGCGCTTCATCTCGAAGGGCCCAATGGCAGCGGGAAATCGTCATTGCTGCGGCTGATCGCCGGACTGCTGGCGCCGGAACATGGTACCATCACCGGTAACGACAGCCGGGCCTATCTTGGTCATGACGTTGCGCTGAAGCCTCGGATGCAACTGAGTGCAGAACTGGGCCATTGGGCGCGGCTGGACGGCGCCAATGAGCGGCTGCCGGCAGCGATGGCAGCGATGAATGTGACGGCGCTTGCCGGTCTGCCAAGCCGGCACCTGTCATCGGGCCAGCGCCGGCGCGCCGGGCTGGCGCGCGTGATTGCGTCGGGCGCGCCGCTTTGGCTGCTCGACGAGCCGACGGCAGGCCTCGACACCGCGTCGTGCGGCCTGTTGGCCGATGCGATGGCGCAGCACCGGGCTGCCGGCGGCATGATCGTGGCGGCGGTGCACGGGCCAATCGGGCTGGCTTGCCCCCAGACTGTGCGGCTGGGTTGATGTTCCTTGCCTTGGTCCGCCGCGATCTGTCGCTGATTGCCCGTTCGCCGGCGATCTGGATGCCGGTGATGTTCTTTGTGCTGGTTGCTGCGCTTTTCCCGTTTGCCATCGGGCCAGATGCCCGGCTGCTGACGCGCATCGCGCCCGGCGTGGTGTGGGTGGCGGCGTTGCTGGCGGCGTTGCTGCCGGTGGAAACATTGCTGGCGCCGGACATGGACGATGGCACGATAGACCAGCTGATGGTGCGGGGAATCGCTCTGGAGATTGTCTGCGCGGCGCGGATCTGTGCGCATTGGCTGGGATTTTCACTGCCACTGCTTGCTGCATTGCCGGTGGCCGGCGTGTTGTTGGGTGTTGAACCGGCAGTCGGCTGGCAACTTGCTCTGGCCCTGCTGGCTGGCACGCCGGCGCTGGCCAGCCTGGCAGTGATGGCGGCCGCCTTGACTGCCAGCCTGCGCGGCGGCGGCGCGCTGGCCGGGTTGATCATATTGCCGCTGGCGCTGCCCGTCCTGATTTTTGGCGTCGGCGCCGATGCGCCGGGCGCGCTCAGGCTGTTGATGGCGGCAAGTCTGGTGGCGCTGGCGATCGGGCCGTTCGCAGCGGCGGCGGCCCTGCGCCCCGACTGAGGCCGAGTTGCAGCAATCCTTTGGCTGCGCTAGCTTGCGCTGATACCCCAGCCCCCCAGGAGTATGCCATGCAAATCAAGACGATGACCGGAACGGTTTTCAGCGCCGCACTGTTGAGCCTGCTCGCCGCCTGTGGAAGCAGCGAAACCAAGGCGCCATCTCCGACCGAAGCACCCGCCGATACGTCAGCAATGCCTGAGGCGGCGGCACCCGCTCCGGCCGCGCCCGCAGCGGCGCCGGCGTCTGCGCCCACGGCAACGCCGGGTTCTGCACCTGCAGCGATCGATCCGTCTGCCGCCGGTGCTGTCACGCTTGCTTCGCTGACCGGCGATGCCGCCAAGGGTGAGAAGGTCTTTGCCCAGTGCAAGGCTTGCCATGTCGCCGAGCCTGGTGTGAACCGTGTCGGCCCCTCGTTGCACGGGGTCGTGGGCCGCACGGCCGGGACGGTGGCTGGTTTCAAATACAGCATCGCCAACAAGAGCAGCGGCGTGACCTGGGCGCCTGATGTGCTGTTCACCTATCTTGAGGCGCCCCAGAAATTCATGCCGGGTACGCGCATGGCGTTTGCCGGGCTGAAGAAGCCGCAGGATCGTGCGGACGTTATCGCCTATCTCAAGACCAAGGCATAGGATCGGGATGTCGTTGCGGGCAAACACGGCCGGGGCGAAGCGTGCGCTGGCCGGTCAGTTCAGTGTGACGATGGCTCGGTTGAGCATGGCGGCAAAGCTGACCCACGCCAGATAGGGTACCAGAAGCAGGGAAGCTGTGCGCGATACGCGCCACGTCACGACGATCAGCGCCGCGATCGAGGCCCAGAGCAGACCGATTTCAATGGCGGCGAGATCGGGCCGGTGCCAGCGGAAGAACAGGAAGCTCCACATCAGGTTGAGAAAGCCGTTCAAGGCGAACATGCCGATGATGGCATCGCCGCCGCTGCGAGTGCGCGCCGCCAGCCATGCCGTGGTGCCCGATATGGTGCACAGCAGGAACAACACCGTCCATGCCGGACCGAACAGCCAATTCGGCGGCGCCCATGACGGCTGGTTCAGGCCTTGGTACCATGGGCCCAGGTCAGTGATCGTCGCACCGACCGCAGCCGTCAACGAGGCAGCGATGGCGGCGATGAACGCCGGGAGAATCCACCGCCCTGCCAACATGGCCGCGGATCAGACTTTTCCGGTGCGGACGCCGCCGCCCGAAAGCAGGCCGGAAATCAGCTGGGCGCTGTCCTTGAGGAAGATCTTGATGTGCGCCATCGGCTTCTTCTTCTGGATTTCCTTGTTCATATAGGCTTCCCAGGTCAGCTGCTGGATATCCTTGTCCATGCACAACTTGACGAAGCGTTCGCGCATGTTGTCCGAACGATACCAGAACCATTGCATGATGCCGAGCACCAGGAACACCTGGCCGTGCAGCTTCATGAACTTCTTGCGGGCGGTGGCCAGCTGCTTGACATCACCGGTCTTGAGAAAGGCGGCAGCGGATTCGCCGGCAAAGCGCCCGGCGGTCATGGCATAGAAAATGCCTTCGCCGCTGGCCGGGGCCACGGTGCCGGCGGCATCACCGGCCACGATGACATCCTTGCCATTGTCCCACTTCTTGCGGGGTTTGAGCGGGATCGGCGCGCCTTCGACGCGGACGGTCTTGCAGTCGGCTTCGGCCATGCCAAGCTCTTCGCGCAAGTTCGCGACGGCCTTGCGCAGTTCGAAGCCCTTGACGGCGCTGCCCACCCCGACGCTGGTTTTCGAGCCATGCGGGAACACCCAGGCGTAGAAATCGGGGCTGTGCTTGCCCTGGTAAAAAACATCGCAGCGGTTGCCGGCAAAATCGTTCACGCCTTCGGGCGGCGATTCGATGACCTCGTGATAGGCAGCCACAAACGGCAGCTTTTCATCGGGCAGCGCGATGCGGGCGACGGCGGAATTGCCGCCATCGCAGCCCAGCAGCACCCGGGTGCGGACCTTTACAGGCTCGGAACCACGCGCCGCGCCCTTGGGGCGGTAGCAGACAATGGCCGTGCCATCGCCGTCGCGTTCGATCGTCTCGAAGGTGCCGTCGCGGCGGTCGGCACCGTTGGTCGCAGCGCGTGTGCGCAGCCATTCGTCGAAGACATCGCGGTCGACCATGCCGACAAAGCCGTCTTCGCCGACCGGCATGTCGACCTTGCGGTTGGCCGGGCTGATCATGCGCGCCGCATTGGCGGTGGTGCACAGTTGATCGAGCGGCACGTCGAAATCCTTGAGCAACCGCGGCGGCACGGCGCCGCCGCAAGGCTTGATGCGACCCATGCGGTCCAGCAACATGACCTTGTGACCTGCAAGGGCCAGGTCGTTGGCCGCAGTGGCGCCCGATGGCCCACCGCCAACGACAACGACATCGAAAAACTCGCTCACGCCAAAGCCTCCATTTTTGCGACGGCCGGCTCGGCCATGCCTTCGTTCAGGCGCAGTGCAATAACTGCTGCAATCAGGAACATGCCAGCTTCTACGGCGAAAACCAGCGAAAAAGCAGCGCCTCCAGCATCTTCATTGCCGCCGAGCAACCGCCGCCCCCAATCCACGGCATAGGCGCCAGCAAAGCCGCCGATGCCAAATGCCGCAGCCTGGGATGCGCCCCATAGCCCCATTCGGATGCCTTCATGGCCAGGCCCGCCGCGTCCCGCCAGTTCCAGCATCGAGCCGATGGCGGCCACGGCAAAAACGCCATTGGCAAAGCCGAGCAGCGCTACGGTTGCTTGCAGCGGCCAGCCGGGCCCGGCAGAGGCGGCCGCCGCCAGCAGCGCCAATGCCAGCGCCGACCCGATGCAGCCACCGACGATCCAGCGTTTCAGCCTTGGCCCGGCCCAGCCTTTGACACTGCGGCCTTTGACACTGCGGCCGCCGAAACCGTGGCCACCGACGCCCACAAGTATCATGCCAGCCAGAACGCCCATGTGCTGCACGCCGGACAGGCTGGTCGACTGACCGGGGGTCATGCCGAACACAAGGCCGGCAAACGGTTCGAGGATTAGATCCTGCATGGAATAGGCCAGCATCGAGAAAAACACGAAGATCGTGAACAAGCGCGTCAGCGGATCGGCCCAGATGCCGCGAATTGCCGGGCCGAATGCGGCCGGGGCGGCGCTGCCAGGCGCGGTGTCGGCTTTGCCCCCGGTATTCCCTTCAACGCCCCAGACCGCGAGGCACGTGACGACAAAGGCGCATGAGACCAGCCCTGCGGCGACCAGGCGCATGCGCTGCGGCGACCAAGGGTCGAGCAATTGTCCAGACACGCCGGCAGCAATGATGATGCCGACGATCATCATGATCCAGGTCAGCGAGGCCGCCGCCGGGCGCCGCGATTCGGCGGTGCGGCTGGCGAGCAGGGCGAGCAGTGAAGTGCCGCAGGCGCCCACTCCGATGCCGATCATTGCATAGGCAAGCACAAGCACGCCAAAGGCTGTCCAATATGGCCCGCCAAGCATTGTCGTCGCTTGGGTCGCCAGCAGCCCGCCGCTGCCGAGCATGGCCATGCCGCCGATGATCCAAGGGGTTCGCCGCCAGCCCGCATCCGAGCCATGGCCCCATTTCGGTCGGGACAGTTGCACGCCATAATGAAAGGCCACCAATCCTGCCGGCAGCGCCGCAGCCTGCGAATATTCGACGACCATGATGCGGTTGAGCAACGAGGACGACAACATTACGACGGCGCCAAGAGCGCTTTGCACCAGCCCAAGCCGGGCAATGCCGGCCCATCCCAGTGGCGGCGCGGTCATGACAGAGCCCCCAGGCCAAAGGCACTGGTCAGCATTCCTAGCACATAAAGGCTGGTGCCGGTCGCATTGTAGAAGGGTGCGTTTGCGGCCGGGGCGGCAATAACGCGCTGCATCAGCACCACCTGCATGGCCAGCGAGAACGCCACCATTGCAGCGGGCCACAATAGCCCGAACCGCGCCAGCAGCACGATAACCGCCACCTGTGGCAACGCCATGGTCCAGCAGGCCACCAGCGCCGCTGGCCGCTCTCCGAGCAGCACCGGCAACGAGCGCACCCCGCTTTGCGCGTCGCCCTTCACGGCCTTGAAATCATTCAACACCATGATGCCATGGGCGCCCAGGGCATAGAGGCACAACACCATGATGATGCGTGCATCGGGCATGCCGCCAACCATCACGGCGGCGCCGGTAAACCAGGTCAGCCCCTCATAGGCAGCGGCACAGACCAGTGGCCCCAGCCAGCCATTGGCCTTGGCGCGGACCGGCGGCGCCGAGTAAGCCCAGGACATGATGATGCCGATCACCGTCGCCCAGCCGACGACGCTGTTGATGGCAAAACCGACGAACAGCGAAACAACCGTGCCGGCGATGGCGATGCCAAGTCCCCAGCGTCCGGGGATGCGGCCCGACGGGATCGGCCGGCCCGGTTCGTTGATCGCAT
>NZ_JANPCD010000072.1:0-8000 GCF_031430775.1 Sandarakinorhabdus sp. | reverse complement strand
GACCAGACGACGGCGGCCGGGCGCATGCTGGCGCGCATCGACACCGATCACCGCTTGCTGGCGCTGACCCGCATCGCCTTGCGGCGCGGCGGCGCGCCTGCCGATGTCGCGGCCCGGCTGGCGGTGGTGACCCCGGCGTTGCAGCGCGATCCCGGCCTGATCTTCGACCGTGCCGGCTGGCTGCGCCGCGCCGGGCGCCTGTCCGAGGCGCAGGCCATGCTGGTCACCGATGACCTGGATGCCGGCATGGTCAGCGATGCGGACCGCTGGCTGACGTTGCGGCTGGAAATTGCCCGCGCGGCCTGGCGCAGCGGCGCGCATGAAACAGCGTGGAAGATCCTCGCCAGCCATCAGGTGCGCGCGGCGGCCGCCATGCCTGCCCGGCCACTGTCCGAACGCCTGCTTTACAGTGACACCGAATTTCTGGCCGGCTGGATTGCCCTGCGCAAACTCGGCCGCGCCGAAACAGCACTGCGCCATTTCCGCAACTTGCGGGCCGCCGTCACCACGCCGGTCAGCCAGGCCCGCGCCGATTATTGGTCCGGCCGCGCCGCGCTGGCGCTGAATCAACCGGCCGCCGCCCGAGTCTTTTTCACCGCAGCCGCTACCCATCCCGATTATTTCTATGGCCAGCTTGCCGCCGCCCAGATCGGCCAGGCGCTTGTGCTGAACGCTGCGGCGTCGCCAACCCCGGCACCATCGGCATTCGACAGTTTTCGCAGCGAAAGCCGGGTGCGCGCCGCCGCCGCACTCGGCGAGATAGGCGCCCATGGCTTGCAGACAGTATTTCTCAAACAACTGGCAGAAACCACTGATAATACACAGCGTCTTGCCATGCTCGCGGCCCTTGGCGGGCGCATTTCGCGCCCCGATGCCGGGGTCTATGCCGGCAAGGCCGCCCGCAGCGGCGGTGAACTGGCGCTGCTCGGTGCCGCTTTCCCGCGCCTCGCCCTGCCATCATCGCTCAGCGACCGCACAACCCTCATCCATGCCATCACCCGGCAGGAAAGCCAGTTCGACCCCCGCGCCCGTTCCAGCGCCGGTGCCGTCGGCCTGATGCAATTGCTGCCCTCGACCGCAGCCGAACAGGCCGGCAAGCTCGGCCTGCCCTTCAGCGCCGGAGGGCTCACCAGCGATCCCATTTTCAACGTCACGCTGGGCAGCGCCTATTTCAATCGGCTGCGCACCAGTTTTGGCGGCAATTGGCCGTTGGCGATCGCCGCCTACAACGCCGGCCCCGGCAACGCCCGGCGCATCATGGCCACCATCGGCGATCCGCGCGACGCCAGCGTCGATGCCATCGACTGGATCGAAAGCATCCCATTTTCCGAAACCCGCACCTATGTGCAGCGCGTCATCGAAAATGCCGTGGTGTATGACCGGTTGATGCCGCAAACCGCCACTTTCGGCAGTGCCAACCCGGTCATGACCTATCTGGCGCCCTCCGCCCCGCTGCCACTGACCTTTCCGGGCCCGCTGCCCTGAAGCCGCTATTCCGCCGGCGCCCGCGAGAAATCGATGCGGATCCGCACCCAGCTGCCAACGAGCGACTTGCGGTTGACGCGCGGCGGCATCACGCGAAACTGCCAGGCGGCATTGAGCACGCCCTGCGCCAACCGTGATCCGGGCGGCGATTCGCCGACAAACCGGCAATCCTCCACCTTGAAGCGCGGCGCCGTCTTGCACATGATGAGCGCCCAGGCGCCATCGGGTGCGCCGCGCGGCAGATAATAGGACAGTTCGGCATTGGTCGGTTCGCGCTGCCAAGCGGCGGCATACAGCGTGCTGCCATCGGGCGCCGCCCCCGGTTCCCCCGGCGTATCATCGGCGCTGGCGGTTTCGGTTTCGGCCGGCGCCTGTGCCTGTTGCGGCGGCTGGGCCGGCAACTGCTTGAGGTTGAAACCCCTGAGCGCCGGGTCGCCGAACACAAAATCATTGGTTTCTGGCGGCGGCGTGACCGGCGTGATCGGGGTTGGTGATTTTTGCGGCTTCTGCTGCACCTTCTTGGGCTTGGTCCGCGTCTTTTCCTTGGGCGCGGCTTCGGCCTGCCATTGCCGCAATTCAGTCGCGAACGTCCCCTTGCCCGGCAACAGCGGCGGCGAAATCAGCAGGACAAGCAGTGCCAGCAGGACGTGGACCAGCAGCACGACCAGTATGGACGCCGCGCGCCGGCGTGCGCGCGGCATGTCGCGAAGAATGTCTGGCAGAAAGGCGGGGGGCACCATTGGCAAGGTGCGATAGCTGCCGCCGCCCGGATCGGCAAGACCGCATCAGGCCTTGATGTCGAGCGACTTGCCCAGAGCCTGCTCGGCGATCTTCACCAGCGCCGGATCAGCCGGTGGAAATGTCAGATCAACACCTTGGGCCAGATGCGCGCAAACCGCTTCCAGTGCCGCTATCCGCGCGGTCTTCTTGTCATTGGCGGCCACGACATGCCAAGGCGCGCCAGGCCCGGAGCACCGCGCAAACATGTCGTGATAAGCCTCCAGATAGGCTTTGCGCTGTGACCGGTTGTGGTAATCTTCCGTCCCAGTTTTCCAACGTTTCCATGGTGTTTTGATGCGTTCTTCAAGTCTTTTGTCTTGTTCTGCCTGGGTGACATGCAAGAACAGCTTCACGATGCGCGCGCCATCGGCAATCTGCAGCGCCTCAAAGGCGTTGATTTCGTCATAGGCGGCCTGCCAGCGGTCTTTGGCGACAAAACCGTCAACCCGCTCCACGAGCACCCGGCCATACCAGGTGCGATCAAACACCGCGATTTCGCGCGCACCGGGCAGCCGCTGCCAGAACCGCCACAGGTAATGATGGTCAGCCTCGGGTTTCGACGGCGCGCCGATCGACCAGACCTTGGTATAACGCGGGTCGAGCGGCTCCATCATCCGCGTGATCAGCCCGCCCTTGCCCGACGCATCCCAGCCCTCGATGGCGATGATGCCCTTGAGATTCTGGCTGATATACGCCGACTGGATCAGTTCGAGCCGGTGCTGGAGTTCGATCAGCCGCGCCTCATATGCCTCGCGCGGCATGTCGGCATCGGCCTCATAGTCGGTCAGGTTTATGCGTGTCATGGGGTCAGCCTAGCCAATCATGAGTTCACGACCTAATCCACGATGCGCAGATGCAGTTCCCTGAGCTGCTTCGGCGTTGCCGAGGCTGGCGCGTTCATCATCAGGTCTTCGGCCTTTTGATTCATCGGGAACACCACAACTTCGCGCAGGTTCGGCTCGTCGGCGATCAGCATGACCATGCGGTCGACGCCCGGCGCGGACCCGCCATGCGGCGGCGCACCGAACTTGAAGGCGTTGATCATGCCCGAGAAATTCTCGTCGACCTGCGCCTGTGTGTAGCCGGCGATTTCAAACGCCTTGTACATGATTTCCGGGCGATGGTTGCGGATGGCGCCCGACGAAAGCTCGACGCCGTTGCACACGATGTCATATTGATACGCCAGAATGGTCAGTGGATCCTGCGTTTCCAGCGCCGCAAGCTCGCCCTGCGGCATGCTGAACGGGTTGTGGCTGAAATCGATCTTCTTGGCGTCCTCGTCGTATTCGAACATCGGGAAATCGACGATCCAGCAGAATTTGAACACGCCGCTTTCGATCAGGCCCAGTTCCTGCCCGACGCGGGTGCGCGCCTGCCCGGCCAGCTTGGCGGCTTGGCCGGGCTTGCCGGCGGCAAAGAAACAGCCGTCATCCGGGCCAAGACCGAGCTGCTCATAGATCGCCAGCATGCCGGCCTCACCGTGGTTCTTGGCAACCGGCCCGCCGAATTCGCCGCCCTTGCGGGTGACATATCCCAGCCCGGCATGACCTTCGCTGCGTGCCCATTCGTTCATGTCGTCGAAGAACTTGCGGCTCTTTTCGGCAGTGCCCGGCGACGGGATGGCGCGCACGACATTGCCGGCCTCGACCAGCTTGGCGAACAGGCCAAAGCCCGAGCCGTGGAAATGCTGCGACACGTCCTGGATGACCAGCGGGTTGCGCAGATCGGGCTTGTCGCTGCCATATTTCAGCATGGCATCGGCATAGGCGATACGCGGGAAGGCGCCTTTCGTCACGGCCCATGGCTTGCGGCCACCAAAACCCGCGAATTCCTCGAACACGCCGGCCAGCACAGGCTCGATGGCTGCAAAAACATCGTCTTGCGTGACAAAGCTCATTTCGAAATCGAGCTGGTAAAACTCGCCGGGCGAGCGGTCAGCGCGCGCATCTTCGTCGCGGAAGCACGGTGCGATCTGGAAGTACCGGTCAAAGCCGGCAACCATCAACAGCTGCTTGAACATCTGCGGCGCCTGCGGCAGCGCATAGAATTTGCCAGGATGCACACGGCTGGGCACCAGATAATCGCGCGCGCCCTCGGGGCTGCTGGCGGTCAGGATCGGCGTTTGGAATTCGGTGAACCCCTGGCCGATCATGCGCTGGCGCAGCGAAGCAATGACGCCCGACCGCAGCATGATGTTGGCGTGCAGGCGTTCGCGGCGCAAATCGAGATAGCGGTATTTGAGGCGGATTTCCTCGGGGTATTCCGCATCGCCGGCCACCGGCATCGGCAATTCGGTGGCTGCCGATTGCACCGACACGGCGGCGGCGCGCACTTCGATGTCGCCGGTCGGCAGATTGGCGTTCACCGCGCCGCCTTCACGCGCCACGACATCGCCCGTTACCGTTACCACCGATTCGAGCCTTGCCTTGTCGAGCGTTTCGAACGCCGGCGACGCTGGCCCGACGACAATCTGGGTCAAACCGAAATGATCGCGCAAATCGATGAACAGCACGCCGCCATGGTCGCGCTTGCGGTGAACCCAGCCCGACAGGCGGACGGTTTGGCCAGCGTCGGCGGCCCGCAGGGCGCCGCAGTTGTGGGTGCGATAGGCGTGCATCGTCATCGGTTTTCCAATGTGGTCCCTGCCGCCCTGCCCTCGCCGGGCAGATGCAGCTTTGCATCAGTCAAGAAGCGCCGCGTGACACACGGCAATCGCCCCTTTGTCAAGGCGCGATGATGCTGTAAGCGGCGCCATGCTCATCCACCCGTTGGTCACTGATACCGCAACCCTCACCGCACTTTGCGACCGCTGGCGCTCCGCTGATTTTGTCACGGTCGACACCGAGTTCATGCGCGAATCGACCTATTACCCGGAATTGTGCCTGGTTCAGGTCGCCTGCGAGAACGAAGCAGCGGCCATCGACCCCAAGGCACCCGGCCTTGATCTGGCGCCGCTGCTGCGTCTGCTGGTCGAGGAGGACGTGCTCAAGGTTTTCCACGCCGGCGGCCAGGACCTGGAAATCATCTACAACCTGACCGGCAAGACACCGCAACCACTGTTCGACACGCAGATTGCCGCCATGGCCTTGGGGCTTGGCGAACAGATCGGCTACACCAATCTTGTGGCCGCCTATGCCAATATCCAGATCGACAAGGGTGCGCGTTTCACAGACTGGTCGCGGCGGCCGCTGAACGACAGGCAGATCGATTATGCCATCGGCGATGTCACGCATCTGGCACGCATTTTCCCCAAGATGGTCGAAAAACTGCGTCGCACGGGCCGGGGCGCCTGGCTGGACGAGGAAATGGCGCGGGCATCCGACCCGGCCACCTATGCCAACGACCCGGAAAAGGCCTGGACACGGCTGCGCCTGCCCAGCCGCAAGGCCGAAGTATTGGGGCGGCTGAAGGCTATTGCGGCATGGCGGGAACGCGAGGCGCAGGACAAGGATGTGCCGCGCGGCCGCATCGTCAAGGACGAAACCCTGGGTGATCTGGCCGGCTCGCCGCCGCGCAGCCAGGCGGAGCTAGCCAAGGTGCGCGGGCTTTCGGCCGCATGGGCAAACAACGCCATCGGCGGGCGGCTGATGGCCGTGCTGGAGGGCGCCGAACCGCTCCATCCCGACGACATGCCGGCCCGCGAGCCGCAGCGCCCCGGCCTGTCGAGCGAAGGCGCACTGATCGCGGACTTGCTCAAGCTGCTGCTGAAAATCCGCGCCAAGGAAACCGGCGTGGCGCCGCGCCTGATCGTGCGCGGCGATGATCTGGATGCGCTGGCCGCCGGCGTGCGCGAAGGCCTCGATATGCTGTCAGGCTGGCGCCGAGAAGTGTTCGGCGCCGATGCGCTGGCACTGGTCGAAGGCCGGCTGGGCTTTGCCGTCAAGGACAGCAAGCTGACGATGTCGCGGATTGCGGACGAATAGCCCTCAAGCCATCCTGACCTGATGCGGCAGGCCCAGTGCCGCGCCCAGCACCTTCAACCGCCGCATGACCGTCTCGCCGGCCAAATCGGCGTGTGCGCTGCCCAACGACAGCACCAGCGCATCGTCCGCCCGCAGCAGCCGCGTTGCCACCAGGCCCACCGCGGTGCCGCCGCTTAACCGTTGGCCCAGCCGCAGCGCCAGCCCCCAGGCCCGCGCGCGGGCCAGCAACGACGCCGGCGCCAGCAGCAGCAGCGTCGCCATCAAGGGCGCATTTTCAGCGCCGCCAAATGTGTGGTGCAGGGCACAAGCCAGCGCCGCGCGCTCCGCCGCCGTCACGGCAACCCAATTGCCGTGCAGCGCCACATCGACGCCGCGTTCGGGCCGGAAATCCGGGTGAGCGCGCCATGCGATGTCGGACAGCAAGCACGCCGCCAGCCGCAGCCGCCGGTCGGAGGGGGATTCGCCCGCGAACAGCCCATCCATCCATTCGAACAGCATGTCGCCATGTTCGGCAAACCGCCCCTGCCGCGATCCTTCGCTGCGCGCCGCCGCAATCAGCGGGTCGATACTGCGCTCCGCCTCGGACAGTTCAGCAAACAACAGCCCTTCGCGCAGGCCGAAACCCGATGCGATGACGCTGGATGCGCCCAGCCGCTTGACGACCGACGCCAGCAGCAGCGCGGCGCCCGGCAGCGACCCCAACCGCGAGGTGGACAGGTGCGGCACGCCCTTGAGAGTTTCGGGATCGAACTGCGACAGGCTGCGCACCAGCTTGACCGTCGCTGACGCCGGCATTTCATATTGGTGGACAATAGGCAGCGGGTGCCCCGTCATCCAGATATGCACCTGCGCCAGCGCCCGCCACGAGCCGCCGACCATATAGAATGGCAGCCCGCGACCGGCCTCGGCCCAGCCGACCTTGTCCAGTGCCTTGGCAATGAACGGCGATAGCGCCCGCCGGTCGCGCTTGCGCACGGCGTCCAGCCGCAACGAGCCGATAGGCAGCGAAATCCGCTCAAGCATCTCGCCGCCGCGCACGCGCACCAGTTCAAGGCTGCCGCCGCCCAGATCGCCAATGACCCCATCAGCGTCAGGAATGCCGGACAGCACGCCCATGGCCGCGCCGCGCGCCTCGGCGTCGCCATCGATGACGGTGATCGCCAGATTGCATTCGGCAAAAACACGCGCGATGAAATCGGCGCCGTTGGATGCCTCACGCACGGCTGCGGTGGCCACGGTGCGGACATCGACGATGCCCATGGCGCGGGCCAGCGCGGCAAAACGCCTGAGCGCCGCCACCGCCACGTCCATCGCGCCCTTCGACAATTTGCCATTGGCGGCCAGCCCGCGCCCAAGCCCTGCCATGACCTTTTCATTGAAGACGGTCGCCGGAATGCGCGTCAGCCCCTGATACACCACCAGTCGCACCGAATTGCTGCCGATATCGATGATGGCGTGCATGCCGCTGGGTGACAGCACCGGCACCTCGTCCGATATTGCCGGGTCCAGCACCCGCAGCACGGTGGTCATGCCAGACCTGCCGCGTCCGACGCCTCGGTCAGGTCATCTTCTTCGTCGGGCAGCAGCAGCACCGGCACCTGGTCCTTCATCTGGCCGCGCCCCGACAGCGAGGGGTTGGTCATGAAGTAACGATGCAGGTTGAATTCCGGCTCCTGCCCGCGCACCTGCCGAAGATAGCGGCCATCGGAATCCAGCGTCCAACTCTGGGCATTGTCCTTGAGGTTGGCGACCATCACCTGGTCGAGGATCTGGGCATGAACGGTGGGGTTTTCGACGGGCACCATGATCTCG
>NZ_JANPCD010000071.1:0-5584 GCF_031430775.1 Sandarakinorhabdus sp. | reverse complement strand
TGCGCTGGCCGACCAGTTGCTGCGCGAACTGGGCGTGGCGAAGGATGTGACGTTGCAATTGAACACGTTGGGCGACGCGCAAACGCGTTCTGCGTGGCGGGATGCTCTGGTGGCGCATTTCTCAGGCCATATGGACGTGCTCAGCCCGGAAAGCCGCGAGCGGCTGCAAAAGAACCCGCTGCGGATTCTGGATTCCAAGGCCGAAGGCGACAAGGCGCTGGTGGCGGATGCGCCGCGCATCGATGCGTTCATGACCGCCGAAGCAGGGGCGTTTTTCGAGGCGGTGCAAAAGGGTTTGCAGGCGTCCGGTGTGGCGTTCGTGCGGGCGGACTCGCTGGTGCGCGGGTTTGACTATTACCGCCACACGGCGTTCGAATTCGTCACCGATGCGCTGGGCGCGCAAGGCACGGTGATCGGCGGCGGGCGGTATGATGGGCTGATCGGCATGATGGGCGGGCCGGAGACGCCGGCTGTTGGCTGGGCCGGCGGGATCGAGCGGTTGGCGATGTTGGTGGCGGAGCCGCTGGCGGATGCGCCGTTGGTGGCAGTTGTGCCCGAGACACACGAGATGGAAAGCGAGGCCGCTGCCATCGCTGCGCACCTGCGCAACAAAGGCATTTCAGTCGCAATGGCATATCGCGGAAATGCCAAACGCCGCGCGGAACTGGCCGCGCGGGCAGGGGCAAAGACCATATTGTACGTCAAGTCCGACGCGGTACCCGGCCGCCGGTTGAATTTGTCCGACCGCATGAAGGACGGTAACGAAACGGATAGGCTGCTACTTATTCTGGGCAATCTTCCGGCTGACTATGCACAGTTGTCAGGTGAGGGCGCCGAATGATCGGCGCGGCCTACCCCTCTCCCGTTCGGGGAGAGGGAGGGGCCCGCCCGCCGCTTGGCGGGTGGGAGGGTGAGGGTGCGCGTCTGCTGCCAAGCCCCTCACCCGGCTCGGCTGTGCCGAGTCCGACCTCTCCCCAAATGGGAGAGGTGATGTGATCATCTCTCCCGAACGCATTGCCCAGATGGAGCGGCGCCATGCCGATCTGGCGGCGCAGATGGGCAATCCCGCGCTGGCGGCTGACAAGTTCGTGCAGCTGTCGCGTGACTATGCCGAACTGACCCCGGTGGTCGAGGCGGCGGCTGCGCTGCGGATGCTGCGGGAGGAGGCCGAGGGGCTGCGGGCGATTCCGGCCAGCGATGAAATGCACGACATGGCGCAGGAGGAACTCGCGGAGATTGCGGCAAAACTTCCCGCTGCCGAACGTGCGCTGGCGCTGCGGCTGCTGCCGCGCGATGCCGCCGATGACAAGCCGGCGATGCTGGAAATCCGTGCCGGCACCGGCGGCGATGAAGCGGCGCTGTTCGCCGGCGATCTGGCGCGCATGTATGAACGCTATGCCGCGACGCGCGGCTGGCGCTGGGAAATCATGTCGGCCTCACCGTCGGAAATGGGCGGTTTCAAGGAAATCATCGCCAGCGTTACCGGCGCATCGGTGTTTGCCCGGCTCAAGTTCGAATCCGGGGTCCACCGCGTCCAGCGCGTGCCGGCGACCGAGGCGCAGGGGCGCATCCACACCAGTGCCGCCACCGTCGCGGTGCTGCCCGAAGCCGAGGAAGTCGATGTCCATATCGACGACAAGGATTTGCGCATCGACATTTTCCGTTCAAGCGGCCCCGGCGGGCAATCGGTCAACACCACCGATTCCGCCGTGCGCATTGTCCACCTGCCCACCGGGCTGATCGTGCAGCAGCAGGACGAAAAATCGCAGCACAAGAACAAGGCCAAGGCCATGAAGGTGCTGCGCGCGCGCCTGTATGACCTGGAACGCTCCAAGATCGATGCCGCCCGGTCTGCCGACCGGCGCGCCATGGTCGGGTCCGGTGACCGGTCCGAACGCATCCGCACCTATAATTTCCCGCAGGGGCGTGTCACCGACCACCGCATCAACCTGACGCTGCACCGCCTGCCGGAAATCATCGAAGGGCCGGGGCTTGAGGAGGTCATCGCCGCGCTGATTTCCGAAGACGAAGCCGCACGGCTGGCGGACCTGGGGTGATTGCGGACGCGCTGCGAGCGGCAGCGGCGCGTATCGGCGGTGACAGCCCGCGGCTGGATGCCGAAGTGCTGCTGGCACATCACCTTGGCTGGGACCGGTCCTGGTTGTTCCTCAATCCGGACCATGGCTTTGATTCGCTGGGCTTTTTGCCGCTTGTGGAGCGCCGGGCGGCTGGCGAGCCCGTCGCCTATATTGTCGGCACACGCGAATTCTGGTCGCTGGACCTGATGGTCAGCCCGGCGGTGCTGATTCCGCGCCCCGATTCCGAAACGCTGATCGATGCAGCGCTGGCGCTGGGACGAGAACCGGGGCGCGCGCCGGAAACCGTTCTCGATCTTGGCACCGGCAGCGGCGCGCTGCTGCTGGCGGCCTTGCGCGAATTTCCCCGCGCGCGCGGGCTTGGCGTGGATGCGGCGGCGGCGGCGCTGGCGGTGGCGGCAGCCAATGCGGCGCGTCTCGGGTTTGCAGACCGCACGGCATTCCGGCTGGGCGATTGGGGGCAGGGGCTTTTGGAGCGTTTTGACCTCATCCTGTGCAATCCGCCCTATGTCGAAACCGGCGCCGAGCTATCCCGCGATGTCCGCGATCATGAACCGGCAGCGGCGTTGTTTGCCGGCGCCGACGGGCTTGATGATTATCGCCGGCTGATCCCGCAATTGCCGGGCCTGCTGGCGCCCGGCGGCGCTGCCATCATCGAGATCGGGCACCAACAGACCGACGCCGTGCTGGCGCTGGCGCACGCTGTGGGCCTGTCCGGCACTGTTCGCCGTGATCTTGGCGGGCGGGACCGCTGCTTGACGCTGGTGCGATGAAAACCGGCGCTATTGTACAGTTGTAAAATAGCACATCCGGTTTTTGCCATGTGCGGTGGCGCTAAATTCCCCCAAGTCATTGCTTATCAACGATCCCGCCGTTCATAGACTCGGCCTGAAAGCACCGCGATTTGCGGAATTCCCTTGATAAACGCAGCAAAACGCAGCCGTTCCGGGTGCCATTCCGGCTGCGCCAGCCGCCAGACATCGTCGCCGATGCCGGTCAGCATGTCGGTGCCGCCCAGATATAGCCGGTCACCGCGCGCCACCACGGCAAAGCCGCCCATCCATGGGTCATCACTTTGATACCAGCCCTGCCGCGCCAGCAAGGCCGGCGGCGTGACCGGTAGCGGCGCCTCCGTCCCCTCGCGCACGAACCGCCGGCTGCCGTGATCGAGCGCTGCGATGCCGCCGCTCTGGCGCACTGCCACCAGCGCAAAATCGGCTAGCGCCGGCAGGGACGTGACCAGCATATCGGGGCCAGCGGGTTCCAGCGCCGCGACATCGCCGCCGCCTGATATGGTGAGACCCGGCCCGATGCTGATGGTTTCGCTGCCATCACTGAAGGTGCCGGCAAATTCCTCGGGTTTGATCGCCGGGACCGCAAAGGCCGGCGGCGCGGGCGGTGCCTGCCCCTCGCGCGCCAGCCGCATGGCGCGGGCGGCATAGGCGGTGATGGCGCGCGGACGATAGTTGATGCCGCCAACTGCGCAGCTGGCAAAGGCACCGGTGCCAGCGGCCGCATCGACATGAAAGGACGAGGAAAAACTGACCATGCCGCCGGTGTGATGCAGCAGTTTGCGGCCATCCTGCTCGCGGTGCATCAGGCCCAGCCCATAGGTTTCGGTGACATTCGCCGGGTCCTGTACAACCGGGCTGGCCAACCAGACGCCGGCCTGGCCATCGGTGAGCAGCGGCGCGCCCTTGCCCTGGCCGACGGCGATCAGGAAGCCGAGATATTTGCCCATGTCGGCCAGCGTCGATGCCACCGATCCGGCGCCGAGATTGGCGTCCACCCACGGCGCCGGCGCCAGCGCTGTCTTGACCAGCGCCGGCAGGTCCGGGCGCACGGGGCCATAGCTGGCGGGGAAACGCGTGCGGTCCCGCCACTGGATGGCGCCGCGCGTTGCGGCCATGCCGAGCGGTTTGCACACGCGCGCTTCGATCACTTGGTACAGCGGCTTGCCCTCGATACGTTCGATGGCGGCACCGACCAGATCATAGCCGGTGTTGCTGTAGCTCCAATGGCTGCCGGCGGAAAAGCCGCGCCACAGCCGGCTGTCATCGGCCGGAAACGCCGGCGCGAAATCCGGCAGGCCGGTGGTGTGATCGAGCAGGCCCTGAATGGTGAACGGACCGCCCGACGACACGCCGGGCAGCCGCGCTTCGGGCAAATGCTGGCGCAGTTCGTCAGCCAGGGTCATCTTGCCTTCGGCCTGCAATTGCAGGCAGATCAGCGCGATGAAGGATTTGGAGATCGAACCGATTTGCCAGAGTTCATCGCCGGCCAGCGCCGAGGTTTCGCGGTAATCGCGCGTGCCGGACTGGATGAAAAACGGGTCGGCACCGTCCACCACGACCATGCCCATGGCCGGCAGACCGTGATGGCGGCGGTGCGTTTCCATCAGCGCGGCAATGGCGGCCAGCGCCTTTTGCTGCGCCGCATTGGCGCGCGGCGCAATGATGGCCGCGCCGGCCATGCTGGCCGAAAGCAGCATGGAGCTGCCCGCAAGAAACAAGCGGCGATCGATCGGCATGGTCAGGCGTCCCCCCGGAATTTGTCGCATAGTGACGCATTTGCAGCGTTGTAGGCAAGACTTAGAGCCGCACCATCGCCATCATCGCCTTGCTGCCATAACGGTCGCCGGCGGTGGTGCCCGGCGGCATCGCGGCGTCGAGCGTGGCCATGTCGGCGCCGGTCAACCGCAGCGCCGCAGCGCCGGCATTGTCATTCAACGTCACGCGCCGTTTCGAGCCGGGGATCGGCACGACGCCCGGCCCCCCGACGCTTTTGCCCTTGTGGAGCAGCCACGCCAGCGCGACCTGCGCCGGGCTGGCGCCGTGCGCGGCTGCGACGGACTTGACCACTGCGACCACGGCCATGTTGGTGTCGTAGTTGCTGCCCTGATAGCGCGGGTCGCGGCTGCGGTAATCGCTGGCCGGCAGATCCTCGGCGCGGGGCTGGGTGCCAGTCAGAAATCCGCGCCCCAGCGGCGAATAGGGCACGAACGCAATGCCAAGCGCCGCGCACAGCGGCCAGATGTCCGCCTCCACGCCGCGTTCCCACAGCGACCATTCGCTTTGCAGCGCCGCGATGGGGTGGACGGCATGGGCGCGCCGTATGGTCTCCGGCCCGGCTTCGGACAGGCCCAGGAACCGCACCTTTCCGGCTGTGACCAGTTCGGCCATCGCGCCCACCGTGTCCTCGATGGGCACCGCCGGATCGACGCGGTGCTGGTAGAAGAGGTCGATATGGTCGGTGCCGAGGCGTTTGAGCGATGCCTCGCACACCGCGCGGATGTTTTCGGGCCGCGAGTCGGTGCCGGACACTTGCCCGTCCCTGATGCGAAAGCCGAATTTGGTGGCGATGACGGCGTGGTCGCGCTTGCCCTTCAGCGCGCCGCCCAAAAGTTCCTCGTTCAGATATGGCCCATAGACTTCGGCTGTGTCGAAGAAGTTGATGCCCAGCTCCAGCGCGCGGTCGATGGTCGCCAG
>NZ_JANPCD010000070.1:0-5164 GCF_031430775.1 Sandarakinorhabdus sp. | reverse complement strand
ACAACGCCGCCCAACCGGTCGGCGCAGTTCCAGCGCGGCAAGATGGTCGGCACGATGATCGACGAACTCACCGCAGAGCCCTGAGTTTACGGCCTAGTTGTTGACCTGCCGCTTGAAGAACGGCGGAATATCGACATCATCGACCTTGGGCGCATCGACCTGCGGTTCCGGCGCCAGGGTCTGGACATTGTGGCGCGGCTTGCTGCCGCGCGACAGGCCCATCATCTTTTCGAACAGGGTCAGGGCGCGTTCTTCCTCGGCCATCACCGGCGCTGGTTCAGGCACGGATGCAGGCGCGGCTGGCGCGATCGGCTGTGCAGCGACAGGCACGGGTGCCGGGCTGGGCGTGAACCGGAACCCGCTGGCCGGCAGCGGCTCGTCGACCCGCTCGGCAGCCAGGGCCAGATCGATGTCCTCGAAATCGTCTTCGGATGCGTCGGCCATCTGGTCTGCCGCCGTGGGCGCAGTCGGCTGGGGCAGTTCCGCCGGGGCTGGCACCTCGGCCACCGGCTCAGGCGCTGCGAGCGGCGCAACAACGGGCGGCGGCAGCGGCGAAAAGATCGACTGCTGGGCCGCAAACATCGATTCGGACCGACTGGTGCGCGCCGGTGCAGCGGCGGGACGGGTGGCGGCATCGATGCCGGTGGCCACCACCGACACGCGCATCACGCCGTTCAGGTCCGGGTTGAAGGCGCTGCCGACAATGATGTTGCATTCCGGATCGACCATGTCGCGGATGTGCGTGGCCGCTTCATCGACTTCCATGAGGCGCAGGTCTTCGCCGCCGGTGATGTTGATGATGACGCCCTTGGCGCCGCGCATCGACACTTCGTCCAGCAGCGGGTTGGCAATGGCCTTTTCGGCCGCCTCGATGGCACGGCGTTCGCCCGATGCTTCGCCGGTGCCCATCATCGCCTTGCCCATTTCGGACATGACGGTGCGGATATCGGCAAAATCCAGATTGATCAGGCCGGGCATGATCATCAGGTCGGTGATGCCGCGCACACCCTGGTGCAGCACCTGGTCGGCCATGGCGAACGCGTCCTTGAAGGTCGTGTTGGCATTGGCGATCAGGAACAGGTTCTGGTTGGGAATGATGATCAGCGTGTCGACATGCTTTTGCAGCTCGGCAATGCCTTCGTCGGCCGATCGCATGCGCTTGTTGCCTTCGAAGCTGAACGGCTTGGTGACGACACCAACGGTCAATATGCCCTTTTCCCGGGCGGCGCGGGCCACAACGGGCGCGGCGCCGGTGCCGGTGCCGCCGCCCATGCCGGCGGCGATGAAGCACATGTGCGCGCCTTCCAGCGCATGTTCGATCTGCTCAAGGGTTTCCTCGGCTGCGGCGCGGCCGATCTCGGGACGGGCGCCGGCGCCAAGGCCCTGCGTGATCTTGAGGCCAAGCTGGATGCGCGTGGCTGCCGGGCTGGTCGCCAGCTGCTGGGCATCGGTGTTGGCGACAATGAATTCGACACCCATCAGATCGGCGGCGATCATGTTGGCAACAGCGTTACAGCCCGCGCCGCCGACGCCGATCACCGTGATGCGCGGTTTCAGCTCGGTCAGCTCAGGCTTTGCGAATTCCAGCATCTCGTGTCTCCCTCACGGCCAACATACTATACGTCGTGCGAATCGGTGGGAAGCGGCTTCACAGCCCGCCCCGCAATTTTTCGATCAAATTTGCAATCTTTCCTGACCCGGTGCTCGGCTGCGGCACGGCGCGCGGGCCGGCGTGCCAGATATCGCCCCGTTCCTGCGCTGCAAACAGCACCAGCCCGGCCAAAGTCGCAACGGCGGGTCCGCCCTGCGCCGGCGGCAGCCCCGTCAGCCCGCGCGGCCGCCCGATGCGGACATTGCGGCCCAGCGCGCCCGCAGCAAAATCGGCAATGCCGCGCAATTCGGCGCCGCCGCCCGTCAGCACCACCTGCCGCGCCTGCGGCCCGGAAAAGCCCTGGCCGTCCAGCGCGCGCGCCACTTCGCGAAACAGCAGGTCGAGCCGGTGCCGGATGACTCCGATGATCTGGGCCTTGGGCACCCGCAGCGGTTCGGCATGGCCATCGTCGGACACGGGCGGAATTTCCACTGCCTCATGGTTGTCCTTGGGCACTGCCATGGCGGCGCCGTCCAGCGCTTTGAGCCGTTCGGCAACGCTGCGCCGCGTCGCGAACGCGGCCGCCAGGTCGGTGGTGATGTCGTTGGCGCCCATCGGAATCGCCGCGACACCCACCAGCATGCCGAACCTGTGCACCGCGACCGTGGTGACCCCTGCACCAATCTCCACCAGCGCCACGCCGACATCGCATTCTTCGCTGTGCAGCACCGACAGGCTGGCCGCCAGCGGCGCCGCCACCAGCGTTTCCAGGCCCAGATGCGCCTGCCGAATGGCGCGGTCGAGGTTCTTCAGCGGCGGTGTATCGGCGGCGACGACGTGAATATCCATGCCGAGCCGGTCGGCGTGAAAGCCGATGGGGCTTTCCACGCCGGCCTGGCCGTCAAGGGTGTAGAGGGCGGGCTGGGCATGAACGACGGTCTTGTTGCCCGGATTGATCCGCGCCCGGCCCTCGTCGCGCAGCGTTGCCATGTCGGCGCTGGTGATACTGGCCCCGGCAATGTCGATTTCCACCGATACCACGGTGCTGGTCAGGTTTCCGGCCGAAATCGAGGCATAGACGCGGTCAAGCTGTTGGCCGGCGGCGCGTTCGGCCTGGTCCATGGCGCCGCGAATGGCGGCCTCGGTCTTGTCGAAATCAGTGACCAGCCCGCGCCGCAGCCCGAAACACGGTTTTTGGCCGGTGCCGATGACGCGCGGCTCGCCATCTGGTCCTATGAGCGCGATCAGCGCCGCGACCTTGGAAGTGCCGACATCCAGCACGGCGACCAAGCGTTCGCCGCCAGCCTTGGCGGTCAGCGGCAATCGCGAGGGGATACGCACGGCCATCAGATATCCTTTGCCGCGGCGCTGGCCCGCGCCTGTTCCGCCGCCGCCTTGGACTGGGCCGCCAGCTGCTCGGCCACTGCCGGTCCGGCAACGACCATGCGGCCGGGCAATCGCATGTCGAACCGCACGAACCTGCCGCCCAGCAGCCGGTCGCTGCCCTGGCTGTCCAGCCGTGCAAAGGTCTTGAGCGCGCGCGCCGCCGCCTGCGGGGTGTCGGGCAGCGCCAATGTCTCGCCGGTCTTGAATTTCAGGTCCCAGCGCCGCCCGCCCACCAGCACGGCAGCATCGACGTCCTTGGCCAGCGGACTGTCGGCCATCAACGCCAGTGCCTCGCGCACCCGCAGATTGGCGCCCGGCCCGATGACGATGGGCAGATCGTTGAAGCGCACCAATCCCTGAGTTGTCAACGGCTTGCCGGTCAGGTCGATGGCCGCCAGCCGCTGCTTGTACTGCCACAGCGCCACCGGCCGGCGTTCGGTGATGTCGATGACCAGAGTGTCGGGCAGGCGCCGGCCGACACTGGCGTCGGCAACCCAGTCCAGCGCCTTCAGCCGGGTGCGGATGGCCTCCAGGTCGGCGGCCAGCATGGCGTTGGACGTGCCGGTCAGTACGGCCTCGTACACCGCCAGCCGGGGCTGTTCGCGCGTGCCATGCACTTCGACATGCCGCACCTCATAGCCCGATGCCGCTGTCCACAGCACGAAATCCCGGCCCATGCGCTGCGGCACGCCGGCCAGCGCCGCGATGACGCCGGCGGCCAGCAGCGCGAGCGCGAGGACCGCGATCACAACCCGGCGGCGCAGCACGGTCGCTCCCACCGGCAAGGTGATGCGCGCCGGCTGCGGCGCTGCGCGCTTCTTCGGACGGGGCGCTGCTGCGCCGCGCTTGAGCACGGCCGCCGTCATGAGGTTGTGGCCGCATCACTGGTGCCCTGCACCAGGGCCGCATCGATAATGCGCTGCACCAGCTGCGCATAGGACATGCCGCAATGCCTGGCCTGTTCCGGCACGAGGCTGAGCGGCGTCATCCCCGGCTGGGTGTTGACTTCGAGCAGGAACAGCCCGGCCATGCCCTGCGCTGGATCCCAGCGAAAATCGCTGCGCGACGTGCCCTTGCAGCCCAATGCGACATGCGAATCCAGCGCCAGTTTCAGGCACGCCGCCGCAATGTCGTTCGGCAGCTGTGCCGGGCATTCATGCACCGTCATGCCATCGGTGTATTTGGCGTCATAATCATAAAAGCCCTTGACCGGCTTCAGCTCGGTCACCGCCAGCGGCCATGGTCCATGAGGGCCGTCCAGCACCGCGACCGTCAATTCCTTGCCGGCAATGAACGGCTCGGCCAGCAGCGTGTCGAAGTCCTGCCATGGTCCCGCCGCGCCGCGTGCAATCGGCTGGCCATAGTTGCTGTCATCGGTGACGATGGCGACACCGACCGACGAGCCCTCGTTGATGGGCTTGAGGACATAGGGCCGGGGCAGCGGGTCGCCGGCATACAGGCTTTCCGACGTCACCACCGTGCCGGCCGGCATCGGAATGCCGCGCGGCACCAGCAGCATCTTGGTCAGTTCCTTGTCGATGGCGATCACCGAAGTGGCCAGCCCGCTATGGGTATAACGCAGCCCCATCAGATCCAGCAGCCCCTGTACGCTGCCATCCTCGCCGGGCGTGCCGTGCAGTGCGTTGAACACCACGTCGGGCGCCGCAGCGGCCAGCACCTGCGCCACGTCGCGGCCCATGTCGATTTCGGCGACGTCATGGCCCAGCTCGCGGCACGCCTGCGCAATGCCGCGCCCGGAGGTCAGCGACACCTCGCGCTCGGCGGACCAGCCGCCCATCAGCACCGCAACCTTCATGGCGCCACCTGCGCCGGCACGGCCACGCGCCCGACGCGCTGGATTTCCCATTCCAGCATCACGCCGGCATGGCGCGCCACATGCGCGCGCACCAGTTCGCCCAGCGCCTCGATGTCGGCGCTGGTGGCGCGGTGGCTGTTGATGAGGAAATTCGTGTGCTTTTCGCTGACTTCGGCGCCGCCCACCCTAAGCCCCCGGCAGCCGGCACGGTCGACCAGTTCCCAGGCCTTGCCGCCCGGCGGGTTCTTGAAGGTGGAGCAGCCGGTGCGGGTGCGCAGCGGCTGGCTGGCCTCGCGCGCCGCCGCGATACGGTCCATCTCGGCCTGGATCACGGCCTTGTCACCGGGTGTGCCGCGCAGTGTGGCCGACAC
>NZ_JANPCD010000069.1:0-7299 GCF_031430775.1 Sandarakinorhabdus sp. | reverse complement strand
CATTCATCAGCCGCCGCATGGCCCTTGCCGGCGGCGGGGCTGTGCTGGCCGCTGCCGGTGCCGGGATCGCCTGGCAGGCGGGATGGTTCGGCAGCGGCTCGCGTGCCAACAGCATTGCCGTCATGCCGTTTGCCAACCTGTCAGGTGATCCCGGCAAGGCCTATTTTTCGGACGGAGTAGCTGCCGAGGTGCGCACGCAACTGTCACGCAACCCGCGCCTGGCCGTGGTGGCACAAACCTCGTCACAGCTCCTGCGCGGCGATGACTTCGACGCCAAGGCCATCGCCCGCAAACTGGGCGTCTCCTATCTGCTCGACGGCAATGTCCGCGCCGCAGGGTCGCAGTTCCGCATTGCGGCCGAGCTCATCGATGGCGAAACCGGTTTCAGCCTGTGGTCGCAACAATTCGACCGACCGGCCGCCGACGTGTTTGCCGTGCAGGACGAAATTGCCGGCGCAGTGACTTCGGCGCTGGACAGCCGCCTGTTCGGCGGCCCGGCGCCGATCGGGCTGCGCGCCGGCGGCGGCACCGACAATGTCGCTGCCCATGATGCGTTCTTCAAGGGTAGTTACCTGTATGGCCTGGCCCGCGACGAGGCCAGCGACCGCGCCGCGTTGCAGGCATTCGATGCCGCCATCGCCAGCGACCCGGCCTATGGACTTGCCCATGCGTCGCGCAGCCTGGTGCTGACGGTCATCGGCAACCTTTACCTCAAGGCCCAATCGCGACGGGACAGTTTCGCTGCCGCAATGCAGGCCGCACAGAGCGCCGTTTCGCTTTCGCCAAGCTGCGCCGAAGCCCATTCAGCGCTGGGGTTTGCCATCATGAACGGGCAGTTGAATGTCAGGATGGCCCGCGCCGCCTATGAAAAATCCGCAGAGCTGGGCCAAGGCGATGCAAATGTGCTGGCGCGATATGCCATTTTTCAGGCGCGCGCCGGCCGGTTCGATGCTGCGCGCGGGGCCGCAAGCCGCGCCGGCCAGCTCGACCCGCTCAATGCGCGAACGGCATGGCTGAAGGGCGAGATCGCGCTGGGCGCCCGCCGCTATGCCGATGCCATCCCGCCAGTCCAGCAAGCATTGTCGATCAATCCAGATATCTCGGTCGCTCGCTTTGTACTTGGCACGGCAAAGCTGTTTCTCGGCGACCTGCCCGGTGCGCAGGCAGCCTATGTGGCAGAACCCAGCAGCCTTTTTCACCTCACAGGCATGGCAATCATCAACCAGCGGCAGGGCAAGGATGCTGCCGCCCGCGCCGCGCTGCAAAAGCTTGTTGCCGAGCACGGTGACAACGGCCTGTATCAACAGGCGCAGGTTGCAGCTTCATGGGGGCAGCCCGATCTGGCGCTGGCGCTGCTTGAAAAAGGCTATGCCGCCGGTGACGCCGGCATGATGTATGCTCTGGGCGACCCGTTTCTCGACACGCTGCGCAAGTTGCCGCCGTTCGAAAAACTGCTCTTGCGACTGGGCTTCGACGCTGTTTCAACTCCGGAGGAAAGAACATGACCAAGCCGACCACACCAAAACCGCCGAAACCGCCGAAACCCGACGCAGCAAACACCGGCCTGGGTGACCGCGGCCTTGGTGACCGTGGCATCGGTGATCGCGGCCAGGGTGACCGTGGCCTGGGTGACCGCGGCCTGGGTGACCGCCGATAAGGCAGGAACTGCGCGGCCGCTTATGCGGTTGGGGCGCTCGGCAAGGGGTTGCCAAGGGCGCCGCATCCGTTCGGCGCGCGTTGCCCGGGCCGACATGGACGCATCGCAATCATCAGGTGGGCCACCGCCGAAGTGCCAGACAAAATCTGGTCCTTCGGCGGCAGACCTGCCTCATTTTCCGGATGCAGCACTGACGGCCGCATCCTGTCGGCTCACATGTCGCCGCCGGCATCCTCGTCGCTGGGACCAACCATCAGCGCTTCGGAAATGCCGGCCGCATTGTCGCGGATGACCTTTTCGATCTTGGCGGCCATTTCCGGGTTTTCCTTGAGGAACTTCTTGGAGTTCTCGCGGCCCTGGCCGAGGCGGATCGAATCATGGCTGAACCAAGCGCCGGATTTTTCAACGACACCGGCCTTCACGCCCAGGTCGAGGATTTCACCCAGTTTCGAAATGCCTTCGCCGTACATGATGTCGAATTCGACCTGCTTGAACGGCGGCGCCACCTTGTTCTTGACGACCTTGACGCGCGTTGTGTTGCCGACAACCTCATCACGGTCCTTGATCTGGCCGGTGCGGCGAATATCAAGGCGCACCGAGGCGTAGAATTTCAGCGCGTTGCCGCCGGTGGTCGTTTCCGGGTTGCCGTACATCACGCCGATTTTCATGCGAAGCTGGTTGATGAAAATCACCGTGCAACGCGACCGGCTGATCGAACCCGTCAGCTTGCGCAGCGACTGGCTCATGAGACGGGCCTGAAGGCCGACATGGCTGTCGCCCATTTCGCCTTCGATTTCGGCGCGCGGCACCAGCGCGGCCACCGAATCCACCACCAGCACATCGACGGCATTTGAACGCACCAGCGTATCTACGATTTCCAGCGCCTGCTCGCCGGTGTCGGGCTGCGACACGATCAACTCGTCGATGTTGACGCCAAGCTTCTTGGCATAGCCGGGGTCAAGCGCGTGTTCGGCATCGACAAAGGCCGCTGTGCCGCCGATCTTTTGCGCTTCGGCAATGGCATGCAGCGCCAGCGTGGTCTTGCCCGAGCTTTCGGGACCATAGATTTCGATGACGCGCCCACGCGGCAGGCCGCCGATACCAAGTGCAATATCCAGACCGAGCGAGCCGGTTGAAACCGCTTCGATCTCCATCGTTTCGCGCTGACCAAGCTTCATCACCGAGCCTTTGCCAAAGGCGCGGTCGATCTGGGCCAATGCTGCTTCGAGTGCCTTTTGCCGATCCATGTTCGTGTCCACTATCTTGAGGTTTGCAGCCATGACCCTTGTCCCCTCTACTGAAACCGGCGAGGCGCGGCGTCAATGCCTTGCCCCTCACCAAACACTCTGCCTGCCAATCTGTGTACATGTTTCGTTCTTGTAGAACAAGAGCAGAACGAATTAGCCTTGCCGGGGGTCAGTCGCCGCTGTTTGCTGCTGGCACGGGTTGCGCACCACCAATGGCCGACACCAGTTCCTCAAGGGCAAAAGGCTTGGCAAGAAAGCGCATCCCCTTGGCATCTGCCGCCCGGTGCCGGGGCAGTTCGGCATAGCCCGACATCAGCACGATGCCGATGCCCGGCCGCAGCCGCCCGGCCTCCATGGCCAGTTCCACGCCGTCGATGCCCGGCATCATCACATCGGACACCAGCACGTCGACCGGCCATTCCTCCCTTAGCAAGGCCAGCGCGGAGGTTGCGTCCTCGGCAGTGACCACCAACATGCCCTTGCGCTCAAGCCCGCGCGCGAAAACCGTCCGCACAGCCGGCTCGTCTTCGACCAGCAACACGCGAATGCCTGCGATGCCGTCGCGGTTGACCTGCACCGGCGGCGCGCGCTCGATCACCTTTGGCTTGGGCCGCGCCGGGAGATACACCGAAAATGTGGTGCCGCGATTGGCCGGGCCCGGTTTGGCAAAGATGTAACCGCCCGATTGCTTGACGATACCATAAACCGTCGAAAGCCCCAGGCCTGTCCCCTGCCCCTGCGGCTTGGTGGTGAAGAACGGTTCGAAAATGCGCCCGCGAATGGCGCGCGGAATGCCTGTTCCGGTATCGGTGATATCGATCGCGATATGGTCGATGGCCGGCATGATGTCATGGCCCAGCGCCGCCACGTCGCCGCCGCGCACATCCGACACCGTAATCCTCAGCTGGCCGTTGCCGCTCATGGCATCGCGGGCATTGACCGCCAGATTGACGATCACCTGCTCGATCTGCCCCGGGTCGGCGCGCAGGGCGAACTCAAGCGGCCGATAGCCGATATCCAGCTCTATCGCCGGACCGAGCAATTGTGCGATCAGCGGCCGCAAGCCGTCGACCAGCTGTCCGGGGTCCAGCAGTTGCTGCCGCTGCGGCTGTTGCCGGGCAAAGGCCAGCAACTGGCGCACCAGCGCGGCGCCGCGTTCGCCATTGCGGCGAATCTGGACAAGCGCATCAAAGTCCGGATCGGTCGGCGACCGTCGTTCAAGCAGTTGTTCGGCCAACGCCAGCACGGCTGTCAGCAAATTGTTGAAATCATGGGCGACGCCGCCGGCAAGCTGGCCCACGGCCTGCATGCGGCTCGCGGCCGCAACTTGCGCCTCAAGCCGCACCTGGTCGCGGATATCGCGCATGGCAATGACGCCCGACACGCCCAGCCCCGGCGGTATCGGCAATATCCGGACATCCTGCGGATCATCGGGGCGATTCTTGAGCGCAAGTCGCAGCACGCGGCCCGGCTGGCCGGCAACCACTTCGGCGACGGCCTTGGCCATCTGCGCTGCATCCTCGGCAATCGCAATGGCGTCGGGCTTCAGGCCCGGGCGCCAGTCAGAGCCAGCCGTGGCCATCATGGCCTCGTTACCGGCGATCATGCGCCCCGAAGAATCCAGCAGCGCCAGCGCCATCGGCAGCGCCATGAGCACCGGGCCGATCCAGGGGCTGATGGCACCCTCGGCATAGGGCGCTGGCCAGCCGACATTCGGAACCGGTGCAAACTGGTTCCAGCCTTCGATGGCTGCGTCCAGGGCCGCGTCCTGCACTTGGCCCGCCTGCTCTGGATCAGCCATATCGCTGCTCCGTCCATGGGTCGCCTTCGTTGTGATAGCCGCGCTGCTCCCAAAAGCCGGGCTTGTCGGCGGCAATCACTTCGATCCGGCTGAGCCATTTTGCCGATTTCCACAGATACCAGCGCGGGATCATCGCCCGCACCGGCCCGCCATGCTCGCGCGTCAACGGCACGTCATCATGGTCATGGACGATCAGATTGCCGTCCTCGACAAAGCGTTCCAGCGTGATGTTGGTGGTGTAACCGTCACTGCCATGCATCACGACATGTGCCGCGCCCGGCAGCGGCTGCACCAGAAACATCAGATGCGCTGTCGTCACGCCGGTCCAGCGATTGTCATAGCGCGACCATTGCGTGACACAGTGCATATCCGACACGGTCCGGGTCTGCGGCAATGCCATCAGCGCGTTCCAGTCAAGTGTCAGCGGCGAAGCAACGGCGCCATCGATCGACAATTGCCATTCCGACCGGCTGATGTCGGGTTTCAGCCCCAGATCCAGCACTGGCCAATTGGTCACCAGCCGCTGGCCGGGCGGCAAGCGCCCTTCGCGGTCCGGATCGGTCTGGCCAGTCAGCAGGCGGCCAGCCTGTGCCCAGGCCTGTTTGATGGCGACAAGCTTGTCCCTGATGCCACCATTGTCCGTCATCAGCCGCGATCCCGCATGATCCGCGCCTGGTCGCGCTTCCAGTCCCGGTCCTTCATGGTTTCGCGCTTGTCATGCAGCTGCTTGCCTTTGCCCAGCGCCAGTTCGACCTTGGCCCTGCCCCGGTCATTGAAATAGATCGACAGCGGGATCAGCGTCATGCCCTGACGCTGCACCGCGCCGCCCATCTTGCCGATTTCGCGCTCGTGCAACAGCAGCCTTCTGGGCCGTTTCGGTTCATGATTGAAATGATTGGCGTTCGCAAATACCGGAATGTTGCAATTGACCAGCCAGACCTGACCATCCTTCACCTCGGCATAGGCTTCGGCGATCGAACCCTGGCCGGTGCGCAGCGCCTTCACTTCGCTGCCCGCCAGCGCGATGCCGGCTTCGACGACATGCTCGATGAAATATTCGAATCTGGCACGGCGGTTCTCGGCCACGGTCTTGACCTTGATGCCGACATTGCCTTTGGGCCGCGCCATCAGGCGATGCCCGCATGAGCAAGCGCCGCGTCGATAGCGGCGCGGCTGGCAGCAGACGCATCGATGATGGGCAGGCGGACATCGGCGAGCATGTGCCCCATGCGGGCCAGCGCATATTTTGTCGGCCCGGGGCTGGTATCGCTGAACAACGCGTCATGCAGCGGCTGCAACCGATCGTTGATGGCCAGCGCGGTACGGAAATCCCCGGCCAGCATTGCCCGCTGCATGTCGGAACACAGGCGCGGCGCCACATTGGCGGTCACCGAAATCGCACCGATGCCGCCGTGCGCATTGAAGCCCAGCGCCATGTCGTCATTGCCCGAAAGCTGGATGAAATCGGCGCCGCACGCAGCGCGCTGCTGCGCGACACGCGCAATGTTGCCCGTCGCGTCCTTGACGCCGATGATGTTCGGCACCTTGGCCAGCTGTGCCATGGTCGCCACGCTCATGTCCGCCACCGAACGGCCCGGAATATTGTAAAGAATGATCGGCAGGCGCGTCGATTCTGCCAGATTGGTGAAATGCGCGATCAGCCCGGCCTGGCTCGGCTTGTTGTAATAGGGCACGACCACCAGCGCGGCATCAGCGCCCGCCTTTTGGGCATAGGCCAGATGCGCCCGCGCCGTGGCCGTATCGTTGGACCCGCAGCCGGCAATCACCGGCACGCGGCCGCGCGCGGCCTCGATGGTCGTCGCAATGACCTGATAATGTTCGGCATGGCTCAACGTCGGCGATTCGCCGGTGGTGCCAACGGGGACCAGCCCATGGCTGCCCTGCATGATCTGCCAATCGACAAAATTCGCCAGCGCCGCCAGATCGACCGCGCCATCGCGAAAAGGTGTGACCAGAGCCGGTATCGATCCCTGAAACATTGCGCGTTCCCTGTGCCCTGCCCTAAGTGCAAGGCATGTTCTTGAAAGGGTCTGATATGGAGCGGCGGACGCGATTGTCCAGCACAGTGTTGCTGGCGGTGTTGCTGCCGGCGCTATTGATTGCGGCCCCGGCTGCGGCCCAAACCATCGATGAAGGCGGCCGCGCGCTGTACACGGCCCGGCTGGCCGACAATGCCGCTGGGCGTTTCGGCGCCTTTTCGGCCGCGCCCTTGTCCGGCGTTGCTGCCGTTCCCATCCTTGATGCCGTCGTGACCTGGGACCGGCTGCGCCGCGACAGCTATCGCGGCACCTGGCAGGAATATGCTGCATTTTTGGGTAGTTATGGCGACTGGCCGCAAGCGGCAGTCATCCGCCGCAACGGGGAAAAAAGCATCACCGATGCAACACCCATGACCGACCGCCTCACCTATATGCGGGCCTTTGCGCCGCAGACGGCAACCGCCCGGCTGTTGCTGGCCGAAGCCCTGGACAGCACCGGCCAGCGCGCCGCCGCCATCGCCGCTGCGCGTGAGGCATGGACCGGCACCAGCCTTGATCTTGCCGCCGAAACCCGGCTGCTGGCGCGTTTCGGCG
>NZ_JANPCD010000068.1:0-3583 GCF_031430775.1 Sandarakinorhabdus sp. | reverse complement strand
GTCCGGCAGCGGCGGGTCGGCATCGCCGCTCACCTGCACAGGCGCCAATGTGTCCGCAGCAATCAGGCCGCGAATGACGGCTTCGGACACGCCGCCCCAATGCGCCATGTCGCGGGCATTGCCTTGCCGGCCCTCCAACTGCGCCATGGCCTGCATCCGCGCCGGAGTCATGCGCGCTGGCGGCGGCCCGGCCAGCACATATTCCACAAACGCACGCGGGGACAGGAACGCCACCGACGGCCAGGCCATGCGGATGACGGCGCTGAGCGGCGCCATGTAATAATCCGCCGTCCATTCGCACAGCCGGCGCAGCGGTGCCGGCAACGGGGGGATTTCGAGGCGGGCCGTCACGGCGCGCAGGCGCTCCGGCGCCACGGCCCTGCCCTCAAGCACGCCGTCATCCCACACCACGCCGGTGATGATGCGCGGTCCAAGCGGCACCGACACAGCGTCACCCGGCGCCAGCACCATGCCTTCCGGGACGGCATAATCCAGCGCACCCAGACCATGCTGGAAGACGACGACACGGACAGGCGGGCGATTCACAGGCTCCAGATAGGCAATCGGCGTCCGCCATGCTAGGCGCGCGCCGATAATACACACGACAGGACCGGCCCGATGATTCCCCGCTATTCCCGCCCCGAGATGGTTGCCATCTGGGAACCCGAAACCCGTTTTCGCATCTGGTTCGAGATCGAGGCGCACGCCATGGACGCGCTGGTGCCGCTGGGCATCGTCCCTGCCGACGCCGCCAAGGCGGTATGGGAACGCGGCAATTTCGATGTGGACCGCATCGACGAGATCGAGCGCGAAACCAAGCATGACGTCATCGCGTTCCTGACCAACCTGGCCGAATATGTCGGCCCCGAAGCGCGCTTCGTGCATCAGGGCATGACCAGTTCGGACGTGCTCGACACCTGCCTTGCCGTGCAGTTGGCGCGCGCGTCGGATTTGCTGCTGGCAGATCTGGACGGGTTGCTCGCGGCCATCCGCCGCCGGGCGATGGAGCATAAATACACGCCCACCATGGGCCGCAGCCATGGCATCCATGCCGAGCCGACCACCTTTGGCTTGAAACTTGCGCAGGCCTATGCCGAGTTCGACCGTTGCAAGCAGCGCCTTGTCGCAGCGCGCGCCGATATCGCCACCTGCGCGATTTCGGGCGCTGTCGGCACCTTTGCCAACATCGACCCGCGCGTTGAAGCGCATGTCGCCAAGGCCATGGGCCTGACCGTCGAGCCGGTGTCCACGCAGGTCATCCCGCGTGATCGCCATGCCATGTTCTTTGCCACGCTGGGTGTCATTGCCGGTTCGGTGGAACGGCTGGCCACCGAAGTACGCCATTTGCAGCGCACCGAAGTGCTGGAGGCAGAGGAGTATTTCAGCCCCGGCCAAAAGGGTTCAAGCGCCATGCCGCACAAGCGCAACCCGGTGCTGACCGAAAACCTTACCGGCCTTGCCCGGCTGGTGCGCGGCTTCGTGACGCCAGCCCTGGAAAATGTCGCGCTGTGGCACGAACGCGATATCTTGCACTCGTCGGTCGAACGCATGATCGGCCCCGATGCGACGGTGACGCTGGATTTCGCGCTGGTGCGGCTGACCGGCGTCATCGACAAGCTGCTGATCTATCCCGAACGCATGCTCAAGAACCTCAACCGCATGGGCGGGCTGATCCATTCGCAGCGTGTGCTGCTGGCGCTGACCCAGGCCGGCGCCAGCCGCGAGGACAGCTACCGGCTGGTTCAGCGAAACGCCATGAAGGTGTGGGAATCCGACGGCGCGCTGCAACTGCTGGACCTGTTGTCGGCCGATCCCGAAGTCACGGCGCTGTTACCGCCCGAGCAGCTGGGCGCGCTGTTCGACCTTGAATATCATTTCAAGCATGTCGACACGGTGTTCGACAGGGTGTTCGGGCCAGATTGACTTGGCCAGATTGACTCAACCCCGCCGGAGCAGCGTCATCAGATGCACGGCGGACAGCAGGGCAATGGCGGCGCCGACAAAGACCAGTCCGTTCCAGGGCAGGTGCGCGTGCCAGGCCAGCGGCGCGCGGCGGCGTAGCGCCGTGCCGGCAATGGCGAGCAGCATCAGCGCCGCGCCGGCGCCGGCCAGCCAGAATGTGTCGTCAAAGCCCAATCGAAGCCTCCGTTTGCGGATCGCGACAGTGCCGGCTCATTCAGCAAAGCGCAATCATCGCGGTTGCACCTGTCATTGCGCATCGTTACCCACAATGCATTTCCCCAACCCGGAGACTTCCCATGTTTCGACCTGTCCTGTTTGCCGTTGCGGCCGTTGTCGCCGCCAGCCCGGCCATCGCCGCCGGCCCCTTTGATGCCGCCATCGCCGGCGCGCACCGCAGCGAAGCCAACAAGGCGCGCGACGCCTATCGCCATCCGGCGCAGACGCTGGCGTTCTTCGGCATCAAGCCGAAGATGACCGTGGTCGAAATCTCGCCGGCCGGCGGCTGGTACACCGAAATTCTGGCGCCGGGCCTCAAGGCCAAGGGCAAGTATATCGCCGCGCACAACAACCCGGCCGCCAGCGCCGGCGCCGCGCGCGGCGTGCAGAATTTCAAGGACAAGTTTGTCGCCAAGCCCGATGTGTTCGGTGCCATCACCGTCACCGCCTTTGGCAAGGACAGCTATGACATTGCGCCAGCCGGCAGTGCCGATGCCGTCGTGTCGTTCCGCAACGTCCACAATTGGCACATGGCCGGTTTCGACCAGGCAGCGTTCAATGCCTTTTTCGCCGCACTGAAGCCCGGCGGCACGCTTGGCATCGTCGAACATCGCCTGCCCGAGGATCGCCCGGACGAACAGATGAAGTCCAGCGGCTACATGAAGCTGTCCAATGTCACCAAGCTGGCGGCCGCTGCGGGCTTCAAGCTGGTGGGCACATCGGAAATCAACGCCAATCCCAAGGACACCAAGGACTATCCCAAGGGCGTGTGGACGCTGCCGCCGAACTATGCCGAAGGTGATGTGGACAAGGCCAAATATGCCGCGATTGGCGAAAGCGACCGCATGACGCTGAAGTTCGTCAAGCCGAAGAAATAAACCGAAGCGCCGGAGCCATACCCTCTCCCGCCTGCGGGAGAGGGGTCGCTACAGTCGGCGCACACCAGCAATGGCGGCGCCGCGCGCAACCACATCGGCCAGTGGTTCCTCGACAACGGACATCCAGTGCGCATTGGCGTGCAGCAGCGTGTCCGGTGCGGTCAACAAGCCGACATGGCCGGGAAAGAACACCAGGTCGCCGCACTGGCGCGCCGCGAAATCCACGGCTTCGCCCTGCTGCAACTGCTGGTCGGTGTCGCGCTTGAGAGCGACGCCTTCAGCCGCCAATGCCGCTTGCACCAGCCCTGAGCAATCCACCCCGTCGGGCGTGCGGCCGCCCCATAGATAGGGCGCGCCCATGAACAGTGCAGCGGCGACAAACCGGTCGGCTGGCGGCGATTCGGCGTGGCGGCGATGGACAAAGCCGCCACCCGCCAGCGCCAGAAAGGCGCCGTCGACCGTGCCGGCGAGCGCCGCGCCATAGGGCAATTCCATCAGCGCCGCTGCCTTGATGCTGGCCTGTGCGA
>NZ_JANPCD010000067.1:0-9933 GCF_031430775.1 Sandarakinorhabdus sp. | reverse complement strand
CACAGGCCGCCGCCCGTGGCGGCGAACCAATATTCATTGGGCCGCGCCACGCTGCCCATGGCCGAGATCGAGCGCCCGCCGCGGGCCGGACCGATGTTGCGCCACTTGAGACCACCAAAATAGGCCTCCACGCCGGTCGGTGCCTGTGACGGTGCCGCTGCCTTAGCCGGCTGCGCCGAACCCGAAGCTGCACCAAGCACCGCGACTCCTGCCACGCCAGCCAACCAATACGCCCGCATCGCCATTCCCCACAAATAGTTGGCAACTCAGTAGCAGGCTCGATGCAGGCAGCAACCAGTGATGGGGACCGGCGTCGCATTCGCAAGAATTGACCGAGTTGTAGCGTATGCTGATCGAACGGCTCCATGGCTTCGGTATCGGCGGGCCTGCACCGACGGCCCATTCGTTGAAACAGCGTTCGATGTTGGCAGTTGCGCTGCCTCGCGGCGCGGTATCGACCGCCGACCCCATGTGGCAGATGACGGCACCTCGCGGATCTTGCTTTTGTCCGCGCCACTTGGTCGGTTCGTCTTTTGGATCCAGACCGTCTTCTATTAACAGCCAATCGACAAATTTACTCGTAGTAGAAAGCTCATGTGGGGGATGAAATCATCGACATGCTATTGACATCCATCGCAGATGACTCCGCAGCAACTATTGCCAATCTGCGGTAATGGTGAGACATTACTGAAGCTTCTCGGGGAAAAATGGCCCATGATTGACGATACCACGGTAGAGCGGGCCTTGGCGGGCAAAGGCTTTTTGCCCGCCGACGGTGCGGTGCGAACGGCTGCGAATTTGATCGCGGCCGGGCGGCAGTGGCTTCAGCGCGATGCCCCGAAGTACAACCCGGCGTGGAGCGACGGCCGCGTCCGCCTCGCGCTTGACCAGCAGATCATGACCGAGGCCGGGATCGATGTCGGCGGGGTCGACGGGGTCGAGGGGGTGATGACCCAGTACGGCTGGGAGCAGTTCCAGAACAAGGAGCGCCGTGGGCGCGCCGCCGCCGGGCTGCCGCGCACGTCGCCCGCGTTCTGCAAGCAATCGGACGCCGCGAAGTTCTATGGTGCGCCCGGCACTAACCACACCACGATCACGCCGCCCTACCGGCTGTTTTACGGCGATTCGCCGGTGCGCTCGATGACGATCAACGCGAAATGCGCACAGAGCGCGTTGCGCGCGATGCAGGCGATCCTCGATCATTACGGCGCCGACCGCATTCACACGCTGGGGCTCGATCGCTACGGCGGCTGCTATAACAATCGCGTCATGCGTGGCGGCACCAAGCTTTCGATGCATGCCTATGCCTGCGCCATCGACTGGGACCCGGCGCGCAATCCGCTGCGCGCCGACCATCGCACGGCGGTCTTCGCGAAGCCCGAATACGCCGCGTTCCTCGATGCCTGGGAGGCGGAAGGGTGGACGTCGCTGGGCCGCGCGCGTGATTTCGACTGGATGCACGTTCAGGCGGCGGACCTTTGAAACGCGAAGGAGGCTTTCGCGTCTCTCAGCTGCTGCCGGTTCCATAAAACACCCCTCCTGCGTTTGGACAAGGGGGTATGGGTCTGGATCGCCTTGGACACAGGAGGCGCCAAAAAAATTTCCGTAACTACAGGGCTTTTTGTCTTGTCCTGGGCTGGAAGCCCTTGTGGCGGAGAGGGTGGGATTCGAACCCACGGTGAGCTTGCACCCACAACGGTTTTCGAGACCGTCCCATTCGACCACTCTGGCACCTCTCCGCAAACGAGGTTGCCACCCTGTTGAGGCTGGCTGAAAGATCGAAGGGGCGGGCTATAGCGGAGGGCGGGAACACTGCCAAGCCTTCATGCGTTATGCGGCCCTTCTCCTTGCGCAATCAGTCCCTATATTGTTCATGCCGTGATGGGCCAAAGGAGCAGATGCAAAGGACCAATGGGCATGTTCGAACGTTTCAAGACCCACAGGGCGCCAATCGAGATCCAGCAGGCCGAAGGCGAGGCATCGCCAGCGACCTTTGCGATCGGCGATGTCGTGCATCACCGGCTGTTCCCGTTTCGGGGTGTGATCTTTGACGTCGATCCGGTCTTTGCCAACACCGATGAATGGTGGGAGGCGATCCCGGAAACCATTCGGCCGCGCAAGAACCAGCCGTTTTATCATCTGTTCGCCGAAAACGACGAATCATCCTATGTCGCGTATGTCAGCCAGCAGAATCTGGTGCTCGAGCCTGACGGCGAGCCGGTTGGTCATCCTGCGGTGACGCAGCTGTTCAGCGGTTTCGAGCGCGGGCGATACCAGCTGCGTCCCGAAATCCGCAACTGACGCTCAGATACGAGTGGCGGCCGCGATTGCCGAGCGGCAGCCGGCCTTGATCAGCGATTCCATCACCGGAAAGGCACCGCCACCCGTATGTGCGGCGGCGGTTTCTCTATGGGCGACCTCGTCGGCCCGATAGTCGTCGATCATTGCAGCCAATTCGGGGTCGCGGCCATCGGCCAGGAGATCCGCCTGCTCGCCATAATGTTCGTCGATCACGGTTTCGACGGCTTCGGTGCAGGCCATGGCTGCCGTTGGCCCCAGAAGCGCTGTTGCTGCGCCCAGCGCATAGCCGGCGACATGCCAGAGCGGATGCAGCAGGGTCGGCCGCACGCCGCGCCGTGTCATCAGCGCATCCAGACCGTCCAGATGGCGTTTTTCCTGATGGGCCATGTGACGGATCTCGCCGACCATAGCATGCCGGCCGCCCATCACCGCCAACTGCCCGGCGTAAATGCGCGCTGCGCCATATTCGCCGGCTTGGTCGACACGCACCATGGCCACCGTCGACGCACGCTTGTCGCCTGGCAGATGCCTTATGGTCGTCTTGTCATCAGCCATGTTGCCAGCCCTCCGGTCGCGCTTGCAATGATTGCATTCCACCCTGCCATCGAAATGCCCAGCATGGACCATGCAATGGCGTCGCAGCGGACCAGCGGCTGTGACAGGATGTCAGCCATCATTGCGCCCAGGTCGCCGGCCACGGGCGTGGCAGCGCAGCGGGTGATGCCCTGCCACCAATGCTGCTCGACGCCGGCATGAAAGGCCGCAATGCCGGCATCGGCCAATAGCGCCAGGATTGTCAGCCACAGAAGCGCGCGTGCCTGGTGCAAGCCGGCAGCGGCAAGGCCCAGGCCCAGGGTCGCCACCAGTGCCCAGCGCTGCCAATGGCACATTTCGCACGGGGCCAACCCGCCAAGATACTGGAATGCCAGCGCGCCGCCGAGCAGCGCAGCGGGCACCGTCAGCAAAAGAGCGTTTGCCGCTGCATCAGAACGCATAGCGCACCACCACAAAGCCGCCGACGAACAAGGTGGTCGCTGCCAATGCCAGCGTATTGAAATAACGGTCGATCAGGTCCTGTGCCTGCGCTCCGAAGCGGCGCAGCACCAGCGCCACCAGGAAAAACCGCCCGCCGCGCCCCAGCACAGAGGCCAATAGCAGCGTTGGAATGGCCAGATGAATACTCCCTGCCGCAATGGTGGCGACCTTGTAGGGGATGGGCAGGAACGCAAAGGCCAGCATCCACAAGAAGCCGTGCGCCTTGATATCGGCAGCAAAGGCGACGAACCGGTCCTCATAGCCATAGAATTGCAGGAGCGGCACGCCGATGGTCTGATACAGCACCGAGCCGATCAGATAGCCCAGAAGTGCGCCCGCCACGGACGCGGCCGTCGAGACAGCGGCATAGCGCAAGGAGCGTTCCGGCCTGGCGATCGACATCGGAATCTGCATGATGTCAGGCGGCACGGGAAAAAACGAGCTGTCGGCAAAACTGATCCCGATCAGCCAGCGTTCGGCGCCCGGCAGCGCGGCCTTGGCAAGCGTCCAGTCATAAAGGCGGCGGAGCAAGGGCAGTTCCTTTGGCGCACAGCGCGCAAGACGTGGCCATGCACGCCGAACATGACAAGATCATGGTGAACAGCGTCAGCGCGCCGGCGTTTTCCCGGCAGCGGCAGTCAGAACGGGGGCGGGCGGCGCCAGGCGGGCGAGCAGGCGCGTCGCATAGTCGAGCTGGTAGTCGAGGATGCCCTTTTTCTTCAGCTCGTCAGCCGTGGCGGCAAAGCGCGGATCGGGCTTGCCGTCCTGCTCCACCAGTTTCTCGGTGCCGTCCTTGATTTCGTTGACCAGGTGTTTCTTGAGGTCGGCCTCGCGCAGGCGCGGGCGGTCCGATGCCCTGGTTTCGGTAAGTTGGGGCACCTGGATATCGGGTTCTATGCCGTTTTCCTGCACACTGCGTCCCGATGGCGTGAAATAGCGCGCGGTGGTCAGCCGCAGCGCCGTATCGCCAGGCAACGGAATGAGTGTCTGGACCGAGCCCTTGCCGAAACTGCGCTGGCCCAGCACGACGGCACGGCGATGATCCTGCAAGGCGCCGGCTACGATTTCTGCCGCCGAAGCCGACCCCTCGTCGACCAGCACGACCAGCGGCTTGCCGCCGGTCAAGTCGCCGGCATTGGCATAATAGGGCTGGATTTCCGCCTTGGTGCGCCCGCGCTGCGAAACGATTTCGCCGCGCTCGAGGAACACGTCCGACACTTCGATGGCCTGGTCGAGCAGGCCGCCCGGGTTGGAACGCAGATCTATGACATAGCCGGCGAGCTTGTCGCCCAGCTGCTTTTCGATAGATGCGACCGCATTGCGAGTGGCTTCGCCCGTCTGTTTGTTGAAAGTGGCGATGCGGATGATGCCGACCGTGCCGCGGGTTTCGAATTTCACCGGCTTTATCTGGATGACCTCGCGCTTCAGCGTGAATTCCAGCGGCTTTGCTTCGCCTTCACGCACCACCGTCAGCTTGATCGACGTGCCCGGAGCGCCGCGCATCTTATCGACAGCGTCGTTCAGTGACGTGCCATAGATCAGCTCGCCATCAAGGTTGGTGATATAGTCACCCGACTTGATGCCGGCGCGGGCCGCGGGCGTGTCATCGGTGGGGGCAACAACCTTGACTGCGCCGTCTTCGGTGGTGACGGTCAGGCCCAGGCCGCCATATTCGCCGTCGGTCTGCTGGCGCATCGTCTTGTAGTCGCGGATATCGAGGTATGAGCTGTGCGGGTCAAGACTGGCGAGCATGCCGTTGATGGCGCCTTCGATAAGCGCCTTGTCATCGGTCTTGTCGACATAATCGGCGCGCACCCGCTCGAATACGTCCATCAACGCATCAAGCTGCTTGTAGGTGTCGCTTTCGGCCGCTGCGTTGACGGCCGCCGCGCCAGGCACCAGCACCAGCGCCGCCACGGGCAGCAGGATTTTCCAATTGGCAGGCATAACCGTAACTTTCCGCAACTATGACCCCAGAATAGCAGATGAGGCGGCACTGGCTATCCCCCAACCGCCTAGCATATGCGGCTTGCCACGGGCTGAATGCCGCAGCTCTGCTCAATTCCTGTGATAGGGATGCCCGGTCAGGATGGTCGTCGCCCGGTACAATTGTTCAGCCAGCATGGCGCGCGCCAGCATGTGCGGCCAAGTCGCACGGCCCATGCAAAGCAGCAGGTCGGCGCTGGCCCGGGTGGCTGGATCATGGCCGTCGGCGGCGCCGATCAGGAAGCGCGTTTCGCGCACGCCCTCGTCGCGCCAAAGCCCCAGTTGCGCGGCCAGTGCCTGTGATGTCAGATCTGTGCCGGTTTCATCCAGCACGACCGTGCGGCCGCCGTCGCCCTTGGGCCAAGGGGCATTTTCGGCGATTTCCGTGACCGACAAGACGCCGCGCAGCCGCTTTGCGTAGCGGTCGACCAATTCGGCTTCGGGCGACTGGCCGATGCGGCCGCGCGCCACGATGACCAGTTTCACCCGTCTCAGCCAAGCTTGCGCGGATCGCCCAGCGCCGGATCGCGCGCTTCACGCAGGTTGCCCATGCGTGGCTCGCCCTTGTTCGGTGTGTCATCAAATGCCCACATGCGTTCGAGATTGTAGAAGCTGCGCACTTCGGGGCGGAAGATATGGACGATGATATCACCGCAATCGATCAGCACCCAATCGGCGGTGGGCAGGCCCTGGATTCGCGCCAGGCGGCCGAAATCGGACTTGACCCGGTCAGCGATCTTGGTGGCCATCGAGGCCACCTGCCGGCCGGACTTGCCGCTGGCGATGACCATGTAATCGGCGATGCTGGTCTTGCCGGCGAGCGGGATCGACACGGTTTCGACCGCCTGGTCGTCCTCAAGCGACTTGAGGATCATGGCGTGCAGTTCCTCGACGCGGTCGGTGGCCAGGTTGGTGTCCTGCAAGGGTTGTACGATCAACGGTGTATTCCTTTCCAGCGTCTGCTCCAGTCCGGGTCGGCGCGGCGGATGGCCGTAGCCGACTGGCCCGAACGGGGCAGATCGAGGGTGATTATCGCCGGCAGTGACAGCCGCGTCCAATGCGCTGCCTCGGCTGCCGGCCGGCAAAAACGTTTCAGCCAGACCATCGCCCGACTGCTGGCGTTATCATAACCCGGACGCGGCACAATTGCGATGGCGACCGTGCGCGCAAAGCGCCGCCAGTCGTGCCATCGGTGCAATTCCGGCAGAATATCAGCGCCCATGAGCCACACAAAGCGCGCGTCCGGGCTGCGGCGGCGCAGCGCACGCATCGTATCGGCAGCAAAACGTGTCCCCAGCGCCGATTCGATGCTGCTGGCGCGGATGCGGGGATGGCGCGCGGCGGCACGGGCGCTGGCGAGGCGGACAGCAAGCGGCGCCATGCCGGACGCAGATTTCAGCGGGTTCTGTGGACTGACCAGCCACCAGACTTCATCAAGCGCCAGGAGGCGCAGCGCCGCCAGGCTGATCTGACGGTGACCCGCATGGGCCGGATTGAACGACCCGCCCAGAATGCCGATGCGTCTCAGGACCGCACCTGCCCGTTGCCGCGCACCAGGGTCTTGTAGATGGTCAGTTCCTCGAGCGCGACCGGGCCACGCGCGTGCAGTCGCCCGGTGGCGATGCCGATTTCGGCACCAAAGCCAAACTCGCCGCCATCGGCAAACTGCGTCGAGGCGTTCCACAGCACGATGGCGCTATCGACGCCGGCTAGAAATGCTTCGGCGGCGGCAGTATTTTCAGCGACTATGGCGTCGGTATGGGCCGAGCCGTGCCGGGTGATATGCGCGATGGCGCCGGAAACACCGTCCACCACGGCAACCGAGGCGATGGCGTCGAGATATTCGGTGTCGAACGCCGCGTCGCCTGCCGGGGCGATTCGCGAATCAATGCGCATTGCGGCGGCATCGCCAACCAGCGCGCAACCAGCTTCGACGAGCGCCGCCACTGCCGCGCGGGCCAGGTCGGGCGCGGCATGTGCATCAATGAGCAGCGTTTCCATCGCGCCGCAGACGGCGGTGCGGCGCATCTTTGCATTGCGCACGATGCCCGCAGCCATCACGGCATTGGCCGATGCATCGACATAGACATGGTTGATGCCGTCCAGATGCGCGAGCACCGGCACCCGCGCCTGTTGCTGCACGTGCGCAATCAGGCCCTTGCCGCCGCGCGGGATGATGATGTCGATCAGCCCATGGGCGTTCAGCATGTCATCCACCAGCGTCCGGTCGCCCGGCGGCACCTGCTGCACGGCGGCGGCTGGCAGGCCGGCAGCGGCAAGGCCATCGGCGATGCATGCAAGCAGGGCGGCATTGGACAGGGCCGCTTCGCTGCCGCCCCGCAACAGACAGGCATTGCCGGCCATCAGGCACAAGGCGGCGGCATCGGCCGTGACGCCCGGCCGGCTTTCGTAGATGATACCGATGACGCCCAGCGGAACCCGAACGCGGGTGAAATCAAGCCCATTTGGTTGCTGCCAGTGCTTGATCACCGTGCCGACGGGATCTGGCAGGGCGGCGACGACATCCAGACCCTGCGCCATCGCCTGCACCCGCCCGGCATCGAGCGCCAGCCGGTCAAGCAGTGCCGGGGACAGCCCGGACGCGCGGGCGGCAGCCATGTCCTGCACATTGGCGGCGATGATATCCGCGCTGCGGACTCGAATTCGTGCCGCAGCGACGGTGATCGCATGGATTTTCTGCGCTGTGCTGGCACCGGCGAGTGCCGGCAGGGCAGCGCGTGCGGCGCGGGCCATGTCGTGAATGACACTCATGTGAGCACCAGATGATCGGCATGGACCATGGCGGCACGCGGGGCATGGCCAAGCACTGCGGTTTGCGCCTCGCCCCGCAGGCCCATGATCCGCCGCGCGTCATCGGCGTCATAGCCGGCAAGCCCGCGTCCGATGTTGCCGTCGGGACCATGCAGCGCCACGACATCGCCGCGCTTGAACCGGCCCTCGACGCCGCGCACGCCGGCTGCGAGCAGGCTGGCGCCGCGCCGCAGCGCTGTTTCGGCGCCGGCGTCGATAGTCAGCGTGCCGGCCACGGTCATCCGCCCGGCCAGCCAGGCCTTTTTGGCGCGGGTGCCGCGTGGCGCAAGGAACACCGTGCCATGGCCGCCGCCCATGAACTGTTTCAGCGGATGTAAGGCGCGGCCGTCGGAAATCGCCAGCGGGATGCCGGCCGTGCCAGCAATCTGTGCCGCGAGTAGCTTGGACGCCATGCCGCCCGAACCCATGCCTGACGCACTGGCGCCGCTCGCCATCGCCATGATCTCGGGGGTCAGCGCCTTGACCAACGGCACCCGTGACGCTTGGGGGTCGTTGGCCGGATTGGCGGTGTACAGGCCATCGACATCGGACAGCAGCAACACGCCGCTGGCGCCCGCAGCTTGTGCCGCGCGCGCCGCCAGCCGGTCATTGTCGCCAAAACGGATCTCGCTGGTCGCCACCGTGTCGTGTTCATTGAGCACCGGCACGGCGCCAAGACTGAGCAAGCGTCCCAACGTCGCCGCAACATTCAGATAGCGGCGGCGGTCTTCAAGATCGCCAAGTGTCAGCAGCACCTGCGCGCAGGTAAGGCCAGCAGCGCCAAGCAATGATTCCCACAGCGCCGACAGCGCCACCTGACCAACAGCGGCAGCGGCCTGTGCATCTTCAAGACTGGCTCGGCCACCTTTTTCAAGACCCAGGCGGCGCGCGCCAAGTGCGATGGCGCCCGACGATACGATAACGATTTCCTGGCCCGCCGCGCGTGCGGCGGCGACGTCGGCCACTACGCTGGCCAGCCAGTCACGGCGGACCTGTCCGGCACCATCGACAAGCAGCGACGAGCCGATCTTGACCACCAGCCGCGCACAGGCTGCCGGGGCAAACCTGGCCTCAGGGTTCAGAGCGGCGTCCATGTCCGCTGGTCCAAGGGCACGACCTGGTCTCGGCCAGCCAAAGTGATAAGCTGATCAAGTGCGGTATCGACACCAGCGCGGGTGGCCGCCGATAGCAGCAGCACAGGCCGGCCCGAAGCCGCCTCGAGCGCGCGTTTCTTGGCTGCCAGCGCTTGCGGGCTGACCAGGTCGCATTTGGACAGTGCCAGGATTTCCGGCTTGTCGGCAAGGCCGCCGCCATAGGCCTCGAGCTCGTCACGCACAGTTTGCCAGATCTGGGCCGGGCCGGGCTGGCTGGCATCGACCAGATGCAGCAGTACGCGGCAGCGTTCGACATGGCCCAGGAACCGGTCACCGATGCCGATACCGTCTGCGGCGCCGGCGATGAGACCGGGAATATCGGCCATCACCAGCTCGCGGCCCTTGTGGGCGACGACACCAAGCTGCGGTTTCAGGGTGGTGAAAGGATAGGCGCCGACCTTTGCAGCCGCGTTCGATACAGCGTTCAGGAAGGTGGACTTGCCGGCATTGGGCTGACCAAGCAGGCCAGCGTCGGCGATGAGTTTCAGCCGCAGCCACAGCCACATGTCGCGGCCCGGAAAGCCCGGTTGGAATTGGCGCGGGGCGCGGTTTGTGCTGCTCTTGTAATGGCTGTTGCCCTTGCCGCCATCGCCGCCCTTGAGCAGGATCGCGCGCTGGCCGACATGGGTGAAATCGAAGATCAGGG
>NZ_JANPCD010000066.1:0-19253 GCF_031430775.1 Sandarakinorhabdus sp. | reverse complement strand
GGCACGGCGGCGCCGCGATCGGGCCGGAGCCTCTGGAACGGCTGGCGCGGCGTGCCGCCACCGGCGCCGCATTGGCCCGCAGCGGGCGCTGGTCGGGCTATTACCGGCTATCGGCAGGCAAGACGGTGCTGGTCATTGATGCCGGGCCGCCGCCAGCGCCGCGCATGGCCGGCATCGGCCACACCGGCACATTGGCCTTTGAGATGAGCGACGGCCCGGACCGGCTCGTCACCAATTGCGGCGGATCGCGGGGCTTGCCTGCACCACTGGCCGGGCCGCTGGCTGCCGGACTGTGCACCACGGCTGCGCATTCGACGTTGGTCATCGCCGACACCAATTCGACTCGCATCCGCGATGATGGCACCTTGGGCGCCGGGGTCAGCGAAGTGGCCGTGCAGCTTCGCACCAGCGAGGCCGGACAATGGCTGGATGCAAGCCATGACGGCTATGCCCGGCGGTTCGGCATGCTGGTGCGGCGGCGGCTGTTCCTGTCGCCCGACGGCCAGGACCTGCGCGGCGAGGACGTGATCGAGCCGGTCCCCGGCAAGCTGCTCAGGCGCAGCGACCGCGATTTCGACATCCGCTTTCACCTTGGGCCGGGCGTTTCGGCGACCCCCACGGCTGATGGGGCCGGGGCGCTCATCAAACTGCCACATGGCAAGGTCTGGGCGTTCAAGGTGCGCTTCGACGCGGCTGGCGGCCAAGTCAGCATCGAACCATCGTTGTGGGTCGATCAGGCTGGCACGATTCAAAAGACACAGCAGCTGGTCATCAGCGCGCGCACCCACAGGGCTGGCGGCGATATCGGCTGGAGCTTCAGACGGGCAGGAAAATGACGACAGATCTGATCACGATGAAACGCGCCCTTTTGTCGGTGAGCGACAAGGGCGGGCTTGAGGCATTGGCGGCGGCGCTGGTGCGGCATGGCGTCGAACTCGTCTCGACCGGTGGCACGGCCGCCGCACTGCGCGCCATGGGCCACCAGGTGATGGATGTGGCCGAACTGACCGGCAGCCCCGAAATGATGGACGGCCGCGTCAAGACGCTGCATCCGCGCGTCCACGGCGGCCTGCTGGCGCTGCGCGATGATGCGGCCCATGTCGCCGCCATGGCCGACAACGGCATCGCCGCCATCGAGATCGCCGTCATCAACCTTTATCCATTTGCCGCCACGGTGGCGCGCGGTGCCGCGCGCGACGATATCATCGAAAACATCGACATCGGCGGCCCGGCAATGGTGCGGTCGTCCGCCAAGAACCATGATTTCGTCACGATTCTGACAGATCCGGCGCAATATGCCGAAGTTATCGCCGCGCTCGATACCAATGACGGCGCCACCGATCTGGCGCTGCGGCGGCGGCTGGCGGCGGCGGCCTTTGCCCATACCGCCGCCTATGATGCGGCGGTGGCCAGCTGGTTCGCCTTTGCCGATCAAGCCGAGATGTTCCCGCCGCTGCTGCCGCTGGCGCTCACCCGCGCGCAAACGCTGCGTTACGGCGAAAATCCGCACCAGCAAGCGGCGCTGTATCTGCCGCAGACTGGGGCAACCGGCGTTGCAGCCGCGCGCCAAGTGCAGGGCAAGGAACTCAGCTACAACAATCTGAACGATGCCGATGGCGCGCTTGAACTGATTGCCGAATTTGCCGGCGCCGGACCGGCCTGTGCCATCATCAAACATGCCAATCCCTGCGGCGTCGGCACTGGTGCGACGCTGGCCGATGCCTATAAGGCGGCGTTCGACTGCGATCCCGTATCGGCCTTTGGCGGCATCATCGCCGTCAACCAGCCGCTCGATGGGCCGACCGCACAGGCCATTGCCGCGATTTTCACCGAAGTCGTCATCGCGCCGGATGCCGATGCCGATGCCATCGCCGTATTCGCCGCCAAGAAAAACCTGCGGCTTTTGCTCGCCAACATGCCCGATCCGCGCCGCGCCGGGCTGGCATTGCGCCAGATCGGCGGCGGCATGCTGGTGCAGTCACGCGACAACGGCGCCGTCAGCCGCGCCGACTGCAAGGTGGTGACGCAGCGCGCACCGACAGAGCAGGAATGGACCGACATGCTGTTCGCCTGGACAGTGGCCCGCCATGTCAAATCCAACGCCATCGTCTATGCCCATGGCGGCGCCACAGCAGGCATTGGCGCCGGGCAGATGAGCCGGCTCGATTCGACCCGGATTGCGGCACAAAAGGCGCGTGATGCCGCGCAGACCGCCGGCTGGCCGCAGGTGCGCACCATCGGCAGCGCCGTTGCCTCCGATGCGTTCTTCCCCTTTGCCGATGGCCTGATCGCCGCTGCCGAAGCGGGTGCCACCGCCATCATCCAGCCCGGCGGCTCGATCCGCGACGCCGACGTCATCGCAGCCGCCGATGCGCGCGGGCTGGCGATGGTGTTCACCGGGATGCGCCACTTCAAGCACTGATCCTGCCACATCGGCCTCGCCATAAAAAATGGTTTTCATACCGATCCTGGCGCTTTCCTACAGCTGCATATTGAGATACAAGGCAATCATATCAAACACATGCTGGCAGCTCGGCGATTTTTTCTCGGAAGTTATCATACACTTGTATAATAACTCGACGCCCGCCGCTCCCGCAAGGCAACCCGCCCTCTCGCAAGCAACAGGGCGAGGAACGCCCGAACACGCCTAACATCACGTTCGAAGGAGCGTTTCATGCAAGACCGCATCACTACCGCGCTGGAAGCCAGCCTTGCTGCCGGCGGCATTCCGGGCGCGGTCGCGCTGGTGGGCAACCGCAGCGGGACCATCGCCGAGGTTGCTGTGGGCACGCGCGGGCCCGGCGGCCCGGCGCTGACAACCGACAGCCTGTTCCAGATCGCATCGATGACCAAGGCGGTGACATCGGTGGCCGTGATGCAACTTGTCGAACAGGGCCGACTGGCGCTGGACGAAGATATCGGCACGTTGTTGCCCGGCCTGGCGGACCCACTGGTGCTGACCGGCTTTGGCGCGGACGGTTCGGCGATCACACGCTCGGCGGCTGGCCCCGTCACGCTTCGGCAACTGCTGACCCACACCTCCGGGCTGGGCTATGAGTTCATGTCAGCCGAACTGAGCCAGTGGCGCACACTGAATCCGGCAGCACAGGGCAGCCGCGCCTCGTTGCTGCTGCCGTTGCTCGCGGACCCCGGCACAGCCTGGATTTACGGCATTTCCACCGACTGGGCCGGCCTTGCCGTGGAAGCGGCCAGCGGCATGCCGCTCGGCGACTGGTTCGCGCGCCATATCTTCGGTCCGCTGGGCATGACCGACACCGGCTTCGGCTTCGACGAGGCCGTCAAGGCCCGGCTCGCGCCGCTCCATGTCCGCACGCCGGATGGTGGCCTGGTGCCGATGCCGGTGCATTTCGGCGGCGGCGATGCGGCCGAATTCCAGTCGGGCGGCGGTGGGCTGACCGGATCGGCCCATGATTATCTGCGGTTCGTGCGCATGTTGCTCAATGGCGGCAGCCTTGATGGCGCCCGCATCCTCAAGGCGCAAACCGTCGCCGACATGACCCGCAACCATATCGGGCCATTGCGGGCCGGTGTCATGGAAACCAATGTGCCGGGCTTTGCCGGGCGCATCGAATGGTTCCCCGAAATGACCCCCGGCTGGGGTCTGGGTTTCATGATCAACCCCGATCCAGGCCCCGATGGCCGCGCGCCTGGCGCCCAGGCCTGGGCCGGCATCGCCAACAGCTATTACTGGTTCGATCCGGCCAGCGACATTGCCGCCGTACTGATGATGCAGCATCTGCCGTTCGGCGAAGCCCCGGCCATGGCGGTACTCAGCGCCTTCGAAGCCGCCGTTTACGGTCCCTAGGCCAGCAGCAGCGCCAGCGGCACCGCCGTGCCGGCCGCCAGCATGACCAGCGCCGTGCGGCGCGTCGCCCGGCTGTTCAGTGCGATCATGGCGCCCAGCAGCGCCGACAGCGCCAGTGCCGCCGCCAGCGCCGCCGTGAAGATTTTCATCGGCAATGCCGCTCGCTTGCGCGCGGCGCGCGCGGCTTCCTTGGCCGGATCTGCCGGTGGCTTGGCAGCGGCAGTTTCCGGCTTTTTCGGCGGCTCGACCTTGGGCAGCGTCTGGTCGATGTGCACGCTGCCCATCCACGCCATCCACGCTGGAGGCGGCGCGCCATCCCAACCGCTGGCCTGTTGCAGGCGAAACGCCTGAAGGCCGCCGCTGATGGCAAAGAACAGGATCGCCGGCAGGAAAAACACGCCGATATACAAATGCAACTGGCGCACGCGGCGCATGGTCTGTGCGTTCAAGTCGGTGTCTCCAGTCGCAGGCGAATCGAAGCGGCATGCGCTGCCAGCCCCTCGACATCGGCAATGGCGGCGCCCGCCGGGCCGATGGCGGCAAGCCCGCGCGGCCCGCAATCGAGGAAAGTCGTGCGCTTCATGAAATCACTGACCGACAACCCCGAGGCGAAACGCGCCCGGCGCCCCGTCGGCAGCACATGGTTCGGCCCGGCCAGATAGTCACCGGCAGCCTCGGGCGTATGGCGGCCCAGGAACACCGAACCCGCATGGCGCATGCGGGCAAACAGCCATTCCGGGTCATCGACCATCAGTTCGGCATGTTCGGGCGCCAGCGCATCGAGCAGCGGCAGTGTGTCGGCAAGGCTGGCCACCGTGATGATGGCGCCGAAATCACGCCACGACGCAGCCGCCACCGCAGCTGTTGCCAGGGTTTCAAGCTGGCGCATGACCGCCCGCTCCACTGCATCGGCTTCGGCCGCGCTGGTGGTGATCAGGATCGATTGCGCCACCGGATCATGTTCCGCCTGGGCCAGCAGATCGGCTGCGATCCAGTCGGGGTTGGACCCGCCATCCGACACGATGACGACTTCGGACGGCCCGGCCACCATGTCGATGCCGACGCGGCCATACAGCTGGCGCTTGGCCTCGGCCACAAACGCATTGCCCGGCCCGGTGATGACATCGACGCGCGGGATTTTGGCGGTGCCCAGCGCCAGCGCCGCCACGGCCTGCGCCCCGCCGATGCGAAACACGCGGGACACACCGGCAACACGCGCGGCAGCCAGCACCAGCGGATTGGGCGTGCCGCCCGGCGTCGGCGTGACCATGATGAGGTCGCGCACGCCGGCCACCACGGCGGGAATGGCGTTCATCAGCACCGATGACGGATAGGCCGCCCGCCCGCCCGGCACATAAAGCCCGGCAGCATCGACCGGGCTCCAGCGCACGCCGGTGCGCACGCCGGCAGCATCGGTCATATCGTTGCCGGCGGGCTTCTGCCGTTCATGAAAGGCCCGGATTCGCGCCGCAGCCAGATCGAGCGCGCCGCGCAGGTCCGGCGTCAGCCCATCCAACGCCGCGTCCAGCGCAGCCCCGCCGATCTCCCAGCCCAGCGCATCGAGATCAACCCGGTCGAACCGCGCCGTCAGTTCGGCCACCGCCGCATCGCCGCGCGCCTGCACATCGGCAATGATACCGGCGACGGTGGTGGACACATCGGCGGAATCGTCGCGCTTCTGGGCCACCAATGCCGCAAAGGCTGCGGCAAAACCGGGGGCGCCAGCGTCAAGCCGCTGCGGCATCACTGGTCTCCACCAACGCCCGCACCGCCTCGATGATCGGCACGATGCGCGGATCGGTCTTGAAGGCGGCACGGTTGACGATCAGCCTGCTGCTGATCGGCGCAATCACTTCCACTTCCACCAGCCCGTTTTCCTGCAAGGTCTTGCCGGTCGAAACCAGATCGACGATGCGGCTGGCCAGCCCCGTCAACGGCGCCAGTTCCATCGCGCCGTTCAGCTTGATGCACTCGGCCTGGATGCCGCGCGCTGCAAAATGCCGGCGCGTCAGCTGTGGGTATTTGGTGGCGACGCGAACCTGGCTCAATCGCGACATGTCATCACCCAGCGTAGCGGGCTGTGCCACCGACAGCCGGCAATGGCCGATGCCCAGATCGATGGGCGCATAAAGTTCGGTGAAGGCGAATTCCATCAGCACGTCGTTGCCGGCAATGCCGATCTGCGCCGCCCCGAACGCCACGAACGTCGCGGCATCGAACGAGCGCACCCGAATGACGCGGACATCACCGCGCGATGTGGCAAACGTCAGCTTGCGGCTGTTCTCGTCATGAAAATCCGCCTCGGGCACAATACCGATGCGCGCCAACAGCGGCAGCGCCTCCTTGAGGATGCGGCCCTTGGGCAGCGCTAAGGTGATCGGTCCGGTCATGATGCAGCGCGGCATAGCGCGAGGCGCCGCAAAAGGCCATGCCGTCAGGGCGCTGCTGGTGCCGCAGGGTTAGGGGGCGGGGCAACAGCAGCGGCAGGGTCTGGCGGATTGTGCTTTTCCAGGAACGCCGCCAGCGCCTGCAACATGGCGATGCGCGTGGCGGGGCGCGAGAGCCAATGGTCCTCTGAAGGCAACACGACCATTTCGACGGGCTTGCCGGCGTTCTTCATGGCACTGACCATGAAATTGCTTTGTTCCATGGGCACGACCAGGTCATCCTTGCCATGGATAAGCTGTAGCGGGACGGTCACCTTGTCCGCCAGCCGCGCCGGCGAGAAGGGATCGATCTTCGTGTCATTGGCGTTTTCGGCGCCCATGAAGCGCTGCCAGTACCGCACAACGGGATTCTTCTTTCCTCCCGAATCACTGACTTCGCGTTGCAACATGCGTCTAAGGTCCGACACGCCGGCAATCGACGAGGCACAGCGATAGACGCCCTGCTCCACCGTGACCCCGGCCAGTGCCGCATAGCCGCCATAGCTGGCGCCGACGATGCAGACACGCTTGGGATCAATGGTGCCCAATCCCGCCAAATGCCGCACACCGTCGGACACATCGGTCTGCATCTTGCGACCCCATTGCCCATAGCCGGCGTCGCGATGCTCAGCGCCAAAACCACTCGAACCGCGGAACTGCGGTTGCAGCACCGCATAGCCACGGCTGGCCAGCGCCTGCGCCCACCAATCGAAGCCGGGGCTGTCGCTCGCCTCGGGGCCGCCGTGCGGCAAGGCGATGAGCGGCAGGTTCTTGTGCAGGCGGCCCGGCGGCAGGGTGAGATAAGCCGGAATTTCGGTGCCATCGGCGGCTTTGTAGGTCAGCGTCTGTACGGTTCCGAGGCCGACACCTTCAAGCCGGGCGTAGCGGGGGCTGAGCAGGCCTGCGGTGCGCGACGTGCGGTCCACGACATAGATGGCGTCACCCGATTTCGGCCCGAACACTTCGAGCATCACGATGTTTCGGTCATGGCTCCAGTCAACAAGCTTGACCATCTCGTCCTTGAAGCTGCGCGCAATGGCCCGCCACAGTTTTTGGTCGTCAGGATTCCAGAAATCATAACCGACGGTGCCGAGCCCCTCGTTATAGACCCCGATGGGTTGCAGGCTGGCGGGATCGCGCAGGAAGCCATCGCCGAGCCCCTTGCCCAGCGGCGCCGACCATGTGCCATCGGCCAGATTGACTTCATGCACCTCATATTTGCCACTCTTGTGGGTGCCGACCATGATCGTGCCGGGTGTGCGGCCAAGACCCGCCAGATAGGGCCGATCAAGCAACGCCTTTTCCCGATACACTTCGCTCCAGTTCTTGCCGCGGCGCAGCATCAATCGCCACTCGCCGTTTTCCCGTGCATAATCCGACCGGGCCACAGGCTCGCCATCGAGCCCGATCAACCAGTCACCCGTTTCGGCATTGCCTTTTTCCACGACGGTCGTGCGACCAGTCGCGGGATCGATACGAAAAACTGTCGACAGGAACATCGAGCCGGGCATCGACCAGCCTTCGGCGATCAGCTGCGGCCGGCCCTCCACTGTCCGCACCACCGGCGTGCCACTGACAAAATTGCCGGTGAGAGGAATATTGTTCATCAGCCGCCGCCAACTGTGGGTGGCAAGATCATGCATCGTCAGCTGATAATATTCGCCCCGGCCGACAAACAGATAATCTTCGCTGCGCAGCTGCGTTGTCTGTGAAATCGTCAGGACGATGCGGTCATTGTCTGCCCATTGCAAAGCGCGCAGTTTGAGGTCCTTGGCCGGGCTGGCGAGCAGCAGCTTACCGGTGGTGATTTCGCGGACCTGCACCTCGGAGCCGGTGGCGCTGCCGACGATCGCGGCCCAGCGCGTGCCATCTGGCGACAGGGCGATATCGCCCAGTGTTGGCAACTGGCCAAAGGCATCGATCGGCGGCGTCGCCACGACAAGACCTGGCCACAGCATGGCCATCAGGATCGCGGTGGCGCGCAGCAAACGCATATATTCCCCCGAAAATTTCGTCCGAGGGCAGAAAACATGAGTCGCGAAATCCTGTCAACGGCCAGGCCGTCGCAGTTTTCAGCCGCGCAACAATTTGACGATTGCCGAGAAATCCTGCGCGCCGCCGCCATTGTTGGCGAACATCTGGTACAGCGCCTCGGCCTGCGCGCCCATCGGCACGCTTGCGCCGGCCTTGCTGGCCGCCTCCAGCGCGAGTTTGAGGTCCTTGAGCATCAGGGCGCCGGCAAAACCGCCGGCATAATCGCGGTTGGCCGGGGATGACGGCACCGGGCCGGGGACAGGGCAATAACTGGTCATCGACCAGCTTTGCCCGCTGGCCTTGGACGAAATGTCGAAAAAAGTCTGCGCGTCCAGCCCGAGCTTTTCGGCGAGCACAAAGGCTTCGGCGGTGGCGATCATCGTGGCGCCCAGGATCATGTTGTTGCAGATCTTCGCCGCCTGCCCCATGCCCGCGCCGCCGGCATGGATGACGGCCTTGCCCATGGCTTCAAGGATGGGCCGCGCCGCTTCGAAGGCCGCAGCGGGCCCGCCGACCATGAACGTCAACGTGCCGGCATCCGCCGCCGCCGTGCCGCCCGACACCGGCGCATCGACCATGGCCAGGCCCTTTTGCGCCGCCGCCTCGCCGACGCTGCGCGCCGTGGCAACATCGATGGTCGAACAGTCGATGAGGATGGCGTGCAGGCCGGCGGCAGCGAACAAGGTGTCGTGATAGGCCGCCGCGACATGGCTTCCAGCGGGCAGCATGGTGACGATGGCATCGGCGCCGTGCGCGGCGGCGCGGGCGCTGGTGGCGGCGGTGCAGCCGTGGCTGACGGCGCGGGCGACGGCGTCCTCGCTCAGGTCAAAGGCGCGGACTTCATGGCCGGCCTTTGCCAGATTGGCCGCCATGCCGCCGCCCATGTTGCCGACCCCGATGAAGGCGACGATGCTCATTTGCCGCTCCAGTTTCCAGGGCGCTTTTCGACGAAAGCGGCCATGCCTTCGCTCTGGTCAGCGCTGCCGAACAAGCCATGGAACAGCCGGCGTTCAAAATTCACGCCCTGCGCCAGCGGCATTTCATAGGCGGCGTTGATGGCCTCTTTGGCAGCAATTGCGGCCAATGGCGGCATGGCAGCGATGGCGGCAGCGGTTTTCAGCGCCTCGGTAACCAGTTCGGCGGCGGGGACAACGCGCGCCGCCAGCCCCGACTGCTCGGCCTCGATGGCGCCCATCATGCGCCCGGTCAGGCACATTTCCATCGCCTTGGCCTTGCCGATAGCGCGGATCAGCCGCTGCGAGCCGCCCATGCCGGGGATGACGCCCAACTTGATTTCCGGCTGGCCGAATTTGGCGGTGTCCGCAGCGATCAGGATATCGGCCATCATGGCAAGCTCGCAGCCGCCGCCCAGCGCAAAGCCGCCGACCGCCGCGATCCACGGCTTGCGGGTGGCGGTGACGCGCTCATAGCCGGCAAAGAAATTGCTGGCGTACATGTCGGCAAACGATTGCTCTGACATTTCCTTGATGTCGGCCCCGGCGGCAAAGGCCTTTTCGCTGCCGGTCAGCACGAGGCAGCGCACCGACGGATCGGAATCATATGCGGCGAACACCGCAATGAGATCGGCCAGCACCTGGGAATTGAGCGCGTTCAGCGCCTGCGGCCGGTTCAGCCTGACCAGCGTGACCGCGTCATGTTGTTCGACAAGGAGTGTTTCAAAGGTCATCGGCATTACCCCATCGTCGGAATGACAAAGGCGCTGCCTGAAGCCCCGGCGGTGTCGCCGACACCGCCATCGGGCCAGCGCCCCGTCACCGTCTTGCGCTTGGTCCAGAACTGCACGCCCTCCATGCCATGCTGGCCGATGTCGCCAAAGGCGCTGCGCTTCCAGCCGCCGAAGCTGTGATAGGCGACCGGCACCGGGATCGGCACGTTGACGCCGACCATGCCGACATTGACCCGCGCCGCAAATTCGCGCGCCGCATGGCCGTTGCGCGTGAAGATGGTGACGCCATTGCCATATTGATGTTCGGACGGCAGCTTCAGCGCGGCTTCGAAATCGGCAGCGCGCACGATCTGCAGGACGGGACCGAAAATTTCCTCCCGATAACTGCGCATGTCCGGTGTCACATGGTCGAACAGGGTTGGCCCGACGAAGAACCCGCCTTCATGGCCTTGCAGGACATAACCCCGGCCATCGACAACCAGCTCGGCGCCCTCGGCTACACCCATGTCGATGTATGATTCGATCTTGGCCTTGTGCGCCGCCGTCACCACCGGGCCATAATCGGCCTGCGGGTCGGTCGAAGTGCCGATGCGCAGCGCCGCGATGGCCGGCAGCAACTTGGTGCGCAGTGCCTGCGCCGTCGCATCACCCACTGGCACCACCACGGGCAGCGCCATGCAGCGTTCGCCGGCACTGCCGAACGCCGCACCGGCAAGATCGCGCACCACCGCATCCAGATCGGCGTCGGGCATGACGATGGCGTGGTTCTTGGCGCCGCCCATCGCCTGCACCCGCTTGCCGTTGGCACAGCCATTGGCATGGATATATTCTGCCACATCGGATGATCCCACAAAGCTGATCGCAGCGATTTCGGGATGGGCGATGATGGCATCGACCATTTCCTTGTCGCCGTTGACGACGCTGAACACCCCGTCGGGCAGGCCGGCGCGGCGGAACAGATCGCCCAGCATGTACGGCAAGGTCGGGTCGCGTTCGGAAGGCTTGAGGATGAAGGCGTTGCCGGTGGCGATGGCAACGCCGGCCATCCACATCGGGATCATCGCCGGGAAATTGAACGGCGTGATGCCGGCGCCGATGCCGATCGGCTGGCGAAACGCCCAGATATCGATGCCCGGCCCGGCGCCGTGGGTGAATTCGCCCTTCATCACATGCGGAATGCCGCAGCAGAATTCGATGACTTCCAGGCCGCGCTGGATATCGCCGCGCGAATCGGCCAGCACCTTGCCGTGCTCCATGGACAGGACATGAGCGAGTGCGTCGATCTCGGCCTCGACCAGTTCCTTGAACTTGAACATGACGCGCGCCCGGCGCTGCGGATTGGTGGCGGCCCAGCCCGGCTGCGCGGCGCGGGCAGCGGCGACGGCCCGTTCCAGCGTGGCGGCATCGCCGAGCCGCACCTGCGCCTGTACCTGGCCGGTGTTGGGATCGAATATGTCCGCTGTCCGGTTGCCGCTGCTGACGGTCGTGCCGCCGATGTGATGATCTATGATGCGCATGCCGCTGTTCTAACGCCGGCCGGCCTGCGCCGCTACCGATGAAAGCATCAGGCGTGCGGGCAGGCCTGCTGGCAGGCGCCATCGCCGGTTTCGACCTGGAAGGTCGCATGGCCGATCCCGAACCGGTGGAACAAGGCATGCGCCATGTCGGCCAGCGCCTGGTCTCCGGGATGGCCGCCGGGCATGATCAGATGCGCCGTCAGCACCGAAGCGCTCGTGCCCTGCGGCCAGATGTGCAGGTCATGCACCGTATCGACGCCCTGAAGTCCCGCCAGCCAGTCCGATACCGCCGTGGCATCAATACCGGCCGGCACCGCATCAAGGGCCAATGCCAGCGATTCCTTGAGCATGCCCCAGGTGCCGCGCATGATGATCGCTGCGACCACAAGGCCAAGCATCGGATCGACCCAGTGCCAACCGGTCTGGCGGATCACCAGGCCGCCGACGACAACCGCTGCAGATACACCGGCATCGCCCAGCATATGGATATAGGCACCGCGCACGTTCACATCGGTCTTGCTGCCCCGCGAAAACAGCCAGGCTGTGCCGCCGTTCACGGCAATGCCGCAGGCGGCCACGATCATGACGAGCCCGCCTGGCACAGGCTGCGGATCGGAAAAGCGCCGGATCGATTCGAACACGATGGCCCCGCAGGCCGCCACCAGGATCAGGCCATTGGTCAGAGCCGCAAGGATCGACGACCGCGCCAGCCCCCAGGTGAAACGCGCCGAAGGGGGGCGTTTTGCCAATGACAGCCCGGCCCAGGCAATCAGCAGCCCGGCAACGTCCGACAAATTGTGTCCGGCATCGGCAAGCAGTGCCAGCGAACCGGATGCCAGGCCGGCAACCGCCTCGGCGGCGACATAGGCAAGATTGAGGCCGATCCCCAGGGCAAAGGCCGGACCGAAATCGGTGACGGCGTGAGCATGGCCGTGGCCGGCATGATCATGCGCCTTGGTATGAGCGTGCATGGAGGAGCTTGTGCCACGGGGGGCGCTGCCGGGGAAGAGCGCACCTTGTCGCCGGCATCGCCGCGCGGTCACGCGCCAAGTGGCCAAACGATCACTCTGCGAGGACCGAAGCGCACCAGCGCGGAAAGACTTGCAATGATTTCCAGAAAAATTCTGGAGCGGGCGAAGGGATTCGAACCCTCGACTTCAACCTTGGCAAGGTTGCGCTCTACCCCTGAGCTACGCCCGCTCGACACCGTCTCGACGATGTGAGCGGCGCGGCTAGCATGCCCCGCTTTGCCCATGCAAGCGAAATCCGGTGCCTTCCACCAAAACCGGCGGTTTGCCGCGCCAGTTTGACGCCTGCAGCACGCAAGACTTGGCAAAGCCGGGGGCCTGACCCCATATGCCGCATAACAGCATCCGGAGTCGCCCCCCTTGGCCAGCCTTGCCCCTTCAACCGCCGAAAAAGCCAGCATTGAAGCCTTCCGCACGGATGTCATCGACGCGTCGAAAACCGCGCTCGTGCTGGTCGATTTCTGGGCAGAATGGTGCGGGCCGTGCAAGACACTGGGGCCGCTTCTCGAAAAGATCACTGCCGCTCGGGCGCCCAAGGTCAAGCTGGTCAAGATCGACGTCGACAAGAATCAGGCGCTTGCCGCGCAGTTCCGCATCCAGTCGATCCCGACAGTCTATGCCTTTCTCGATGGGCGGCCCGTCGATGGCTTCCAGGGCGCATTGGGCGAACGTGAGCTGACGGCCTTTGTCGAAAAGCTGCTGGCCGGCGTGCCTGCGTCGGATACCGAAGCCGCGATGGAAGCGCAGATCGCCGAACTGGTCGGCGCAGCGGAGGCTGCGAGCGCCGAAGGCGCGCATCACGAAGCCGCGCAAATGCTCGGCGCACTGGTTCAGGAACTGCCGGACCGGGCCGATCTGGCCGGCAAATATGCCCTGGTGCTGCTGGCTGCGGGTGATGTCGATTCGGCAACTGCCGCGCTCGCGCTGGTGCCGGCCGACGCCAAGGATGCCGACGTCATTCGCGCCCGCGCCGCATTGGCGCTGGCAGCCGATGCGGTGCCAGCCGACGATCTGGCCGATCTGGCGGCAAAGGTCGTGGCCGACCCGGCCGATCTTCAATCGCGCTATGATCTGGCCGGCGGGCTGATCGGGCGCGGCGACCAGGACGGCGCTGCCGACCAGCTGCTGGCGGTCATTTCTGCGGATCGCGGCTGGAACGAGGGCGCGGCCCGCGAGCGCCTGCTCAAGATGTTCGAGGCTGCGGGCATCGGCGACCCCTGGAGCATCAAGACCCGCGCCCGTCTGCGCACTATCTGGTTCTCATGAGCGATTCGCCCTCCGAGCCGCTACCGGCGGCTGTGCCCGTTTTTCCATTGACCGGCGCGCTGCTGTTGCCGCGTGGGCTGCTGCCGCTCAACATCTTCGAGCCCCGATATCTGGACATGGTGCGCGATGCCATGGCAGCAACGGGCGCGGCAAACCGCATGATCGGCATGATCCAGCCCAGGCCGCCGCGCCGGGGCGGGATCGACGACGCCGATGTGCCGCCGCTTTATGATGTCGGCTGCCTTGGCCGCATCACGGATTTTCGCGAGACGGACGACGGGCGCATCCTGATCGCGCTGGCCGGCGTTTGCCGGTTTCGTGTGTCGGCGGAACTGGAGCGCACGAAACTCTATCGCCAGGTGGTGACCGATTATCACGGCCTGTCGGACGACCGCGATCCGCCAGGGCCGTTGCCAGCGACGCTGCGCGCCGATCTGGAAGACGGCCTGCGGGCCTATCTCGATGCTCAGGGGCTGGCCGCCGACTGGGATGCGGTTCGCAGCTCCGATGACGAAAGCCTGATCATCACGCTCGCCAGCGTCTGCCCGTTTGCCCCCGCAGAACGTCAGGCCCTGCTCGAAGCCCGCGACCTGACCGATCGCGCCCGGACGCTGTCGGCACTGATGTCCTTTGCGCAGGGGCCGGGGGACGGCGACCCGGAACGGCCTACCCTGCAATGAGCAGCGCCGCACCCTCCGCCGCGCCCGACCCGAAGCTGCTGGCTATCCTTGTCTGTCCGATGACACGGGCATCGCTACGCTATGATGCGGCTGCCAACGAACTGGTCGCGGACAAGGCCGGGCTGGCCTATCCCATTCGCGACGGCGTGCCGATCATGCTGATCGAGGCCGCGCGCGAATTTGTGCCCGTCGAATAGCGTCAGGCAAACTGCAACCCTTCGAACGTCCCCGACCGCCGCCATTTGTCGATGTAACTGAAATACGCCACTGCGCCCGCGGGATAGCCGACGCCAAAAGCAGCGTTGGCGCCCTCGGCCTTGCCCTCGTTGTTGTAATATCCCGGCGTGCAATCCGCCGCCGCGCCGGCCATGCGTCCCGGCCCGGTCATCAGCAGCTCGACCCATTTGGCTTGCGCTTCGGCAGTGGCATCGACGGTTCTTGCCCCGGTATCGCGGGCATGGCGCACGACGGCGGCGATGGTTTCACCGGCATCGGTCCAGTTGTGCGGCACATTGATGATGAAATTGGCGCCCTGTGCGAACTGCACGACGAACGCGTTGGGAAAGCCGCCCACATGCAGCCCGTGCAGGGTGCGCATCCCGTCTTTCCAGGCCTCGGATAGCCGCTTGCCGCCGACGCCTGCAATGTCGAAGCCGGCACGGCGTTCGTGCGAAGTGCCAACCTCGAAGCCGGAGGCATAAATGATGCAATCGACCTCGTAATGCGTGCCGCCAACCCAGAATCCGGTCTCGTCGATGCGGTCGACTCCCTTGCCATCGGTATCGACCAGATGGGTGCCGGGTTCGTTGAACGCCTGGAGATAGGCATCGTGAAAGCATGGCCGCTTGCACAGTTGCCGATACCAGGCCTTGAGCTTGTCGGCGGTGTCCTTGTCGGCCACGATCGACTCGGCACGGGCGCGGATTTCCGACATTTTCTCAAGATCGGCATCTTCGAACGCGGCCATCATGTTTGCCGGGGTCATCTGATCCATCGGCAGGGTCATGATGCGTTCGCGGATTCGACGGGTCAGGTCGGTCCAGCCATCCTGGACCAGATCCTCGGCCGGCGGCGGCCCCATGCCGACATTGCGGGCAAAATTGTCGAGCCAGCGTTTTTGCCAGCCCGGTGTCGCAATCGTGCTGAACCAGTCCAGATCGATCGGCGCATTGGCGCGCACATCGACCGACGACGGCGTGCGCTGCACGACATACACGGTGCCGCCGGCACGGGCGAGATGCGGGACACACTGCACCGAAGTGGCGCCGGTGCCGATGATGGCCACCCGCTTGTCTTTCAAGCGGTCGAGCGGCGCGCCAAAAGTATCGCCGCCGGTATAGTCATAGTCCCAGCGGCTGGTGTGAAAGCTATGGCCCTTGAAGCTTTCGATGCCCGGAATCCCCGGCAGCTTGGGCACATGCAGCGGCCCCGTGCCCATGCCGATGTAATCAGCGGTGAAACGGTCGCCGCGGTCGGTCGTCACCACCCAGACGCTTGCGCCTTCGTCCCAGACCATGTCGGTGACACGGGTATGGAAAAGCGCCTTGTCATAAAGGCCGAAGGTGCGCCCGATTCGCCGCGACTGTTCGAGAATTTCGGGGGCGTGCGCATATTTTTCGGTCGGCATGTGCCCGGTTTCCTCGAGCAGCGGCAGATAGATGATCGACGCCGTATCGCACTGGGCGCCGGGATAGCGATTCCAGTACCAGTTGCCGCCAAAATCACCGGCCTTGTCGATGATCCGGACATCGGTGATGCCGGCCTCGACCAGCCGCGCACCGACGCACAGCCCGGCAAAACCGCCGCCGACCATGGCAAATGTGACATGATCGGTGACCGGCGGTCGCGGCGTGACCGGGGTATAAGGATCGTCGAGGAAATGGGCATGGCTGCCGGCGATTTCGACATATTGGTCGTTGCCGTCGTCCCGCAGGCGCTTGTCCCGCTCGGCCCGGTATCTGGCCAGAATTGCCGACTTGTCGATTGCCGTCATGCTGTGTCCGCTCCCTTGAACGGACCCGATGCTAGACGAGTTCGCCGCGCAGCAAAGCTGGCAGTTTTCCGGTCTCGCCCCGGGCCTGTTGCATGAAGAACTGCTTCAGGGGCGGCAGGCGCTCCACCGCCGCCAGCCCGGTGCGGCGGACGCGGGATGCCGCGCTGCCGGGCACGCCGAACAGGCGGTTGAGCCCATCGGTGACCGCGCCGACCAGGCTGTTGTCAAACCGCCGCCATGCCGAATGCCGGGCCAACACCTCGGCCGAGCCAATGTCCTGCCCGGTGCGGATCGCATCGGTGAGCACTTCGGCGCAGGCAGCGACATCGCGAAAGCCCATGTTCAGGCCCTGCCCGGCAATGGGGTGGATGCCGTGCGCTGCATCGCCAACCAGCAACAGCCGCTCGCCCATATAGGTTTCGGCATGGTGATAGCCCAAGGGCCAAACCGCCTGAGGTGCAATGATCTCGATCTCGCCCAGGGTGCCGTCGATTCTCGCTGCGATTTCGGCGGCAAGTGCCCTGGGGCCAAGCTTGCGGGCAGCAGCAGCGTGCTTGCCCTCGATCGTCCAGACGATGGCGCTGCGCGGCCGACCATCATCGGAATCGGTCATCGGCAACAACGCCAATGGGCCGGATGGATAGAAAAGCTCGCAGGCGACACTGCCGTGCGGCACCGTGTGCGCCGCCATCGTCACCAGCGCGGCATGCGGATAGGACCAAGCTGCCAGCTTGATGCCGGCGGCATCCCGGGTCGCCGACTTGCGGCCATCGGCGGCAATGGCGAGCGGACTGCGGAAGCTGCGGCCATCGACAAGCGTCAGCGTGGCGGCATGGGCATCGCGAACCAGCGATGCGACCTTGACCGGCGCCAGCAGGGTAATCTTCGGCTCGGCACGGACAGCCGCGATCAGGGCGGTGCGCAGCAAGCGGTTTTCCACCATGATGCCGAGCGGATCGCCTGTCCCGGCGGTGTCGAAATGCAGGAATTGCGGATGCGTGCCATCGGTGACGCGGATGGCGGTGATGGCACAGCCGTGCGCGTCCAGCACATCGCCCAGCCCCAGCGCCCGCAGCATGCGCGCCGAGGCGCTGGCCACCGCACTGGCCCGGCCATCGAACGCCGGCAACGTCGTCGAATCGAGATCCTGTGCATCGACGACGATGCTCGAAATCTCGTGCCGCGCCAGCGCCAACGCCAATGTGGTGCCGATCAGGCCGCCGCCGATGATGATGACATCTGAATCCATGAGCCTGCGTCTAGCGCAATTGCAGCGCCGCCCCAAGCCGGACAAGATGTCCCGGTGGTGTGCGCGCTGCGCAAGTGTGCCGGCAAAGCTTGACCCAAAGGGCCGGGTGATTCATGCTGGCGTGACCAAAGCGTGAACACGCGCGCCGCAAAACTGGTGCATCAGGAAGCGATCGGGGATCATGGCAACACGGGCGACAGCTTCGCCGAATCGCAGTGGTGAACGCCCGGCTGCGCCGGGTCGGCTGGCCCGGCTGCGGACGGCGATCACCAGCGCGGCAACTAGACTGGTCGTGGTTGCCGGCGGCGGCGCGCTGATTGCCTCGGGCCTGGCTCTGGCGGCCATGTTGATCAGCTATTCCCCGCTGGATCCGTCGTTCAACACGGTCACGGCGCGGGCGCCGGGCAATATTCTGGGGCTGGTGGGCGGTTACGGCGCCGATGCACTGCTGCATGTTCTGGGCTGGCCGTCGCTGGCGCTGGCGCCGCTGCTGGCGGCTGCCGGCGTGATGGTGATGCGCCGCCGGGCCTTGCCGCTGCGCCGCATGATTCTTGCGACGTTGCTGGGCATGATATTTCTGGCCATGGCGGCCGGGGCCAGCGGCCTGCCGGCACTGGGCGCACCAGCAGGCAGTGGCGGTTTGATCGGCCTGGCCAGCGCGGCAGGCGTCGGCGAGCTGACATCGATCGCGGCACTGGCCGACATGCCGATCGGCCTTGCGCTGGCCATCCTGCTGGCGCCGGCCGGGCTTTTCCTGCTGGCCGTTGGCACCGGGCTGGGGCTGAGCGACTTTGTGGCGATCGGCAGTGGCGTTTTCGCAGCCTTGCCGCGCCAGCTAGCCGAAACCGACGATGATCTGCCGGTGCGTGCGCCGTCGCCGCGCCGCCAGACAGCCAACTACGAAGAGGCGGAAGCCGCCACCCAGCCAGCGGCGCCGCGCACGCTGGTGGTGCCGCAGGCGCGCGGTGCCGTGCCAGGCAAGCGCCAGCAGCAGGACAGGCAACAGGCGCTCGATCTGGGGGATTCAGCGATCCTGCCCAGCCTTGACCTGCTGTTGCCGCCGCCGTCTGCACCGCGCGCCCGCATCGATGCCGCCAGTCTGGAGCAGAACGCCCGCCTGCTCGAAGGCGTGCTTGAGGATTTCGGCGTGCGCGGCCGCATCGGCGAGGTGCGCCCCGGCCCGGTTGTTACTATGTACGAGCTGGAGCCGGCGCCGGGCATCAAGGCCAGCCGCGTCATCGGCCTTGCCGACGATATTGCCCGGTCGATGTCGGCGCTGTCGGCGCGCGTGGCCGTTGTGCCGGGAAAAAACGTCATCGGCATCGAATTGCCCAACGCCAGCCGGGAAATGGTCAGCCTGTCCGAGCTGCTGGGCAGCGCGGCCTTTGAAAACCGGTCCGCTGCCCTGCCGATCGTGCTTGGCAAGGACATTGCCGGCGATCCGGTGATCGCCGATCTGGCGCCGATGCCGCATTTGCTGATTGCGGGCACCACTGGCTCGGGCAAGTCGGTCGGGCTCAATGCCATGATCCTGTCGCTGCTGTACC
>NZ_JANPCD010000065.1:0-1678 GCF_031430775.1 Sandarakinorhabdus sp. | reverse complement strand
GGCTGCCACGCTACCCGCCCGGAAGTCTGGTGGAAAGCGGCTTTGCGCGCCGCGCCCGCGCCTCTATCATGCCGGCAAAGGGGTATATCATGCGGGTTTGGACCAGAATATCACTTGCCGTGCTGGTGGCGGCAATTCCAGCCACGGTGGCCGCGCAAGCGATGCGCCCCACGCCGCCGCGCGATCCTGCACTGGCCGCCGGCCCGTATGAAACGCTGGTGATCCGGGGTGCGACCATCATCATCGGCAATGGCGGGCCGCCGCAGGGCCCGGCTGACATCGTCATCAAACAAGGGCGGATCACGGACATACGCAGCGCTGGCACGCCCGGATTGCCGATGCGCGCGAACAGACCTCCATCAGGCGCGGCGCGCGAAATTGACGCCGCCGGCATGTATGTCCTGCCCGGTTTTGTCGACATGCACGGCCATCAGGGCGACCCCGACAAGATGGACGACCCCAGCTATGCGTATCGGTTGTGGTTGGCGCATGGTGTGACGACCTTGCGCGGCGTGCCGCTGTATGGCGACGACGCCGCCCGGGCCCTGGATGACAAGCGCCGCGCCGCCGCCGGCGAGACCGTGTCGCCGCGCATCTACGTCTATCAGACTCTGGGTTCGGGTGCTTCGGCGGGCTGGAAGGGTGGCCGTGTGCAAACCCCGGACAAGGCCCGCGAATGGGTGCGCTGGGCGGCTGGCGCCGGCATCGACGGCATCAAGTTCTTCAATCGCGGCGATGAAACCCCCACCATTGCCCGTGCCGCCATCGACGAGGCGAAAAAACTCGGGCTGGGGATCGTCGCGCATCTGTCGCAGCCCAATATCGCCGAATTCAACGCCCGTGATGCCGCCGCTGCCGGCCTTGGCACCATCACGCATTTCTACGGCCATTTCGAGAGCATGCTTGATGGCCGGCGCGTGCAGGACACGCCGGCCGACTATAATTTCAACGACGAGCAAAAGCGTTTCGGCGGCATCGCCGAGATCTGGAACCAGATCCACGCGCCCGGCGGCCCGGAATGGCAGGATTATCTGAAGGCGCAAAAGGCCAGCGGCGTCGTGTTCGATCCGACGTTCAACATCTACAGCGCCAGCCGCGACCTGATGCGCGCCAAGCGGGCGGAATGGCATGACCGCTATACACTGCCGTCGCTGACCGGGTTTTTCGAATCCAACCGCGACAACCATGGCAGCTATTTCTTCGACTGGACCAGCGAGCGCGAATATGAATGGCGGCGATTCTACACTCGCTACATGCATTTGGTGAATGATTACAAGAATATGGGAGGGCGTGTCACCACCGGCAGCGACCCCGGCTTCATCTGGCAGACCTGGGGATTTGGCTATATCCTCGAACTGGAACTGCTGCGCGAGGCCGGTTTTGCGCCGCTGGAAGTCATCCAGAGCGCCACGATCAACGGCGCCACGACGTTGGAGGAACCGGGGGGCCGCAGCCCCGATTTCGGGTTGATCCGCGTCGGCATGCGCGCCGATCTGGTCATCACGCCCGAAAACCCGCTGCACAACCTCAAGACGCTGTACGGCACCGGCTTTGAAAAGCTGGACGAGGCCACGCAAAAGACCGTGCGCGTCGGCGGCATTCGCTGGACCATCCGCGACGGCATCGTCTTTGATGCGCCGGCGCTGCTGAAGTCCGTTGCCGATCAGGTGGCGCGCGA
>NZ_JANPCD010000064.1:0-3394 GCF_031430775.1 Sandarakinorhabdus sp. | reverse complement strand
ACCGGTTGAGAGGCAGCTGTTGGCTGCGACCCGCGGAACAATGTGCCGGCGACATGGATCTTGCGGCTGCCGGGCAGGGCGCCGGTGGTGACGGGCATTTCGATGGGGCTGTTGATGTCGGCCATGGTGCGCGCTCCATTTATATCGAACGGAGTGCGGGCATTGTGCCGCGCCCTCCCTCCGCCGGTTCAAGCCGGATCAGGTTCAGCGGGTCGCAGCCAACAGCTGCCTCTCAACCGGTCCAAGCCGGCCCCCCGGGGTCTGGCACCAGTATAGCGCCGGCGCAGCGAATGCCCATGCGGTTTCTGTGCAGTGCCCAAACGAAAACAGGCCGCGCCCGGGGGCACGGCCTGTTTTGTGTCTGAGGTGATCGCGATCAGGCGATGCCGGCGCGGCGGCGCCAATCAGGCAAGCGCAGAGCGGCGGCGGCGCATGCTGGCGCCAATCAGGCCGAAGCCGGCGATCATCATCGCCCAGCTGGCCGGTTCCGGCACCGGCGCGTCACCGGGGATCCATTCGCGCGACACATAAGTGACGCGCACGCTGGAATTGATGATCGTGGTCAGCACACGGTTGAAGGCGCCGATGTTGCCGGACGGCACGACGCCGTTCGCGTCGCGCGGGCGCGAGGCGACGCTGTTGCCGGTCATGTTCAGCGTCATCTTGAAGACGTCGTCGAACGGATCGGCCAGAAAGGCGTTGCGGTTGAAGAAATTGAGGTTGCCGCCGGTCAGTGTGATCGTGCTCACAAGCTGCGGCGCGCCGGACGTGAAATTGACATTCGCTGTCTGGCGACCGGCTGCTTGCACATTGTTGGTTTCGCTGGTGAACGATGGATTGAATGTCTGGACGGTGCCCGTCGGCAGCTTGCCGACCAGCGTGCCGGCAAAGCTGTTGGCAAGGCGGTAGGTGCGGACCGATTGGTCGCCAGTGCCGTTGGTCAGGGTGCCGGTGGTCGTCGTGCTGATCAGCAGTTCGATCTTCACGCTGGTGATGGTCTGGCGCGTCGCCAGCGCCAGACGCGGCACCAGCACGATGGCGTTTGCAGCCGTGTAGGCGGCGGTCAGGTTGGAGTTCGCCAACGCGCCGGTGTTTACTGTCGCGGCCGAGGTCGCGCTGGTCACGACGGTTGTCACCGCAGCCGCCGGAGAAGCGATAACGACGGCGGCAATCGCCACGACAAAATGATGGCTCACGATTTTGCCCCTGAAACTTACGCCTCAGCGAGTACCGTAAACTTTTGGCCAAGACAATGCTGCAACAGCGGAAAATCAAACTTTTACAATAGTTTATAAAGTATTAATTTTCCATTGTGCCAAACCGGTGTCGGTGCCGCACAGCCGGTCCCAGAAACGGAAATACAGGCCATAGTTGCAATTGTAGTGCCGATGGTGCGTCTCGTGGTGCGATGCGCTGATGACATGGCGGCCGAACCAGCCGTTCACCCAGCGCGCCGGGAACATTTCCCAGCCCATGTGATTGGTGACGCCCATGACGCTGGCGATGGTCAGGACGACTGCCAGTGCACCAACGTGAATCGGAACAATGAACATCAGGGACGGGATGAGAACAGCGCCCGAAATGGCCTCGGTGGGGTGAAAGCTCATGGCGGCCCAGGCGGTGGGCGGCTTGCTGGCGTGATGGACGGCGTGGACGCGCTTGAACCAGCGCGGCGTGTGCATCCAGCGGTGGGTCCAGTAGAACCAGGTGTCATGCGCGAACAGATAGACGCCGATGCTGATCGGCCACCATATGGCTTCGCCCAGCGTATCGACAGTCAGCGACATCTGCGTCCAGCCGTAACGGCGGAACAGTTCCACGGCCAGGCCGGCGGGCACGGCATAGATGACCGCCGACAGCAGCGACCAGCCGATTTCGGCGCGGATCTGCGCGCGGCGACGCTGCGGGTTGGCCGGGCCGGCGGTGATGCCGCGCCGTGCCGTCCACAGCGCAAAGCTGCCGGACACCAGCAGATAGCGCACGGCGACGATTACCGTCATGCCGAGAACGCCAAGAAAGATGCTGCCTGCGCCGATCATGCCCGCTGGTTACACATGCAGCGCCGCGATGGGCAAGCGACGCAAACGTCGCGGCGGCTTACTTGATGTATTGATCATACCAACCGAGCCAGCGGGTCATGCGGTCCTTGAGGAAGCTGGGGCGTTTGACGCCGTGATGTTCGCCCGGATAGATCACCAGCCGGGCCGGGATGCCGCGGCTGCGCAGGGCCTGGTACATCTGTTCCGACGCAATCAGCGGCACGTTCCAGTCCACCTGGCCGACCATGAACAGCGTCGGCGTGACGATGCGGTCGTTATGCAGGAACGGATAGCTGACCCGGTCCCAGGCTTCGCGGTTTTCCCACGGCTTGCCGAGTTCGGTTTCATAGTCATTGACATATTGGTCGGTGCCATAGCCGGCGATGACGTTGCTGATGCTGGCGCCGCTGACCGCCGCCTTGAAGCGCGTGTCGGACGCGATGAGATAGTTGGTCAGCATGCCGCCATAGCTCCAGCCGCCAACGCCCAGCCGGGCCGGATCGGCGATGCCGCGCGCAACGGCATCATCGACGGCGGCCAGCGCGTCCTGCACATCGACACTGCCCCAGGCGGCATAGATCGCCTTGGCATAATCCTGGCCGCGACCGGTGCCGCCGCGCGGATTGGACGCGATGACGGCAAGGCCATGGCCGGCCAGTGCCTGCCACATCGGATTGAAGCTCCAGTCGAACTGCGACTGCGGGCCGCCATGGTTGAAAAGGATGGCGGGCAGGGGTTTGGCCAGAGTTTGGGCCGGTGTTTGGGCGGGCAGGGTGACAAAGCCATGCACCTCGGTGCCGTCCTTGCTCCGGAAGCTGGTTGCGGTCACCGGGCTGAGCGTGACGCTGGCCCGCCAGGCATCGTTGTGATGGGTCAATTGCCGCGCTGTGTTGCCGTCGAAGGCGACGACCTCTGGCGGCATCATGGGCGTGGAGAGCAGCGCCGCGATGCGCCCCTTGCCATTGCCGGTGAGCGCGGAAAACACGCGTGGGCCACTTGCCACATCGCTGATCCGGCCGCTGGCGATATCGACGCGGGCGATACGCTCGGCGCCGTCATCCTCGACAATGACGCTGATGCTCTTGCCGTCGGCTGACCAGACCGGGCCTGTGACATTGCGGTCCAGCGATGCGGTCAACAGCCGCCGTTCGCCGCCCATGGCCGGGATGATGGCCAGATGGCGCGTGCCATAGGAGAACAGTTCTACGGGGCCGCCTTCGACATAGGCGATGCTGCGGCCATCGGGGCTGAACGCCGGATAGCTGCCCGAGCCGGGCGCGTTGTCGGCGCCGGCAAAGCTGGTCAGTCGCTGTGGTTCAGCTGTGCCGGTGGGAGAAACACGATAAAGGTTGCTG
>NZ_JANPCD010000063.1:0-39697 GCF_031430775.1 Sandarakinorhabdus sp. | reverse complement strand
GGCAATGCGCGCCACCGTGGCATGGGTGCGTTCCCGGGTCGAACCGCCGGCGCCGTAAGTCACCGAGAAAAAGCGCGGGGCCAGCGGCGTCAGTGTTTCCACCGATTCCCACAATGTCTTTTCCATCGCTTCGCTCTTGGGCGGGAAAAATTCGAAACTGATGGACAGATCGCCGGGCAAATCGGCAAACAATGGCCCGTTAAGGGCGCGGGCCGCTTCGGCCATCTGGCCAAGAGACAGATTCACGCTGCACGCCTTTCCGCATTGGCCGGCTGCTGGCCAAGCCACAAACTCACGCCTAGCCCATCCATGGACGGCAACTGTGCCACGACGCTTGCCGATAGCCCTGCTGCTGCCATCCACCCGGTCACGGCCTCGTCGGCAAAACCGAGCCGGACATGACGCCGCGTTGTCCGCAGGTCTTCGCGGTCGTGCGGCATCAGGTCGACGACCAGCAAGCGCCCGCCCGGAGCGAGCACGCGCGCTGCCTCCCGGACCACGGCGCCGGGATCATCGGCAAAATGCAGCACCTGATGCACGACCACGGTATCGGCCGACGCATCGCTGCCGGGCAGCGCATACATGTCGCCGGCGCGCACCTGGGCATGGACAAGCCCACTGGATTCTATCCGGCCACGCGCCAGCCGCAGCATTTCGGGTGAGCGGTCGATGCCCAGCGCGCTGCGGGCGCGCGGCCCCAGCAGTTCGATCATGCGGCCGGTGCCGGTTCCGACATCGATCAGCGCGCCAAGGCTGTGGCCGCCAAGCGCCGCGATGATCGCCGCCTCGACATCGGCTTCGGCAGCGGCCAGCGAGCGTTCCTTGTCCCAGTCATCGGCATGGGCGGCGAACCAGGCATCGGCGGCGGCGGCGCGTTCGGCGCGCACCGCAGTCAGGCGTTCCAGATCGGCGGCAGCAAGATCGCTACCGCCCAGCGCATCGATTGCGGCCAGCGCAGGGCCGCTGATGGCCGCCTTGCCGAGCCGTACGAAAACCCAGGCGCCTTCCTTGGCGCGATCGACCACGCCGGCGTCGGCAAGGATGCGGATGTGGCGCGAAACGCGGGGCTGGCTTTGGCCGAGCACGGCGGCGATTTCGCCGACCGACAGCTCCATGCGTCGCAAAAGCAGCAGGATACGCAACCGGCTGGCGTCGGAAAGGCTACGAAATATGGCGAGCAATACGTCCATCACGGATGGGACATAAAGATATCTTTATATCAGTCAAGCCGCCCCACAGCCGCAGGCTGCAACAAACAGTGCTTCGCCGCAGGCCGATTCAACCGCTGCTTTGGCAGCAGGGCTATTCCCGCTGCCATTCCTTGCGGGTCATGCCGACAAACCGTTTGCCGAGTCCGGTCGAATTGCGAGCCAGTATGTCGCGCAGCGTTTTTGTCTTGTCGATTTCAGCCAGTCCCTCGGCAGTGAAGGCGAGCGCGCGGTTCTTGTCATTGCCCCAGACGTGCTCGCTCAAGAGCGGATTGGTCAGCGCTTGTGAAAACGCGTCCATCGCCACCATCGCCGACACGAGATCGGGCAGCGGCCCGTTGGGTTCGCGCGGTTCGGCAAACAGGCCGACATAGAATTCGACATTGTCCGGCGTGCCGTAAAGCGCCTTGAGCTTGTCGGCCAGCGCGGCGCGGCGGGCCTTTTCCACCTTGTTGTCGCTGTCGCCGACGATGGCGGCAAAGCTTGTTGCCGGCTTCATGCCCATGGCGCTGCGATAGTCGTTATAGGTGGCCAGATTGTTGAGCCGCGCCTGTTCGACGGCCTTGCGTTCGGCGTTGACAAGAAAGGTCGCCGAATTTTGCAGGCCCAGTGCGGCGGCCTTGTGCGCCGACACTTCGACAAAACTGGTGGCCAGGCCACTGCCGGTCAGGAAGCGGTTGTCCATCAGCGTGATGTTGCCCGGCAGGGTCTTGCCGCCCCAGGTGACGTTCTGCGGCACCAGCGCGTGCCAGCGATAAAGAAGGCTGAATTCCACCGTCATCCAGTTCGGCCGGTTCCACCTTGCCTTCCAGGCGCCCGACGGATCGGCCTGCAACATGAATTCGGTGGTGTTGATATGATTGATATATTCCTCGACGACGATCTTGATGAACATGACGATGATGATGTTGCGCGCGGTTTCGAACACGCGTTCATCATCCCAATCGGGGTGGCCTTTCTCCAGCATCGCTGCCAGCCGGTTGTGTTCGCGCAGGAACAGCGTGTTCATCATCGCGGTCTGCGGGGCGGCATTGACCCGGTCACCGCCGACGGCAAACAGGCTGGCACGGGCGCCGCCCTCGGCGCGGTCGATTCCCAGCGGCGTGTCGAGCACCGGCTTGCCGTCGATGCAGAATTCCGGTTTCACCTGGCCGTCGTCGCCGAACAGAGCTGGCGGAAACGCTTCGCCGCCGATGGTCTGGGTTTTCAATTGGCCAAGCTGGCCGGGGCCGGGATTTGCCACCCGCAGCACGCGGGTCTGGACAGGTGTACGACCATAAAGCGGGCTCATGTCGATTTCATGGTTCGACGTGGTGCGCCGCCTGTCTGTCAGCGTGTCATCGTTCGACAATTGCGTGCGGATGAAGCCATCGGTCAGATATTGGGCAAAGGCGGGGAACAGCCCGGTGGATTTGGGGCAGGTTCGCTGCGCCTGGCCGGCCGGGACGGCGAACAATTCGGCGACGGCGGCAACCGGCGGGCGGCGCGTGCCCATAGCTTCGGCATCGGGATAGGCTTTGGCGGGCAGCAGCCGGGCATTGTAGGTGCGGTCTGTCAGGCTGGACCATGAGATGTAATCGTGCCGCGTGCTCCAGGGATGCGGGCGGTTTCGGGTGCGGCGCACCAGCCGGTCGATAACGATGCGGTTGACGTCGTCGTCAAGATCGAGAGCGTCCAAGGCTTTGGTGACAAATGAAAGAAACGACATGTCCGTCAATCCCCCGATTTTACCATCGGATGATAGCAGACTGACGCCTCATCGTAACCCCGCCCCTTTGCAAGATGCGCGGATTGCTGCCACAACGCGCTCATGCGCATGCTGTTATTGTCGCTTTTGCTGCTGCCGCTTTGCGCCTGTGCAACGCCGGGCGCCACTGATCTGTCACGTGCCGAGGCGGACCCCTGGGAAAAGTCCAACCGGCGTATTTATGCCTTCAACAAGCGGCTCGACCGTTATGCGATCCGGCCGCTGTCACAGGGCTATCGCGCCGTTGTACCCCAAGCCGGTCGCACTGCCATCGGCAACGCCTATCGCAACTATGGCGAGCCGGCGAATTTCCTGAATGCGGTTTTGCAAGGCAAGATCGACCAGGCGATGCGCACGGTCGATCGTTTCATCGTCAACTCCACGCTGGGCGTTGCCGGGATCAACGATGTCGCCACAGATCTCGGCCGCCCGCGCGAGCCTGAGGATTTCGGCCAGACCTTCGCGCGATGGGGGATCAAATCCGGGCCGTATCTCGTGCTGCCGCTGTTCGGGCCATCGACGCTGCGCGACGGGCTGGCGACGCCGCTGGATTTCTTCATCGACCCGGCGGATTTTGCCCGCAATGCCCTGCTCAGCCCGACGATTCCGGCGCGGGCGGCGCAGATCAGCCTGCGGATCGTCGATTTTCGCGCCCAACTGACCGACGCGGGCGGCGACAAGTTGCTGGCCGACAGTCTGGACGAATACACGCTGGTCAAATCGGCGTTCCTGCAGCGGCGCCGCGCGCTTTTGTTCGACGGCAACCCGCCCGAAAGCGACGATCCGTTTGCCGAGCCTGAGGATGCGGCGACCCCAAACCCGGCGCCGCCCCCTGAAGCGCCGGCTGAAGCGCCGGCTGAGCCGGTCGTTACGCCTTCACCGCCGCTCCCGCCACCAGAGGCACCAAAGGCGCCATAGCGCCGAACGCCGGCTCTATTTCCTGCACAATGGGGCCGAGCGAAAGACCGGCGCCGCGGATCATCGCGGCGCTGTCGCGGTTGAGATTGCAGCCGACACCGACAACGCGCTGGATGGGGTTGAGGCGCTGCTGCCAGCGACGGCGGCCGGCATCCTCGCTCAGGACATGTTCCATGAACAGGAATTGCCCGCCGGGACGCAGCACGCGGCGCACCTCGTCCAGCACGCGGGGCGGGTCGGCAACACTGCACAGCGTCAGGCAGCAGACCACGGTGTCGAAACTGGCGTTGCTGAAGGGCAGCGACTCGCCGGCGCCAGGTATCGATGTAATCGGCACCGGGCTGGCGGCGATGGCGGTTTCGGCGCGCTTGTTCATGCCCTCGGACGGCTCGACCACGGTCAGCGCCGTGACCCGCGCGGGATCATAGAATGGCAGCGTCGCGCCGCTGCCAAAGCCTATTTCCAGAACATCGCCGCGCGCCTGTGACACCAGCGCGCGGCGCCGCTCCGCGATGCGCGGATGGCCCAGCGCCCGGTCAAGCAGCCGTGGAAACAGCCATTCCGAATACCAGCCCATGTATCTCGCCCCCCGCTTGCGCCGGAAGCTTGGCCGCGACGTGGCATTAGGGCAAGCGTTGATGTATCAGACGGCGATGCGTATCCACCCTGCCCTGCTCGTCGCCCCCGCCCTGCTGCTGGCAGCGTGCGGGTCCGAACCCGAAGTGCGGTCATCGGCCGGGGAACAGGCCACGGCTGACAAGGCCGTGGCGGATGTCGATGCGGCGATGGCTGAAGCGCAGGCGGCGAAATAGGCCGGCGGCTGCCACCGCCGGCCCCTCTCGTTCATGGCGCCAGCACGAACGCCACGGCATCGCTGGCATCATATTGCGATTGCCGGCCCCAGCCGTTTTGGACAGTCGTCGCCACATAGAGATAGGCGGCGAAACCGGCCATCGGGCAGCCTGCCAGCAATGTCGCCGATGTAGCCGACACCTGGGTGATCGCCGGCGGCAATGGCCCGCTTTGGGCCAATACGCCGGTAACACCCTTGATGACGCTGATGCTCCAGTTGCCATAGTTCTGCGGATGGCTGGCGGTGAAGCCGATATCCACCGTGCCGCCGCCGCCGACATGCAGCACGCCGCATGCATCCGCAGCTGCCCCGCCCAACGTTGGCGGTGACAAGGCCCCGACGCAGTTCTGATTGTTCACCATGATGACCAGCGGAGTCGAGCTGGCAATCGGCGCGCCGGCAGCATTGATGAAGTCCACCTGGATAGTGTGCGTGCCATTGGGGAGGCCCACCGACGCCATCAACATGCCCAGCGACGGGTTCATCCACAGGAACAGATCGCTGATCGGATGCACCGGGAAGCAGTTGCTAAGCCCCGCAACCGTCACCGGACCGACATTGGTCAGCAGATATTGCAGCCCGTTCCAGCGATAGTCCGCCCAACTGTCGCTGCGCGTGGTGCCGTCCACCCGCACCCGGTAGTGGCTTGCGCCCGACGTAGCGGCGCGCTGGTGGTTGATCATGATCGGCAGCGTGCCGCCGAACGGTGCATTGGTAACGGCGTAGAAATAGCCGGCATCGGTGGTTGCCAGCCCGCCGGCATCGATCTTGTCGAACGGCACAAAGCCGATGCCCATGAGCAGCGGCCCCGATGGATCGAGCGACGCCGCCAGGAAATTGACCTGCGCTATGACGTCATTGCAGCACACCAGCATGCGGCCCGGTGCAATCACGGCCACACTCGATGGCCGCGCCGGCATGGCGGGCGCGATGACCGCCGAGCCGCCAGCCAGGTTTATCTGGGTGACGCGGTTGGCTGGGTCACGTTCGACAACCAGCAGCGATGTCTGCCCGGCATCGGCCCAACTGAGCATGAAGGCCGCGGTCAGCCCGGTCGCAAGCACTGTTTTTGCGCCGCTGGACAAGGTGATGCGGCTGACGGTGCCGGGGCCTTGTTCGCTGACATAGGCGAATTGCCTGTCCGCGCTGAGCACAAGGCCGATGGCGCGATTGAGGCCCGATGCCACAGATGTGCGGGCGCCGCTGGCCAGATCGATTCGCCACAGATGTCCCGGATTGGCGAATTCGACCACATATGCGTCGCCACCCGCTTCATCGAGCGCGATCTGGTGCGGCGCCGTCATGCCCGAAGACACCACTGTCGCGAGCGATCGATTGGAATGCGGCCCCGTCAGCGGGACGCGCAGCAAATTGCCGCCGCGCTCGGTGATATAGGCTTGGGTGTTGCTGGCGCTGACTTCGACATCCTCGGGCTCGACATAGCCGGTGCCGATGACGGCATAGGCCGGGTTGAGCCGATAGGTGACCCATTGGATGAACATGTTGTAGCCATAGGTCAGCACGCGCACCTTGGCGTAATTGCCAGCGGCGGTTCGCACGGCAAACACGGTGCCGGGGGTCAGCTGGTTGGTGGCATCGTTGTTGCCCGGAATGGAAGTGCTGCCATAACTCAGCATCTGAAGCGCATTGGGACCAAGCGCCGTGAAGCCGACCGCGCCGAGCCGGACGATGCCGGCGCCATTGCGCGGCGTCATCTGGCGCTTCACCGTTGTCTGCTGCTGCCACCAGATGTCGCCGGCCGGGCCGACTCCGCCCTGGGTGCCGGTTTCCAGATCGAAGACAAATGTCCCCTTGAGCATGACCAGCCCAGACGAGATGATGCTGGCGTGCGGAAACAGATCGAGTTTCGACAGTTTGCCGCCGAATTCAACGAACAACAATTGATTCTGCGGCGCGCGAAAGCTGCTGCCGATAGCTCCGGCCAAACCGGACGCAAGTTGCGTGACAGACATGAAACACTCCCAGAAAAGCGCGGCCCAATATCTGTTTTGATTTTATTTTGACCGAGCTTATACCTGATGGATGCTTTGTGCAATTACCAAGGGCATAGGGTGCAGCACTTTTGACGGATTCATACAAAAAGACAAGTATTGGCAGTCTTTGTGCAATCAATACTATTGAAAATTGAAGACGTTGCTTCGCAGCACCGCCAAACATGAAAAAAGGGCCGCAGGCGAACCTGCGACCCCCGATTTTCCGGTGACTTGGGTCTGGGCTTTTAGAAGTCCATCCCGCCCATGCCGCCCATGCCGCCGCCCATGCCGCCGCCGCCGGGCTTGTCGTCAGCCGGTGCTTCGGTGATGGCAGCTTCGGTGGTGATCAGCAGCGATGCGACCGAGGCTGCATCCTGCAACGCTGTGCGCACGACCTTGGTCGGGTCGATGACGCCGGCAGCCACGAGGTTTTCGTAGACATCGGTCTGTGCGTTGAAGCCGATCTTGTCGTCGCCGCCTTCGAGCAGCTTGCCCGAGACAACGGCGCCGTCATGGCCGGCGTTGGCAGCGATCTGGCGCACCGGGGCGAACAGCGCGCGGCGGATGATGTCCACACCGCGGGTCTGGTCGTCGTTGGCGCCCTTGAGCCCTTCGAGAGCCTTGGTGGCGTACAGCAGAGCCGTGCCGCCGCCTGGGACGATGCCTTCTTCGACGGCTGCGCGCGTGGCGTGCAGGGCGTCGTCAACGCGGTCCTTGCGTTCCTTGACTTCAACTTCCGTCGAGCCGCCGACCTTGAGGACCGCGACGCCGCCCGCAAGCTTGGCAAGACGCTCCTGGAGCTTTTCCTTGTCATAGTCGCTGGTGGTGATTTCGATCTGGGCACGGATCTGTTCGACGCGGGCCTTGATGCTGTCGGCTTCACCGGCGCCATCGACGATGGTGGTGTTGTCCTTGTCGATGGTGACGCGCTTGGCCTGGCCGAGCATCGGCAGGGTGACGTTCTCCAGCTTGATGCCCAGGTCTTCGGAGATCATCTCGCCCTTGGTCAAGACGGCGATGTCTTCGAGCATGGCCTTGCGGCGATCACCGAAGCCGGGCGCCTTGACGGCAGCGACCTTGAGGCCACCGCGCAGCTTGTTGACCACGAGGGTGGCAAGCGCTTCGCCTTCGACGTCTTCGGCGATGATCAGCAGCGGGCGACCCGACTGGACAACGGCTTCCAGAACCGGGAGCAGCGCCTGCAGGTTCGACAGCTTCTTTTCATGGATGAGGATGTAGGGCGATTCGAGTTCGACCTGCATCTTTTCCGGGTTGGTGATGAAATAGGGGCTCAGATAGCCACGGTCGAACTGCATGCCTTCGACGACATCCAGTTCCGATTCCATGCCCTTGGCTTCTTCGACGGTGATCACGCCTTCCTTGCCGACCTTTTCCATGGCCTTGGCGATCATGTTGCCGATTTCGCTCTCGCCATTGGCTGAGATGGTGCCGACCTGGGCAATTTCCGCAGAACCGCTGACCGGCTTGGAACGGGCCTTGAGATCAGCGACGACCTTGCCAACGGCCAGATCGATGCCGCGCTTGAGATCCATCGGGTTCATGCCGGCGGCAACCGACTTCATGCCTTCGCGCACGATGGCCTGGGCCAGCACGGTGGCGGTGGTGGTGCCATCGCCGGCAATGTCGTTGGTCTTGGAGGCGACTTCACGCACCATCTGGGCGCCGAGGTTTTCGAACTTGTCCTTGAGTTCGATTTCCTTGGCGACGGTCACGCCGTCCTTGGTGATGCGGGGCGCACCGAAGCTCTTTTCAATGACGACGTTGCGGCCCTTGGGACCCAGCGTCACCTTCACGGCGTCAGCGAGAATGTCGACACCGCGCAGAATGCGTTCGCGGGCGTCACGGCCGAACTTCACGTCCTTGGCTGCCATTTTGATACTCCTTAAAGTCTGGTTGGGTTGGGAGATTCAGGTGCTGGCTTCAGCCGAGAATACCCAGGATATCGCTTTCCTTCATGATCAGCAGGTCTTCGCCATCGAGCTTGACCTCGGTGCCGGACCATTTGCCGAACAGGATCTTGTCGCCGGCCTTGACTTCGAGCGGGGTGACAACCCCGTCATCGCCGCGCGTGCCGGTGCCGACGGAGACGACTTCGCCTTCCTGCGGCTTTTCCTTGGCGGTATCGGGGATGATGATACCCCCGGCAGTCTTTGCTTCAGCTTCGACGCGGCGCACGAGCACGCGGTCATGGAGCGGACGAAATGCCATTTGAGCCCTCATTGGTTATGGGAATTCGGTTTTACGAAAATTCGGATGCGCTGGCACTCAACAGCGGCGAGTGCCAACAGCGAGGCTGCATATGTGCCGCCACCCTGTCATCGTCAAGGGCGGGCCGTGTGAATTTTCTGCGTCAATCTGCGCCGGCTGGTCGCTGGACAGAAGGCAGCAGGCTTGCGACAACATCGCCATGAACGAGCCAGTTTTGCGCCGCGTATCCACATCCCGTTTCATGGCCAGGGCCGTCACGGCGTTGCTCTGCATCGCAGTGACTGCGTGCGGCGGCGGCACGGCACCCCCCGGTGGTGGCGGTGGCGGCGGAGTGACGCCGCCTGCAACCGGGTCATGCTCGCTGCGGTCTCGGCAGGATTGGGCAGCGGCGCAGATTTCGGAATGGTATCTGTTTCCCGATCTGATTGCATCGGGCGTCAATCCGTCCGACCATGCCACTGTGCAATCCTATATCGATGCACTGGTGGCGCCGGCCCGCGCCCAGAACCGCGACCGGGGATTTACTTACATAACCTCGATTGCCGAGGAAAACGCCTTCAACACGTCCGGCCAGACAGCGGCGTTCGGGATTCGAATCCAGTATGACACCGCCGCGCGCCGGGCCTTTGTCACCGATGCCTTCGAAGGCGCGCCGGCACTGGGCGCGGGCATCGACCGGGGCGCCGAAATTCTCGCGATCGGTACCAGCGAGGCAACGCTGGAATCAGTCAGCAGCCTGATGGCTGGTGGCGGCTCGGCGGCCGTTTCCGCGGCGTTCGGCGCCTCTACCGCCGGTCTGGCGCGCACGTTGCGGATCAGCGATGCTTCAGGCACCCGCGTGCTGAACATCATCAAGGCGGATTTCAACATCCAGCCAGTGTCGCCGCGCTTTGGCGTGCGCGTTATAAGCGATGCCTCCGGCCCGGTTGGCTATATCAACCTGCGGACGTTCATTTCCACCGCCGATGCTCAGTTGCGTTCGGCCTTCCTGACGCTGCGCAACCAAGGCGTTACCCGCTTCATAATCGATTTCCGGCACAATGGCGGCGGGCTGGTTTCGACAGCCGAGCTTATGGGCGACTTGATGGGCGGCAACCGCTTTTCCAGCGAGGTGTTCTCGCGCACCGTATTCCGCCCCGAAAAATCATCGAACAACGATGTTCATAATTTCACGTTCCAATCGCAATCGGTATCGCCGGTACGCATCGCCTTCATCGGCACCGGCGCCACGGCATCGGCCAGCGAATTCGTCATCAACGGCTTCATTCCCTATTATCCGACCAGCATGGCGCTCGTCGGCGCAAACACTTTCGGCAAGCCGGTCGGCCAGATCGCGCGCGACCGCGCCGAATGCGATGACCGGCTGCGCATCACGGCCTTTGCCACGCAGAACAGCCTGCGCCAGGGCGAGTATTTCAACGGAATGGCCGACAAGGTGCCGAATAGCTGCGCCGCAACCGACGATGTCGGCCAGCCGCTGGGCGACGCCCGCGAAAATTCGGTTGCCCGTTCACTCGATTTTCTGAACGGTCGGGTATGCAGCCCGATCGCGGCCAATACGGCCCGGTCATTGTCCGCCGATGCTTCCGAGCGCGCAATGTTGATTGCCGCCAATCCGACAGCGGCGCAGCGCGAGGTGCCGGGATTGTTCTAGGGCGTGCGGCGCGCCGACAGGAGCGGTACCGGCACTTCGATGATCTGGCCCTTGAGGCTGCCTTCGCCCTTGGTCGGCGATGTTGGTGCGGCGAGGATCTTGCGGACCACGTCCATGCCCTCAAGCACGCGCCCGAACACGGCATAGCCATCGGGGTCGCCCTTGCCGGCTGGCTGGGCATCGAGACTGGAAAGATCGCCAAGGATGATGAAGAAATTGGCGGTGGCGGTGCCCGGCGCCATCCGGGCCAGCGAAATCGCGCCTTCGGTATGGGTCAGGCCGGTCATGCTCGTCGGCTCGTGCGCGACCGGCGGCAACAGCTTGCGCGGGTCGAGCACCCCGCCCTGCACAAGCCCCAACGTGCCATCGGGCGTGATGCGATAGGCGCGGTAGAACGTCGAGCCATCAAGGCGTTTCTGATCGACATATTTGAGGAAATAAGCGGAAGTGACCGGCGCATGGTCCTTGTCGAGGCCGAGCACGATGGCGCCAAGCGGCGTCGTCAGCGTGACGCGCACCAGCGCCGGTACAGGTGCGGGCGCAGGAGCCGGTGCGGGCGTTTCGGGAGCGGGCTGCGCCAGCGCAGGCGCGGCAAGAATGAGGAAAAGCGGCAGGACGGAGCGAATCATGGTACCACATTAGCGCGCCATGGCCGGCGCGGCTATCGGTCAGCGTAGAGCAGCCGCCCCGGCCCCAGCCGGGCCAGCACGCTTTCGATGTCGGTGCGCGAAAAGGCAAAGCAGCCCTGACTGCGGCCGATGCGGCCATGGGTGGCCACCATGGCCGTGCTGACATAATCGGCGCCGTGAATGACGATAGCCCGTTCGAACGCGGCGCTGTTGTCGGCGTCGAGGCCGTGCAGCTGGCGCGAACGGCCATGCTTGCCGACATACGCCTCGCCGGTGACATAGCTGCCACGCGACGATGCGTTGGAACCGGACTGGTTGGAGAAGCGTTGCAACCATCCCGTGTGCACGGGATCGGAGCCGCGACCATGGGAGACAAGATATGTCGCAGCGACCCGGCCATTGGCAACATCAACGAGGTGGAAGCGCGGGTCTGCCGAGGCCCTTGAGAAATCGGCGATGCCGATCAGATCGTGGTTTGGAACAGCGGCGCCGTGGCGGCCGAGCGAAGCGATGGCACGCGGCAACAGGCCGACCGGCAAGTCCTGCCGCACGGATGCAAACGCACGCGGCGCAGCCGCAAGGGCCGATCCGCCAGCCATGACAGCCAAAAGGCCGCGCCGTGTGATATGCATATGATGCGTGATCCAGATTGCTCGCTCCAAAATAGGCAGGCAAAAGGGCGCCCGAAAGAGGGCGATACGCCAGAAGGACAGGAAACAGCGATGAAGCCCCTGTTGGCGATAGCGATGCTGGTGATGGCAGCGACGCCTGTTCAAGCGCAAGCGACGCCTGTTCAAGCGCAAGCGCCGCCGGCTCAGGCGCAAGCGCCGCCGGTTCAGGCGCAAGCGCCGCCGCACTGGGATGCGGCCACCATCGTGCGGTTGCGGCAATGGGCGGATTTTGCCGGGGCCGATGCGCTGCCGGTGCCGGATCTGACAGCGCTGGACGCGGCGCTGCGAAGCGCCGATGCAGCCGGGATCGATGAAGCGGCGACGCGGGCCGCGCTGGCCTTGGCTAAGGCGCATCTGCTGGGCACGGCAGCGGCCAGCGACCCGGCGCGCTGGCACATGGACGACAGCGACCGGACGATCGATCTGGGCGCTGGCCTGTCGGCCGCACTGGCATTGGGCGAGGATGGCCTCGACAGCTTTTTCGGTGGCCTGCGCCCGCAGCATCCGGACTATGCCGCGCTCGCCCTCGCGCTGTCGCTGGAGACGGACCCTGGCAGGCGCCAGACACTGGCGCGCAACATGGAGCGATGGCGCTGGCTACCGCGGTCGCTGGGGCCGGATTTCGTGCTGGTCAATGTCGCAGCCTTTGAAGCCCGGTTGTGGAAACAGGGCCAGCAGCGCGGCACATGGCGGGTCATCGTCGGCAAGACCCGCACGCCGACGCCAGTGTTCGCCGCGAGCATTGCGGGCGTCATCCTCAATCCATGGTGGGAGATTCCCGCCAGCATCGTTGCCGAAAATCACGGCCGCTTTCCCGCCAGCAAGGGCTATGTCCGTGCCGGCGACCGCTGGCGGCAAAAACCCGGCCCGGACAATGCCCTGGGCCAGGTCAAGCTCGACATGCCCAACCCGCATAGCGTCTATCTGCATGACACGCCGGCAAAGCCGCTGTTCGAGCGCGATGTGCGTGCCTTCAGTCATGGCTGTGTGCGGGTCGGCGATGCCATGGGGCTGGCCAAGACGCTGGTCGAGGATGTGCGCAGCGCGGCGGACATCGATGCGATTGTCGCATCGGGCGAAACTGTGACTGTGCCGCTATCTGGCGCACTGCCGGTGTACATCACCTATTTCACTGCCGGCGTGGACGCGCAAGGCAAGGTCTTGATGCACCGCGACATCTATCGCCGCGACAGGGTAGCCGGCAACATAGCGGGGCCGGTCAGCCTTGCGAGCGCCAATATGGTCAGCCGCTGCCCGGCGTAACAGCCCTTGCCGCGTGTGAATCCGCCAGCGTGGCCCGGAGCAGCCCGCGCAGGGAGTTGCCGATGAGAAATCCGCTCGCAAGATCGGCGATACCGAGCTCGGCCTCCTGCGCGCGGCCATTGGCGATTAGCTCCGCGCGCAGCACACCCGGCAGCAGGCCCAGGTGCAGGGGCGGCGTCAGCAGCATGTCGCCGCGCCTGACGAAGATTGTCGTGAAGCTGCCCTCGGTGACCAGGCCATCGGGCCGGACGAACACGACTTCGGGCGTGCCGGCGGCAAGGCGGGGCGCGTCATAAAAGGCGCGGTCGCTGGTCTTGTGGCGCAGTCGCCAGTCGTCGACGGTCAGCGGCACGGCCATCACGGGCACGGGCAACCCGGGCGGCGACGGCATCGGCGAGCACAGGATGCTCAAGGCGCCCGACGGCGCCGCCAGCAGCCGAACCCGACCGGAATGGGATTTTACGGCGGCCATTAGCTGCGTGCGGGCAGCATCGGGGTCGAAGCCGAAGCCGAGGAAGCGTGCGCTGGCCGCCATGCGGGACAGATGGCGATCGAGGAGCATGATGCTGCCAGACTCGCAGCGCATTGTCTCGATCAGGTCGGGCGGTGGGCGGCGGCAAAGGAATGCAGACTTGGCGAGGCATTCGTCCCATTCTGCGCCCGCTTCGCTGTCGGCGACGATCCCGCTGCCCAGACCCAGCCGGGCCCGTCCCGCCTCGACGACCAAGGTGCGGATGGCGACATTGAACACGGCATCACCATCCGCCGAGATGACGCCGATGGAGCCGGTGTATACGCCGCGCGGCGATGGCTCCACTTCGCCGATGACTTGCATGGCGCGGATCTTGGGCGCGCCAGTGACCGAGCCGCAAGGAAACATCGCGGCGATGACGTCGGCCGCGGTGACGCCGGGCCGCGCCCGGGCAGTGATCGTCGATGTCATTTGCAACAGGGTCGGATATGTTTCGATCGCGAACAGCGCCGGCACGGCGACGCCGTCTGCAACCCGCGACAGATCATTGCGGATAAGGTCGGTGATCATCAGGTTTTCGGCGCGGTTCTTGGGATCGGCAGCCAGCGCGGCAGCGGCGGCGGCATCGCTGGCAGCATCGTGGCCGCGCGGTGCCGTACCCTTCATCGGCCGGGCGGTCAGTCGGCGGCCCTCCATCTTGAAGAACAGCTCGGGCGAAAAGCCGAGCAGCCAGCGCGTGCCGTCATGCACCAGCGCCCCATATGGCGCGGCGCTGCCGGCACGCAGGCGGGCATAGAGCGCCAGGGGATGGCCATGGATTGCCACGGTCGCCTGAAACGTCAAATTGGCTTGATAGATATCGCCCGAGGCAATGAGCGCGTGAAGCCGCGCGACGGCGTCGGCGTGCTGCGCCTGTGTGATGCCGGGGACCAGCGCGCCGACGCTGGCCGGGCCATGGCCATCGGTGAGCGCGGCGGCATCGACCGGTGTTTCGTGCGCCCAGCGGCCCATCCAGATCAGCGGCTGGCCCGTTGGCGGAGCGCGGCCGGCAAGGCCGGATTCAGCAAGACGGGGTTCCAAGGCATGGCCAGCCTCGAAACCGATGTAACCGGCCCATGGGCCGGGTTCGGCAAGACGGGCCATTGCCGGGCGGACCGCGCCAGGGGCATCGGCTCGCAGGGTTTCCAGAAGCCCGGTGAACAGCCGCGCACGGCCAGCGGCGACATCGTCAAGCAGGACAAAGGGTTGGACGGGGTCGAACACACCGGGCTTCCACTGGCAAGAAAGCCGAGCTAACCCCGTGCCGGCGCAGGAGCAAGGGGCGCAGTGCCGCGCTTGCCAGCGGAGCACCATCAAAAGCGCCGCGCTTGCGGGCGGCGGCTGTGCGCACTATCCCGGCCAGACAAAGGAGCCGTCCCGCATGAACGCTGAAACTCTGGTCATCCGCCGTCCCGATGACTGGCATGTGCATTTGCGTGATGGCGCCATGCTGGCAGCGGTAACGCCGCACACGGCGCGCCAGTTCGCCCGCGCCATCGTCATGCCCAACCTCAAGCCGCCGGTGACGACGGCGGCGGCAGCGGCGGCTTATCGGGACCGTATTCGCGCCGCCGTGCCCGCAGGCGTGACGTTCGAGCCGCTGATGACCTGCTATCTCGTCGATCATATCGACCCGGACGAGCTGGTGCGCGGATTTGCCGAGGGGATATTCACCGCCGCCAAGCTGTATCCGGCCCATGCCACGACCAATTCTGCCGCCGGCGTCACTGATGTGCGTCACATCTATCCGGCGCTGGAGGCCATGCAGCGCGTCGGCATGCCGTTCTTGATCCACGGCGAAGTCACCGACCATGACGTCGATATCTTCGACCGGGAGGCGGTGTTCATCGAACGGACGTTGCAGCATGTCGTGGCGGATTTTCCCGCCCTGAAGATCGTGTTCGAGCACATCACGACGCGCGATGCCGTGCAATTTGTCGAGGGCGCCGGGCCGCTGATCGCCGCCACCATCACGCCGCATCACCTGGCGATCAACCGCAGCGCCATGTTCGAAGGCGGCATCCGCCCGCATCTTTATTGCCTGCCGGTCGCCAAGCGCGAAGTGCACCGGCTGGCGCTGCGGGCCGCCGCCGTATCAGGCAGCCCCAAATTCTTCCTTGGCACCGACAGTGCGCCGCATCCGGTGGGCGACAAGGAAAGCGACTGCGGCTGCGCCGGGATCTACAACGCGCCCTTTGCCATCGAAAGCTATGCCAAGACCTTTGACGAGGAGCGCGCGCTGGACCGCCTCGAAGGCTTTGCGAGCCTGTTCGGGCCGCAATTCTATGGCTTGCCGCTTAATGAGGATCGCATCACGCTGGTGCGCGGCGAGACAATAGTGCCGGCACGACTGGCGCTGGCCGGCACCGATGTGGTGCCGTTTCATGGCGGACAGACGCTTGGCTGGCGATTCGTGGGCTGAGCCTAACGCGGCGGGGGTGCGGCGTTCTGCGTTTACAAATAGCGTCTTGATATCGCCTTGAGGTCCGGGTCGAGGTCGTAGATCATCGGCTTTCCGGTCGGAATTTCCTCGTGCAGGATATCCGCGTCGGAAATGCCCGACAGATGCTTGACCAGCGCGCGCAGCGAATTCCCGTGCGCCGCGATGATGACGGTCTTGCCGGCTCTCAGTTCGGGCGCAATCCTTGCCTCGAAATAGGGCAACACGCGCGCGATGGTGTCTTTCAGGCTTTCGGCAGCGGGAATGGTGATGCCGGCATAGCGGCGGTCGCCGGACAGGTCGAAGGGCGATCCGGCTTCTATCGGCGGCGGCGGCACGTCGAAACTGCGGCGCCAGATCCTGACCTGTTCCTCACCGTGTTTCGCCGCTGTTTCCGCCTTGTTGAGGCCGGTCAGCGCGCCATAATGACGTTCATTGAGATGCCAGTCCTTGATCACCGGAATCCATGACTGTTGCATGGTGCCGAGCGCCAGATTGAGCGTTTTGATGGCGCGGGACTGGACGCTGGTGAAGGCGATGTCGAGCGCGATGCCGGCATCGGCCATGGTGCGGCCCGCGGCCTGCGCCTCGGCCACACCCTGCGCGGTAAGTCCGACGTCCCACCAGCCAGTGAAGCGGTTTTCAAGGTTCCATTGGCTCTGGCCATGGCGCAGCAGGATGAGTGTGGACATAGCGGCGTTCTACCGTGCCCATCTGCCGGAACCAGCAAAAAATGACCTGCAATCGTTTTTGCAGGCCGGACTACCCGCTGCTTCGATCATTGCAGCTTGCCATGTGCGTGGCCGGCGTCTGCCGCCACGCCCGGTTGGCGGTATGACTGGGTCACGGCCATGGTGCCAATGGATGCAAGCCAAATGATCGCGAGCCAGGTCATAATCCGGCGCATTGGCGTGCCCTTGGCGGCGTGATTGCAACGTTGTCGCATTGCAGGCGACCGCAAGACCGATTGATCAGCATCGGAAACTCCGCAGATCGGGGTTCAGTTGGGCAACAATTCGCCTGCTGCCAGGGCCAGCCGGGCCAATGCCGGCAGCGATTTCGAACCGCTCTTGCGCATGATGGCGGCACGGTGGTTTTCGACTGTGCGCCGGCTGATGCCGAGGTCGGCGGCTATGATCTTGCTTGGCTGGCCTGCCAGAACCATCGTCATGATCTGGCGCTGGCGTAGCGTCAGTCCTTCGAAATGATTGCGCGCCGCACGGCGCCCGACGGCGCGGTCCGCTGCGGCCAGACCGCCGGCCAGCGCGCGCATCACGCTTGCAATAAGTTCGGCGGCGCCAACGGGTTTCTGGAGCAGACCAACTGCGCCTGCATTGATGGCGCCAACGGCCATTTTGATATCGCTGGAATCGGTAATCATGATGACAGGCAGCGGATCGGCTGTTGCACCCAGCGCCAGTAGCAGCGAAAGCCCCTTCAGATCCGGTAGCGCCGTATCGGCCAGCAGGCAGACATTGTCCTGGCGGCGATGGGCCAGCAAGAATGCCGCGCCGTCGGCAAAGCATATGGTGCGAAGTCCCTGGCCCTCAAGCGTGGCGCGCAACGCCGCACGCACTCGGGCGTCGTGATCGACGACATAGACAAGGGCGCAGTCGCGCATGTCACGGCCTGGACCGCTTCTGACCATGCTGGTTCGGGCCGGGCGCGCGGTCGCCTGCGATTGCCAGGCGGCCGCCAGACCGTCGTCCGCCGGCGCTGACTCGCTTTCATCGAAATCGGCCATGGCCCGGAACACGCCGACGCTGACCAATCAGCGCCGAAACAGCGGCTGGCGGCCCTTTGGGGGGCGTTCCCCAGCGCTGGCGAGGCGCGGGAGAACGTCCGGTCGCTGGCGGCTGTCGACCTGGCCGGCGACTGAAGTTTCAGCCGGAGTGGCGGGGACTGCGTTTTCAGCCATGTCTGTCTCCTGAGTCTGATGCGCGGCAGCCGTGCCGCGCATCACAAACACTCCAATGATGCCGGGCGTTCCATTGCAGCACATGGTCTGCCACAAGGCGCCCAGCCGAACGGGCGGCGACAGACGGAACAGGCTCAGGCGCCCAGGGTGACGCGGATCACATGGCTTGCGCCATCGTCGGTCAACGCGATGGCAGCGCCCGGGACCAATGATCCGCCGTCCATTGTGGCCTGCGTGATGCCGCGGCACAGCCCGTGCGGGTTCTCGACAATGATCCGATATTGGGCGGTGCCGCGCCGGAAGGCGATTTCAAAGCCCGGCCAGTCGCGCGGAATGCAGGGATCCAGATGCAGATGTGCGCCCTTGATGCAAAATCCGAGCAGTGCCTCAAGGGTGACGCGAGATATCCAGGCAGCCGAGCCAGTGTACCATGTCCAGCCACCGCGGCCGACATGCGGCGGCTGCGAATAGACATCGGCGGCAACAACATAAGGCTCGGTCCGGTAGCGGTTGATCGCGCCGGGCGAGTCGGAATGACGGATGGGATTGAGCATTGCGAGCAGCTCCCCTGCCCGGTCCCCGTCGCCCTGCCGGGCAAAGGCCAGCGCGGCCCAGGCCGCAGCATGGGTGTACTGACCGCCATTCTCGCGCACCCCTGGCGGGTAGCCCTTGATATAGCCGGGATCCCGCACCGGCTTGTCGAAGGGTGGATCGAACAGCAGGACAAGACCGTCGTCGCGGCGGACAAGATATTTGTCGAGCGCCGCCATCGCCCGGGCGGCGCGCGGGGGTTCTGCGGCGCCGGAAATCACGGACCAGGACTGGGCGATGGAATCGATGCGGCATTCGCGGTCACTGACCGAGCCAAGCGCTGTGCCATCGTCGAAATAGGCGCGGCGATACCAATCCCCGTCCCAGCCGGCCGTATCAAGGGCGACGCGCAAGCCGGCGACATGGCGGCGCCACCGGGCGGCCATGTCTGGGCGCCCGCGTCGTTCGGCCAACACCGCGAAATCGGAGAACACGGCGCAGTGGAACCAGCCGAGCCAGATGCTCTCGCCCTGGCCGCCGGCACCGACCGCATCCATGCCATCATTCCAGTCGCCCGTGCCCATCAGCGGCAGGCCGTGCATACCGGTGTCGAGGCTGGCATCAAGGGCCAGTGCGGCATGATCGAACAGGGATGCGCCATCGACAGAAACCTCGGGCAGAAAAAACGCGCTGGCCGCACCAGAATCGAGCGCAGGACCTTCGAGGAAGGGCACGACTTCATCGAGGACGGCGACATCACCGGACACTTCGACATAATGAGAAACGGCATAGCCCAGCCAGGCGCGGTCATCGGACACGCGGGTGCGAATGCCGCGGCCTGTTTCCGGCAACCACCAATGCTGGACATCGCCTTCGCGGAACTGACGGCCAGCGGCACGGAGCAGATGCGCGCGGGCAATCTCGGGACGCGCCACGCACAGCGAGAGCACATCCTGCAACTGATCGCGAAAGCCATAAGCGCCGCTTGACTGGTAGAAACCGCTGCGCGCCCACACACGGCAGGCCAGTGTCTGATAGGGCAGCCAGCGATTGACCATGATATCCAGCGCGCGGTCAGGCGTGGTGACCTGCACGGTGCCGAGCGTGTCGTCCCATTGGTCTTTCACCTCGGCAAGCACGGCGTCCTGATCGGCGACGCGATATTTTGCCAGCAACGCGCGCGCATCGGCAGCGCTGGCTGCTTGCCCCAAAAAACAGACGATCTCGGTCGACGCGCCGGGTTCGAGCCGGACTTGCACCTGAAGCGCGGCGCAAGGGTCGAGCCCGGCGCCGACGCGTCCCGAAAGGCGGGTGCCGGCGGCCAGCCCGCGCGGGCGGTCCATGGCGCCACTGCGGCCAAGAAATTCTCCGCGATCGGCAGAAAGCGCCGTCTGCCGCCCCCCCAGATCGGCAAAGGCGACATGGTCGCCATAGTTGTCGTTCCAGCTGTTGCGAGCAAAGATGGCACCGGTGTCGGGGTCGACTTCGGTCACGACATGAGGCGCATTGGCACTGCGACTGCGACCGAGCACCCATTCGGCATATGCAGTAACCGTCAGGGTGCGGGGCCGCCGGTCGGTGTTGGTGATGCGCAAGCGCGATACCTTGATGGAGTCGGCAACCGGGACATACTGGATCAGATCGAGCGCAACGCCGCGGGCAGCATGTTCGAAGCGGCTGTATCCCTGGCCGTGGCGCGCGATGTAGTGTGTTGCCGGGTCGCGGATCGGCAGGGCGGTCGGGGTCCAGATACCGCCAGTTTCGTCATCGCGGATGTAAAATGCTTCGCCGGCGGGGTCGCAAACCGGGTCGTTAGACCAGGGCGTCAACTGGTTGAGCTGGCTGTTGCCGGCCCAGGTAAAACCGCTGCCTTCGACGCTGACCTGAAAGCCGAACGACGGGTTGGCAATGACATTGACCCAGGGCGCGGGAGTCGAACGGTCCCCATCAAGGATGGTCAGATATTCACGGCCATTGTCGGCAAATCCGCCAAGGCCGTTGAAAAACTCCAGCGGAGGGAGCGGGCCTGCCAGTGTCGCCGGAAATGATGACAACGGGCGGTGCGGCTGCGGCGCAAGCCTTGCATTGTCGAGGTCGGCCGCGCGGCGCAGCTGGTCGGCGAGCGAGCCGCGATCACCATGGAGGACTGCGCGGGCAGCGCTTTCGAGAACAGCGCACAGCGGCGGCGCCAGCAGGTCGGCGCGTAGGGCAAAGACTCGGCCGGCGCCGCCTTCCAGCCCCGAAACCGGCTGCCGAGGCGCAACCAGGATTTCAACCTCGGCCTGCATGTTTTCGGCATAAGAGGCGCTTCGCTCGTTGAGGATGACGAGATCGACGGCCATTTGCTTGAGCCGCCAATATTCATGGGCCTGGAGCAGGTGCCGGACAAGCGCGAGATGGCTGTCGTCGTTGATGCGGACAAGCACGATTGGCAGGTCGCCGGAAATGCCCGCCGGCCACAGTTGCGACGCCTTGCCCGCGCCCGCCGCAAGGACTGCGCCGGGCGCACGCATCGCCGGGTCGGAAAAGATCACATGGCTGGCGAGCCGCTGGAATCGGTTGGCATCATCAGCGTCGATACCGAGATGGTGAAGCTCCATTTGTGCCTGGGTCCAGGCCAGCGTGGCAGCGCGCTCGAAGGCGATGGCCTCCTGGTGCTTGTCGGCCAGCGCAAGGACGTCTTCGCGCGATGCCGCGACCAGAGTCCAGAAACTGACGCGCACCGTCGCGCCGGGGAGCACCCGGACCTGGCGGCGCAGGCTGAAAATCGGATCGAGCACGAGGCCGGCCGTGTTCGACAACGGCCAGCCACCCGCAACGGCCAGCGGCGCACGAATGGTCTTGCCGCGACCGATGAACTTGGCACGGTCGGTTTCAAACTGGATTTCAGCGGTCGTTTCACCCTCGACGACGCTCAGCTGTGCCGCCCAGACCGATGGGTCGTCACCCGAACGCCTCCGTCGGTTGGCAAGCAGGGCGCCAAACTGGGGCACGAATTCGGTTTCGACAAACAATGATCCGAATGCCGGGTGCGCGGCGTCGTCTGCCTGCCGGGCCAGCACGATTTCCACATAGGATGTGACATCGAAAACGCGCGGCCGCTTGCCATTGTTGGTGATGGAGATCCGCCGCACCTCGGAGTCTTCCTCGGGCGAAATCACCACGTCCATCACTGTGGTGACGTCGCCGTCGGTGCGGGCGATGCGGGCCGCGCTCTGGGAGAAGGCAACCTCGTAATGGTCAGGCTCGGTGATTGTCGGCTGGTAGCCGGGGGACCAGATGGCGCCGCTGGCCGTGTCGCGCACAAAGACATGGGCACCGCGATCATCACAGGTCGCGTCCTCGCGCCACCGCGTGACGGCGACGTCGTTCCAGCGGCAATAACCTGACCCGGCAGCGGTGATCATCGTCGAAAGATGGCCATTGGAAAGCAAGTGAGTGCGCGGGATCCGCGAATGCACCGAGGTGTAGCGGCGGTCCATGTCCGGCGTCTCGTCCACGACGCTTGCGGCGGATATGCCGGCGATTTCAAAGGGCGCGCGGGCCTGCGCGAAATCGCGCGGCATGCGTTCCTGAAGCAGCAGCTCCGCCGCTCGCACTATCGGCTCCGCATGGAAACGCGTCCGCATCGCACCATGATGCAGGGCGTTGCCGATGCCGGTAATGATCATCGCCTGGTGATGCGCCATGAAGGCGCGAACTATGGCCAGCGGGGCGCCGTCTGGCAGGCGCGCACGGGTGTAATCAATTGCTTCGTAGCAGCCATAAGCACCGCTGGCACCGATTTCGTCGATCAGCCGGAAATTCCGGGCGGTCGCCGCCGGATCGACCATCGAGGCCAGGCCGCTGGCATAGGGTGCGATCACCAGATTGGCGCCAAGGCCGCGCTTGTAGCCAAGATCAGGCACGCCAAAGCTGGAGTATTGATATGTCTGTTCGATATCACGAACATTGAACTGGGATTCCGAAATCCCCCAAGGCTGCCCTTGCGCCTGGCCCGACCCCAGTTCCTGAGCATAGGTGCGCTGGCGCCAGACGATAAGCGCATTGGTCTGGGCGAGCAGACTGCCAGCCGGTGCCCGCATGACTAGTGATGGCATGAGATACTCGAACATCGAGCCAGACCAGGAAATGAGCCCGGAACTGCCGTCGATGGGGGTGAGTGTGCGGCCCAGCCGGAACCAGTGCTTGGCGGGCACATCACCCTTGGCGATGGCGACGAAGCTCGCCAGTCGGGCTTCGGAGGCGAGCAGGTCGTAGAAATTGCCATCAAGGCCGGCATCGGCGCAATTGTAGCCAATCGACAGAAGCTGGCGGTCGGCATCGAACAGGAAACCGAACTCCATGGCGTCGAACATCGCCTTGGCGCGCTCGGAGATGCGCGCCAGACGGCGGCCAAAGTCTTGCGCCGTGCCGACGGGGGCGCCAACTTCGTCGTGCCAGGCCATAACATTGGCCTCCAGCGCTTCGGCCCAGAACAGCAGTTCGGATGCGTCTGCGTGGCTGTGGCCGGTTGCCAGCAGCCGGGCCTGACGGGACAGCGTGCCGGCATCCTCGACCAAGGACCGAAGCTTTTGCGACAGTGCCGCTGTCGTTTCTGCCGGCTCGGCGAGGCGGGCGGAGAAAACGGCATGGCGCGCAAGCAGGTCAGCATTGGCGCCGGCAGGCCCATGCCCGGCAATGGCCTTTGCCAGCAGTGCCGCACAGTCCTGCGTCCCGGATTGCCAGCGCGGTCCGATTGCGGGGCCGGCAGCAATTTCGATGCAGGCGTTGCGCAGCGCGAGCAGGTGACCGGCAAGGTTGCCACTGTCGACCGATGACACATATCTGGGCTCGAGCGCGCGCAGGTCGGTGGTATCGTACCAGTTGAACAGATGCCCATGGAAACGTTCGAGCCGGTCCATGGCATCAAATGTATCCTCAAGCCGGACCAGCACATCCCGCGTGCCGATCCAGCCAAAATCACGCGCCGCGATGACCGACAGCAGATACAGACCGATGTTGGTCGGCGACGTGCGATGGGCAACGACGGGACGCGGGGTTTCCTGGAAATTGTCGGGCGGCAGCATATTGTCGCCGTGCGTCATGAAGGTTTCGAAAAACCGCCATGTGCGCCGGGCAACAAGGCGCAGCGTCGCGTCATCTGCCGGCGTGACCTTCTGGCTGGCAGCAAGTCTCGGCGGTTGGCTGGCTCTCCAGGCGATGAGCGGCGAGACTGTCCACAGCAGCAGGAACGGGGCGGCGGCAGGCCAAGCCTGATTGCCGGAGACTTCGATCAGTGCGGCGACCCCGATGGCACAGACGGCAATGGCCGCCACCTGCTGCGCCAGCCGCCTTGTGTCGAATCGGTGGTCGTCGCGCGATTGCGCCGCGCTGACCCATTGCAGCAAGTGGCGGCGATGGACAAAGACGCGCAGCAGCGTCCGGCCGACAGCATCGACCATCAGCCAGGCCTGATGAGCCAGAAAGACGAGCAGGAACGACGCCTGTTGCAGGCCGAGCGCGAAATCACTGCCGACGCTTCGGGCATGGCTGCGCAGCGAAACACCGGACCGCATCGACAGGACGCTGCCAAAGGCCGGCAACAAGGGCGGCAGGACGATGGTCAGTACGATGAAGCTGGTCCAGATGTCCGCCGCCGGGCGCGGCAGCAGCCAGCCGATCAACAGGGCAAGCAAACCAGCTGGGGCAGAGAGTGACCGGCGCAGGTTGTCGAGCAGTTTCCAGCGGCCCATCAACGGGATGCGGGTGCGGGCCGCCGTATCACCGAAATGGCGCGGCAATCCGAGGATCCAAGGCAGCAACTGCCAATCACCGCGCACCCAGCGATGCTGGCGCGCCGCGGCAACAGCATAACGTGACGGAAACTCCTCGACGACCTCGATGTCGGAGGCGAGCGTGGCCCGGGCAAATATGCCTTCGAGCAAATCATGGCTGAGCACGGCGCTGTCGGGGAACTGATCCTTCAGCGCCGCTTCGAAACTGTCGACCTCATAGATGCCCTTGCCGGTAAACGAGCCTTCCTCGAACAGGTCCTGGTAAACGTCGGATACTGCCAGCGCATAGGGGTCAAGGCCGTTCGGGCCTGAAAACACCCGCTGGTACAAGGAGCCGTCGCTGCCAGTGGGCAGGGACGGCGTGACGCGCGGCTGCAACATCCCGTGTCCGCGCACCACAAGCCCGACGGCTTGATCAAACTCGGGCCGGTTGAGCGGGTGCGCCATCTTGCCGACCAGTCGCCGCGCCGTGCCCATCGGCATGCGCGTATCGACATCCAGCGTGATGACATAGCGTATGCCCGGCGGAAGCCATGGTGCGAGCCCGCCAATGACCATGAAGCTGGTGTCTTTGGCGCCGCGCAGCAGCCTGTTGAGTTCGCGCAGCTTGCCGCGCTTGCGTTCCCAACCGATCCATCTGCCTTCGCCCTGGTTCCAGACGCGTTTGCGGTGCAGCAGGGTAAAACGCGGACCGTTGGCGGCCAAGCCATACAGGGCATTCAGGCGGGCAATCTCAGCCGACGCCTGGTCGAGCAGGGCCTGGTCCTGTTCATGGTGTTCGGTCGCGGCATCAAGCCAGTCGGATATCAGCGCGAAATTGAAGTTATCATCGGGATTGCCGAGGTAATGATCCTCAAGGCGGTCAATCTGTTCGGTGATGCCGGCGGCGTCGACCAACAAGGCCGGAATGACGATAATCGTGGCAAGGTCGGAGGTGATGCCGCCGCGCAGTTCAAGCGCTGGCAGCAAGCGGCCGCCGACCGACCGGGTGATGCTGCGGTTGACGAAGGCGACGGCGATATCGGACGCCGGCACAATCCCGACAAGAGCGAGAATGACCAATTGCCCGGTAGTCAGTCCGCCAGTTCCCGTTGCCCAAAGCGCCAATGCCAGCGCCGCCACAGCGAGCGCCGCGATCATCGCGATGTAACTGAGTATCCCAACTTCGGAATAGAGCCTCAAGAGCGACGTCCCCAAGGGGATGCGACAGCCCAGCGCCCTTTCAAATGCCGGGCGACCGTTGCTGATGAGGTAATAGCCCGGTTCGCGTTGGCGTGCAGTTGTGCCGCCCTTGGCTGCTGCGATGGCCCTGGTTGCAACCTCGACCTCGGAAAGCCGCGATTGGCGCGCCAGTTGCTCGACTGCCCGGCGGTAATGATCGCGGCTCTGGAAATCCATGGCGGCAAAGTCGCTGTCGGTCGCACTGGCCCCGCGAAGCACCGCGGAGCCGCCCGCAACACTGCGAAGCACCGCGGAGCCTCCAGCAACACCGCCAAGCACCGCATCTACCGGGCTTATGGTTTCGAACACCTCGGACCAATTCAGCATCGAGACCAGCCGCATGCTGGTGATCACGTTGCGAACGGTCACATCGGTTGCACTTTGCCAGTTCAGTTCGTCGCGCATGACGCTTTCGCTCGTGGCACCGTCGGCTGTCAGCCGATCATTCAACCATCGCGACGCCGGCACCGCACCGGGATCCTCATGACGCAGGCGCTGCGCGAGTTCGACCGCAAACGCCATCGACCATGGCGCGGCGTCCAGGCAGGCGATAATCTCGTCGTCGCTTTGCGCGCGACCATCGATGGCGCCGAAGATCTGGCCGGCAAGCACATCGGCCGCCAGACCGGCGGCTTGCTGGGCGAGAATGGCCTCGGCAAGACGGCGCAGATTTTCGACAAGCGTGATGCGCAGTGTGATGGCCAAGGCCCAGAGTTCGCCAATATCCAGCGGTTGGACGGATTGATAGGCATCGAGGAAGCGAACGATTCTGGCCGCATCAAAGGCGCTGTCGGTATGCGCCACCAGGTCCCAGGAAATGCCGAAGACGCGCGGATAACCCTTGAGCGGACCGTCGGCGAGCTTGGGCAACCGGCGATAGAATCCCGGCGGCAGGTCGTTCCTGATCTGCCGCAACTGTTCGTCGACGATATGAAAATTGTCCAGCAGCCAGCTTGCAGCCGGGCTGATCACCTGCCGCGCAGCAGCGGCGGCGGCAACGGCGCGATAGGCGGCGGTCAAGACCTTGCTGTTGTCGTCTAGCCGGGCCCCAAGCGAGCGGCCGGTGCGCGGGTTTGCGACAATCTGCTGGCTGGCTGCCAGGCTGCGGGCATGTGCCTCAAGCCGTTCGATGCTGAACAGTTCGGCGCGGACTGGCGGCTCCAGTGGCGCTGACCCCTGCCCCTTCCAGGGGCGAAAATAGGCGGGTCTCAATATGTGCTCCTCGGTCCATTCGACGTCGATCGCGGTAACCGCCTGGAGTCGCAGCCTCACTGGGTGCCAATTCTAGCAGGCCGGGCGCGGACGCCGGGAGCATCGGAAACTACTCACTGCCGCAAAGGGCATGGAGCAGCCGGGGAGCAACCGGCGATGCCTGCCGGTCGGTGAGTTCGTCGGGGCACGAAAAATGGCCCGGCAGTTTCCTGCCGGGCCAGTCATGTTTCCTTGGGGAGGAAGTGTAACGGGAGCGCTTATGGGTTGTAGGCGCGCTCGCCGAATTCCGAGATATCGAGCCCTTCGCGTTCGGCATCAGGTGCCGGACGCAGGCCGATGGTGTATTTCAGCGCGAGGAACAGCACGGCAGACACACCGCCGGACCAGACCAGTGTCACGCCCACGGCCTTGGCCTGGGTAATCAACTGCGCAGCCATGTCATAGGTGCCGGCAACGGCCGGGAACACGGTGTAGTCGAAGAAGCCCTGCCCACCCAGCGCCGGGTCGGCGACGATGGCGGTGGCAAGGGCGCCGATGATGCCGCCGATGCCGTGTACGCCGAACACGTCGAGCGTGTCGTCATACTTGAGCTTGTTCTTGAGCACTGCGACGAACAGATAGCAGATCGGCGACACGGCCAGACCCAGCAGGATGCTGGTCATCGGAGCGCCAAGCCCGCTGGCCGGTGTGATGGCGACAAGACCGGCCACAGCGCCGGTGACGGCACCAAGCATAGATGGCTTGCCGTGGTGGATCTGCTCGACAAGACACCATGCAACCGCTGCAGCTGCAGTGGCGAGGAAGGTGTTGATGAAGGCCACCGCCGTAACGCCATTGGCTTCGAGGTTGGAGCCGGCGTTGAAGCCGAACCAGCCCACCCACAGCAGCGAGGCACCGATCATGGTCATGGTCAGGCTGTGCGGCGGCGTCGCTTCTTTCTGGAACCCGATACGCGGGCCGACGATGAGGCAGCCAATAAGCCCGGCGATACCAGCGTTGATGTGAACCACGGTGCCGCCAGCGAAATCGAGCGCGCCCTTGCCCCAGAGATAACCATAGTCGGTCGGTGCATCAGCGAGGAAATCCGGGCCGGCCCAATACCAGACCATGTGCGCCATCGGGAAATAGACGATGGTAAGCCACGCAACCGTGAAGATCATCAAAGAGGAGAACTTCACCCGTTCGGCGAACGCGCCGACGATCAGCGCCGGCGTGATGCAGGCAAAGGTCATCTGGAACACGATGAAGGCGTATTCCGGGATATAGACGTTGTTGGAGAATGTCGCGGCATAGGTCGAGGCCGATACGCCGGCGAGGAACACCTTGGAGAAGCCACCGACGAATTCGGAGCCGCTGGTAAAGGCCATGGAATAGCCATAGGTCGCGAACACCAGTGCCGAGATCGACACGATCATGAACACCTGCATCAGCACGCTGAGCATGTTCTTGGTGCGGACCAGGCCGCCGTAAAACAACGCAAGCGCCGGCACCGACATCATCAGCACCAGAGTGGCTGAAATCAGCATCCAGGCCGTGTCACCCTTGTCGACCATCAACGCCTGTTGTTCTGGCGTTGGCGCCTTGATCATATCGGCGGCAAAGGCGCCGGCCGAAGCAAGGGCGAACGGTGCCGCCAATGCCAGTCTTCCCAGTTTATTCAGCATCATTTCCCCCATGATCTCCGGCACATCATTCTGGAACTCCGTCGCTCCCGGCTTGGCCGGGAACAATTACAAAGCTGTTTCACCCATTTCACCGGTGCGGATGCGCACGGCCTGGCCGACGTCGGTGACGAATATCTTGCCGTCGCCGATGGCGCCCGTGTGGGCCGCCTGGACAATCGCTTCGACCACGGCGCTGGCCTGGCCGTCATCGGTGACGACCTCGACCTTGATCTTGGGCACCATGTTTGTGGTATATTCGGCGCCGCGATAGATTTCGGTATGGCCTTTTTGCCGGCCAAAGCCCTTGACCTCGGTTACCGTCATTCCCTGCACGCCCATCGCGGACAATGCCTCGCGAACGGTATCCAGCTTGAACGGCTTGATTATGGCCATCACCAATTTCATGCGCCTGATTCCCCTGTCGACGACGAGTTACAGGCAACTTAATGCACGTTTCGTGCCAGTCGTATCGGGCAGATGACGTGCACGTCCGACGATGGTGCGGCGCAGCAAGCCGTCTTGAGGCGCTGCCCGATTTGGCGGCAGAGGGTGCTTTTTTGGGCAATCAGGGTGCCAATGCGGCGATCTGGTCCCAGCATTGCACGACGGCGTCCTCGCCCAGAGCAATCAGTTCGGCGGCGCGCGTGAAATTGCCTGGATCGACATGGCCCAGCGCCGGGGTCAGCAAGACATCGGGGGGATCGAGCATCAGGTCCAGCTTGGCGATATGGCTGGTGATGAGCGACAGGCTGGCGCGGCCGACACGCAGCGGCGACATGCGGCGACCGGCAAAATGCCCCTCGCCGCGGCGCGCATAGTCGCCAAGCAGGTTGATGGCCACTACCGGCGCTGCGCTGATCTGGCGGGCAGCGCGCACCGGCACCGGCGCCACCACCCCGCCATCGACCAGCATCTGTCCGCCGCGCTGCAGAGGTGGAAAAACACCGGGAATTGCGATCGAGGCAAACACCGATTCGACCACAGGCCCGCGGGTCAGGATGACTTCCTCGCCGCTTACCAGATCGGCTGCAACCACGGCGACCGGGATATGCAGGCGTTCAAGTTGCTCATGGCCAAAATGCAGGCGCAGTTGCCGCTGGACCGCACGGCCGCCGAGCATCGAACCCCGGCGCGGATCAAAATCAAGAAAGCGCACGACCTGCCGGCCATTGGCGGCCCGCGCGATATCCTCGAGGACATTGAGGCGCCCGGCGGCCAAGCAAACCGCGGCGATGGCGCCAATGGAGGTGCCGGCAACGGCCACGATCTCGCAACCGCGCGCCTCAAGCGCCTGAATGGCGCCGATATGCGCCCAGCCCAGCCCCGCGCCGCCGCCCAGCGCCAGCGCAATCTTCACGGCGCCTCCGACAACAGGCTGCGCGCCACTTGCTCGTCCTCGTCCAGCACCATCAGCCGGATACCCGATACGCCCGGCCCTATAAGCGAGGCGATTCCGGCGTCGAACAGCACGGATTCAATGCCGCCGGCCTCCAGCCGCGATTGCATGATCTGGGCTTCGACCGGATTGAACAGCGTGTCGAGCACGACGAGCGGCATCAGGAATAAGGCAGGACGGAGGGCGGCCGGACCGGCAGGCCATCGATGCTGCGGTTTCGGTCCTGATATTTTGCCAGCCGCTCCAATGGCGACTCTTGCGCATGGAATTTGCGCAAGGTCTGGCGCTCGGCTTCGAGTGTCATTTTCGGGACGGCCCAACCGCAGCTGCCCTGCGTCGATTCCACGGTGATGTCGAAAATCTGGCGCACGCCGCGTTCGATGGTGAAATGGGCGGCAAGCGTGTCCCAGTCGTTATCCTGGGGCAGCACCGCCCTGCCCCGGCCATACAGCCGGTAGATCAGCGCCGGCTGGTCAAAGGCGCAGAACATGATGGTGATACGGCCATCGGCGGCCAGATGCGCGTTGGTTTCATTGCCCGAACCGCCATAATCGAGATAGGCGACGCGGGTTGGCCCCAGCACCCGAAAACTGTCCATGCCTTTTGGCGACAGGTTTATGCGCGCGTCCGCAGCGGCGGTGGCAACAAAAAACACCGGCTGGCGTGCGATGAATTCGGCGTGTTTCGCATCGATATGGTCAGAGAAATCAGACACGCCTGCTGTCCTTTTTGTTTTCAGGCCCCAAGGTTCATGCAGCCGTGCCGCCCACGGTCAGCCCATCGATCAGCAACGTCGGCTGGCCGACGCCGGCCGGCACGCTTTGCCCGCCCTTGCCGCAAATGCCGACACCTTCATCCAGTGCCATGTCGTTGCCGATGGCTTTGACGCGAGTCAGCACGTCGGGGCCGTTGCCGATCAGCGTCGCGCCCTTCACCGGCGCGCCCAGCCGGCCATTTTCGATACGGTACGCCTCGGTGCAGGAAAACACGAACTTGCCGCTGGTAATGTCGACCTGGCCGCCGCCAAAGCTCTTGGCATAAATGCCGCTTTTGACGCCGCGCAGGATTTCGCCGGGGTCTTCGCTGCCGCCCAGCATGAAGGTGTTGGTCATGCGCGGCATGGGGGCATGGGCAAAGCTTTCGCGGCGGCCATTGCCGGTGGGCGCCATGCCCATCAGCCGGGCATTGAGCCGGTCCTGCATGTAACCCTTGAGGATGCCGTCCTCGATCAACACCGTGCGCTCGGTCGGCGTGCCTTCATCGTCGACGGTCAGGCTGCCACGCCGGTTGTCGATGGTGCCGTCGTCGACGACCGTCACACCCGGCGCCGCCACGCGTTCCCCGATTCGGCCCGAAAATGCCGATGTGCCCTTGCGGTTGAAATCGCCCTCAAGGCCATGACCGATGGCCTCGTGCAGCAGGATGCCGGGCCAGCCGGGGCCGAGCACAACGGTCATCTCGCCGGCCGGGGCCGCGACGCTGTCGAGGTTGGTCAGCGCCTGGGCCAGCGCGATGTCGATGGCGCCTTCCCAGCTTTGGTTTTCGAACAGTTCATCGTACAAATAGCGCCCGCCGAGGCCGTGGAAGCCGGTTTCACGGCGACCGTTCCTTTCGGTGACGATCTGGACATTGAGGCGGACGAGCGGGCGCACGTCGCGGACGCGGTGGCCATCGGCGCGCACGATCTCGACAACGCTCCAGCTGCCGAGCAGGCTGGCCGATACCTGCACGACGCGCGGATCGCGGGCGCGGGCGGCGGCATCGATCTGCTGCATCAGCGCGACCTTGCGGGCAAAATCGACGCCGGCCAGCGGATTGGCATCGGTGTAGCGCCGGGCGTTGGTGCGCTGTGGGGCCGCAGAAACGTTGCTCTGGCCGCCGTGCCCGTCGCGAACCACCTTGATCGTGTCAGCAGCACGCGCGATGGCGGCATCGGACAGTTCATTGGCATGAGCGAATGCGGTCATCTCGCCCGCCACGCCGCGCAGGCCAAAGCCCTTTTGCGTGTCGAACGTCGCAGCCTTCAACCGGCCATCGTCAAAGGCGAAACTTTCGGACACGGCATATTGCAGATAGAGTTCACCGTCGTCGCAGCCGTTCAGGGCATCAGCGACTAGCCGCTCGGTGCGGGCGGGATCCAGCCCGGTGTCGGCGTAAAAAATCGTGGCGGGGTCAAGGGTGCTCATACCCCTGATATAGGGGCGGCAATGCGTTTGTGAAACCGGCCTTTCGCCTCACCCGCCCGGGAAACTGCTCTCAGCTGAACTTGCAGGTCAGCAGCCAGCGTTCGCCCGCGCGGTCGAAACTGATGCGGCTGCAACTGTCGAGGATGTCGCGGCCGATCAGGATCCAGGGCGCCCTGCCCTTTTTCTTGCGGTCAGCGGTGACAGTGATGGTGTCGGCGTCGTCATTGCTGTCCGAAGTGCCGGCGCGGGCCTCGGCGTCGATGCGCCGCGCTTCGGCTTCGGAGACGCGGGCACCCATCTGGCGCAGCGGCAAACCAAGCAGTGTCGCACCTGGGTTCGCCACAAGGCCCTGGTATGGCAGATTGACGCCGGGGAACGGCTGCCAATATCCGATTGTACTGCCTCGCTTCACGATCTTGCCATCCACCAGCGCCTGGGCGGCGCGGGCGTTCATCACGGTCACCGGGCTGTTGAGTTCAAGGCTGACATCGATTTTTTCATCACCGACACGGGCATTGATGCCAGTCTCGCCGCCGCCATTCTTCCTCAGCGTGTAGACCTGCGAGCCAGGCATTGCCGGGCGCAACACGACATCGATGCGGTCGGCCTTGAGGGCGCCGATGGTCAGCACGCCATCGGAATCGCCGGCGACCGGCCGGCTGACCCAGACAACCGGAACTTTCTTGTTCGGCAGGCCGCGGGGCGTGATGGTTGCGAGATTGAAACGGAACGTAGCTTCACCGCCCGGGATCAGCGCATTCTTGAAGGTACGCTTGCCGATGAACGGAAACGGCTTGAGGCCGGCGCGGTCGGCCGGGGCCTGGTTGAGGATCATGGCGGTGTCGAACGACAGCGCGATGCGGATGTTCAGTTCGGCATTCTTGACGCGCACGGGCAGGTAAGGATTGCCGTTGGGCGCCACATCGATGGTGTAAACCGGCGGCGCGGTGACCTTGGCCGCCATGGCTGGGCCAGCGATCAGTGCGGCAGCAGCCGCAACAATGTTCAAGGAGGCAGCAGCCGCAAGCCAGAGCGCCCTCACCGCTTGTCCGCCGCGCCGCTGGCGAGAATGAAGCGCCGGTCGCAATAGCCGCAATCGGCAAAGCCCTGCGCGCCGATTTCGATCCAGACGCGCGGGTGGCCATCGCCGCCGCGTTCATCTCCGTCGCAAAACAGGCGGCTGGTCTGGGACACGAAAGTTTCGGGTGGGGGCATGGAATTCATATTCTGGTCATAGCAACTGGCGCCGCCCAAGTCACTGTGCCACAGCGCCTTGCCAGCGGCGCGGTACAAATATCGCGGGCACCAGGCCGGCGGCCCTGGTCATTTCAAATCGCGGGCGAGCTCTGGCTGCGGCACCGGCGCGGCCGGCGGCGGGCTTGCCGCCTGCCCGCCCCCGGTCTAATCCCCAAGCCATGAGCAAGACAGCCATGAGCGAACCAGCCATCCGCATTTCCGGCCTGACCAAGACCTATGCCGGGGGTAAGCTGGCGCTGGATGGCATCGATCTGGAAATTCCGCGTGGGTCCATCTTTGGGCTGCTCGGTCCCAACGGCGCCGGCAAGTCGACGACCATCAACATCCTTGCCGGGCTCGTGAACAAAACGGCAGGCAGCGCGCGCATCTGGGGCTTTGATATCGACGAACACCCGCGCAACGCCAAAGCCAGTATCGGTATTGTGCCGCAAGAACTTGTGTTCGACGCGTTCTTCACGCCGTTCGAAACGCTGGAATTGCAGGCGGGGCTGTTCGGCGTGCCGCCGGCGAGGCGGCGATCGATGGAATTGCTCAGGGCTGTGCGGCTGGATGACAAGGCGCATGTCTATTCGCGCACGCTGTCGGGCGGCATGAAGCGGCGGCTGCTTGTCGCCAAGGCGCTTGTGCACAATCCGCCGGTGCTGGTGCTGGACGAGCCCACCGCCGGCGTTGACATCGAATTGCGCCAGCAGCTTTGGGATTATGTCCGCATGCTGCACGCGGGGGGCACCACGGTGGTGCTGACGACACATTATCTCGAAGAGGCCGAGGCGCTGTGCGACCGAATAGCCATCATCAACCAGGGCAAGGTCGTCGCCAATGACGAAACCGGCACGCTGCTGGCAATGGCCGGCGACAAGAAGCTGATTGTCACGGTGGACCGCGATCTGGACGCCGTGCCGCCCGGGCTGGAGGGTCTCAAGGGTGCCGAACTGCGGATGGGCCGGGTGCTGACGCTGACGTATGACAAGCGTCGCACCAACGCTGGCGCCGTTCTGGCCAATGTGGCCGCAGTCGGCCTCGGGGTCGTCGATGTCTCGACGCGCGAGGCCGATCTGGAAGACGTATTCCTGGACCTGACCCGTGGCTAAGCGCCCTGCAGCCGAGGAGCGAGTCTTTGATGTCATTGTCATCGGGTCCGGCGCGGCGGGGCTGACGGCGGCGCTCAATCTGGCCGGGCGTTTCAAGGTAGCGGTTCTTGCCAAGGGCGATGTTTCGGCCGGATCGACCGCCTGGGCGCAGGGCGGCATCGCGGCTGTCCTCGATGCCGGCGACACCATCGACAGCCATGTCGAGGACACAATGGTGGCCGGCGCCGGATTGAACCACCGGGCAACGGTCGAATTCGTGGCGCGCGGCGCATCGGCCGCCATCGACCGGCTGGCCGATCTTGGCGTGCCGTTCAATGCCGGCGAAACCGTATCGGAACGCTGGCATCTGACGCGCGAAGGCGGCCACAGCCATCGCCGCATCGTCCATGTCGATGATGCGACCGGCTGGGCCGTCCAACAGGCGCTGACGGCCGCAGCGGTGGCCAATCCAAACATCTCGCTGCTACCCGGGCAGGTCGCGATCGATCTCATCACCCATCGTCACACGATGGGGGAGCGGTTTGCGCCGCGCCGTTGCCACGGTGTCTATGCTTATGACACCCACAGCCGGCATGTCGCCAGACTGTTGGCGCCAGCGGTGGTGCTGGCGACCGGCGGGGCAAGCCGCGTATATACCTATTCGACCAATCCCGATGGTTCGACGGGCGACGGCATTGCCATGGCGTGGCGTGCCGGTTGCCGGGTATCGAACATGGAATTCAACCAGTTCCACCCCACCTGCCTGTTTCACCCGAGCGTCAAGAATTTTCTGATCACCGAGGCGGCGCGTGGTGAAGGCGGGCATCTGAGGCTGCCTCCCAGCGCAGCAGATCAGGCGCGAGGCGCCCTGGCTGGCGAGCGGTTCATGCACCGCTATGACGAGCGACTGGAACTGGCGCCGCGCGATGTCGTGGCGCGCGCCATCGATGCCGAAATGAAGCGGCTGGGGCTGAGCCATGTGCTGCTTGACATGTCGCAACTGGCGCCTGATTTCGTGCGCGGGCATTTTCCGACCATCCATGCGCGATTGCTCGAACTTGGCATCGATTGCACTGTCCAACCCATCCCTGTGGTGCCGGCAGCGCATTACAGTTGCGGCGGCGTTATGGTCGATCTGGCCGGGCGCACCGATCTGGACGGGCTATGGGCGGCGGGCGAAGTCACCCAGTCCGGCCTGCACGGCGCCAACCGGCTGGCGTCCAACTCCATCCTGGAATGCCTGGTGTTCGGACAGGCCGTGGCCGACGATATTATGGCCCATTGGCACGATCGCGACCGGCCGGAGACCCGCCCGGAAATCAGAGCCGGGGACGAAAGCCGGGTTACCGATTCCGACGAGGAAGTCGTCGTCACCCATAATTGGGACGAGCTGCGGCGGTTCATGTGGGATTATGTCGGCATCGTCCGCACCGACAAAAGGCTGGAGCGCGCCGCGCACCGGGTCAAGCTGCTGCGCAAGGAAGTGGCCGAATATTATGGCAATTTCCGCGTGACGCCGGATCTGATCGAACTGCGCAATCTGGTAACTGTGGCGGAATTGATCGTGCGTTCGGCACGGCGGCGGCGCGAAAGCCGCGGGCTGCATTACACCACCGACTATCCGCGCACGCTGGCAGAGGCGGTGGACACCGTATTGGACCCGGCGCTAGGCCGCGACTGACGCGCGCTTGGCAAGGTCGCGCCTGACGCGCGGGGCGGGATCAGGCGACGGCGTCGATCAGTGGCGGCAATTCGGGTTCTGCTATCGGATGGCCCAGCAGGAAGCCCTGCCCCGACTGGCACCCCATCCGCAACAGGCAGTGCCGCTGCGACTCGGTTTCCACCCCTTCGGCGACGATCTGTTTGCCAAGATTATGGGCAAGGCTGATGATGGCGGATACGATCTCGTTGCTACCTGCAATATCTGGCAGGCCGGTGACAAATGACCGGTCAATCTTGATGATATCGGACGGGACGTCACGCAGATGAACAAGGCTGGCAAAGCCGGTGCCGAAATCATCAAGCGCCACCCGGACACCTGCGAGCCGCAGGCTGGACAGGCATTCGGTGATTGCGCTGCCGATCCCGCCCATGACGACGGTTTCCGTGACTTCCACGGTCAAGGCATCGTTGGGCAAGTCGCGGCTGGCCAGTTCGCTCAATATGGCATGGGCGGCGGTCCGCCCATGCAACTGGCTGGTGACGAAATTGACGCTGACCGATATCGGTCCGAACACCCGGCGTAGCTCCACCAGCCTGTCAAGCGCAGTGCGGAGCACCCATAGCTGCAACGACGGCAGCAGGCTTGCTTCGCGCAACACTTCGGGAAAGTCCGGCGGCCCGATCAGACCAAGGCGCGGATGCTGCCAGCGCAGCAGCGCTTCGTAACTGTGGATGCGCCGGTCAGACAGCAAGCAAACCGGTTGATAGTGCAAGATGAAGCCGCCACCGCGCACAGCCGCGCGCGCTTCCTCGATCAACATGGTACGCGCATCTGCGGCCTCGGCAAGCGCGCTGTCATAGGTACGCCAGCACCCCCGGCCATCGGACTTGGCCCGGTAGAGCGCAAGATCGGCATGCTTGTAGAGCCGCTTGATCGGGATCGACGCCCCACGTACTTCGGCGTGGCCGGCGCAAATCGACACAGCCAGGTCAAAGCCGGCGTGACGCAGCGGCGCCGTTTCGGCCGACGCGACAACAGCGTGAACAAGCGGCAATCTTTCCCGCGCCGCACCTTCGAGCAGGACCACGAATTCGTCGCCGCCGATGCGAGCGACAAGGGCGTCGGGCCCAGCGGCGTCGCACAAGCGGCGCGCTACATCGATGATCAGGGCGTCGCCTGCGTCATGACCGGCGATGTCATTGGTTTGTTTGAGATAGTCCACATCAAAGACGATGAGGTCACAACCATCGGCATCAGTATCGGGACCGACAAGCCGCTGTTGGAACACAGCGCGGTTGGCAAGGCCGGTCAAGGCATCGGTCATGGCGACGCTGCGCAGGGATTCGCGCTCGTCGTCGGCCTTTTCATGCTGCTTTCGCATCTGGCGGAAGCGATCGGCAATCGCGAGGCTGAACAGCACGGCTTCCCAGCCAAAGGCTCCAAACGTCAGCATGTCGACCATGCCGGACTGCGGCAGCAGGCCAAAGTTGCGCAGCAGGCGCATGCCGAAAACAACCAATGGCGGCGCCCAGCCGACAAGATAGAACCAGACCGAGCGACTGTTGCGTACAAAGGCAAAGCCCAGGATCGCCAGCGCGACGACGATATGGCCAATCAGCACCAGATTGAACGCCAGATCGGTTGCCGAAGCCGGCAAAAGCATGTCGAGCCCAGCGGCTATCGAGGTTACAGCCAGCGCTGTGATGACGAAAAGCGATGTGCGCGCCAGCCAGCGGGGCACCACGCCATCTTCCATCAGGGTCTGAAGAAAAGCGAGGCTGCACATGCCCAATATGCCGATTGCCGGATAATAGATCCGGACGGTCGCCGGCCCGGCCAGGCCAGGCCAGATTGCGTTCAAGGCGCCCGTCCACACAAGCAGATACACCAGCGACGCCGCCACCCAGCCGACATAGATGCGCTGGAAAACCGTGTTGGACCAGGTCAGCAGAAAGGCATTATAGGCCAGAGCACATATCAGGATGCCGAACACCACACCCACCAGGGCCGTCCATCTGCCATTATGGGACTGCAATTCGGCCGGCGACATCGCCTCGACACAGCGCAGCAGGCCAGCGGAATCAAGCCCCTGAAAATTGATGCTGATGGCACGCACATCCTTGCCTGCCACGGGCACGGAAAACCGCAGGAGATTGCCCATTGCCCAATTGCCGCCCAGTTCGCCGGCGCGGCGGATGATCACGGTGGTCCCGCCACTGTGAACGATCGCGATACGCATCTGCGAAAAACGGGAATTATCCACTATCAGCTGCCAGCCGGGCGCCATCGCGGCCAATCCCGGCAAGGGCTTCACATCGACCCGCGACCAGCGAAGCGCCGGGTCCGAGGCGCAGGCACCACCGGCAACAACAGGGTCGCATGTGTTGACGACATAGGAAAGGCGCGTTGACGAAGCCGTCGCAGCATCGTGGCCCAACAAGCCAAACAGCAGCGCGCATGCCAGAAACGCGCGGGCAACAATCTGCAAAACCAAACGTGCCGCCACGCTCAAAGGCCGCGAAGCGCCATCCACGTCATGAAATCTAGCAGAACGCCCCATACCTCGCCCTTCGAGCCCGATAGCTCTCAATAGGCGAGTATAATAAACAAACGATTAGCAAAGGTTTCTAAGTTTGTGCCTTTGATGTCACATCGACAACCCTGAACATCAACCCATCAGTTCGCGCACATCCGTCAAGCGCCCTGTCACGGCGGCCGCAGCTGCCATGGCCGGCGACAGCAGGTGCGTGCGCGCGCCGACGCCTTGCCGCCCGACGAAGTTGCGGTTGGAGGTGCTGGCGCATCGCTCGCCGGCCGGCACCTGGTCAGGGTTCATGCCAAGGCACATCGAACAGCCCGGTTCGCGCCAGTCAAAGCCGGCCTCGATGAAGATGCGGTCCAGCCCTTCGGCTTCGGCCTGGCGCTTCACCAGCCCCGATCCGGGCACCACCAGCGCCTGGCGGATATTGCCGGCGACCTTGCGCCCGCGTGCGACTTCGGCGGCAACACGCAGATCCTCGATGCGGCTGTTGGTGCAGCTGCCGATGAAAATGTTTTCGACCGTGACATCGACCATGCGAGTGCCGGGCGTCAGGCCCATATATTCCAGGCTCTTGGCCGCAGCCATTCGCTTGCCGGCATCGGCAAAGCTGTCCGGACCCGGCACGACATCGGTGATGGCCACGACATCTTCGGGGCTGGTGCCCCATGTGACCAGCGGCGCAATGCTGCTGCCGTCTATGGTGACGACAGTATCATAGGCGGCGGCAGGATCGGTCCTGAGCGTTTGCCACCAGGCCATGGCCTTGTCCCAATCTGCGCCCCCCGGCGCGCGCGGACGGCCTTGCACATAGGCAAAGGTCTTGGCATCTGGCGCCACCAGCCCGGCGCGGGCGCCGGCCTCGATCGCCATGTTGCACAAGGTCATGCGCCCTTCCATGCTCAGCGCCTCGATGACCTCCCCAGTGTATTCGATGACATGCCCGGTGGCGCCGCCGGTACCGAGCCGGCCGCAAATGGCCAGCGCCACATCCTTGGCGGAAATGGAGAAGCCAAGGCTGCCGGTGACGCGCACTTCCATCGATTTCGACTGGCGCAGCAGCAACGTCTGGGTGGCGAACACATGTTCCACTTCCGATGTGCCGATACCAAAGGCCAGCGCCGCAAACGCGCCATGCGTGCTGGT
>NZ_JANPCD010000062.1:0-13708 GCF_031430775.1 Sandarakinorhabdus sp. | reverse complement strand
CATTTGTCATGGGCCGATATTCCGGTGCTGGGCGCGCGCATCCGGGCGTCGTTCGTGGCCAAATCCGATGTGGCTGGCTGGGGGCCAGTCGGCTGGCTCGCGAGCTATGCTCATACCATCTATGTCAGCCGCGAGCGGCGCCACAGCACCGGCGAGCAAAAAGACGCGATCGCCGGCCGGCTGGCGAGCGGCGAATCGGTCATCCTGTTTCCCGAAGGCACCAATGGCGACGGCGTCGATGTGCTGCCGTTCAAATCGGCGTTGTTCAGCGCCGTCGAAGCGCTGGCAGATGTGGTGATCCAGCCGGTGACCCTGGCCTATCCCCGCGTCACCGGCATGCCGGTGACGCGGCGGCAATTGCCCTATCTGGCGTGGATCGGCGACACGCAGCTCGGCCCTCATGCGGTGGACTTCATGGCGCTGGGGCAGGTGCGGGCCGAAATCCTGTTTCATGCCCCCGTTTACCGGCGTGATTTTGCCGATCGCAAGGCGCTGGCCCGGCACTGCGAGTCCGTGATTGCGGGAGGCTATCGCAAGCTCATGCGGGGATGACCGGCGCCCGCTTAGTCGCTATGACCGATACAGTTCTGTTGGAGTCGCCGTCGCCCGTGTCACGCCGCTATCACGTCAAATCGTTCGGTTGCCAGATGAACGTCTATGATTCCGAACGGATGGGCGACCTGCTGGAGGCCGACGGCATGGTCGTTTCGGACAGCAGTGACGACGCCGATGTCGTGGTGCTCAACACCTGCCATATCCGCGAACGCGCTGCCGAAAAGCTGTATTCCGACATCGGCCGCCTGCGCCGGCCCCGCGCCGATGGCAGCCGGCCCACGATTGTTGCCGCCGGCTGCGTAGCGCAGGCCGAAGGTGCAGAGATTGCCCGGCGCGCCCCCGATGTCGATGTCATCGTCGGGCCGCTGGCTTATCACCGCCTGCCGCAATTGCTGCGCGATGCGCGCACCGCCCGCGCCATCGACACCGAGATGCCCGATGCGCCGAAATTCGCCGCGTTGCCGCCGCGCCGGCATCAGGGCGCAGCGGCCTTCCTGACCGTGCAGGAAGGCTGTGACAAATTCTGCACCTTTTGCGTCGTGCCCTATACGCGCGGCCAGGAAACCAGCCGGCCGCTGGCTGACCTGCTTGCCGAGGCCGAGGCGCTGGTCGCCGCCGGCGCCGTCGAAATCACGCTGATTGGCCAGAATGTGAACGCCTATCATGGCGGCACCAGTCTGGCTGGATTGATCGCACGGCTGGCCGATATCGATGGCCTGAAGCGCATTCGCTATACCACGTCACACCCGCGCGACATGTCGGACGACCTGATCGCCGCCCATACCGAGATTCCCAAGCTGATGCCCTATCTGCATCTGCCGGTGCAGTCGGGGTCGAGCCGTATCCTCAAGGCCATGAACCGGGCACATACGCGCGGCTCCTACCTCGAAACACTGGACCGGGTGCGCGCAGTGCGGCCCGACATTGCGCTGTCGGGCGATTTCATCGTCGGCTTTCCCGGCGAGACCGAGGCGGATTTTGCCGACACGCTGAGCATCGTCGCCGAGGCACGCTATGCGGCGGCCTTCAGCTTCAAATATTCGGTGCGTCCCGGCACGCCGGCCGGCACCATGGCCGACCAGGTGCCCGAAGCGGTCAAGGACGAGCGGCTGGCCCGGTTGCAGGCGGCCATCGCTGCCGGCAGCCACGCCTTCAACCAGGACACGGTGGGCCGCCGCACCGAGATCCTGCTGGAACGGCAAGGCCGCAAGCCGGGGCAGTTGATCGGCAAGACGCCATGGCTGCAATCGGCGGTCGTGTCGGTGCCGGGCGCCCGAATCGGCGATCTCATTGCCGTCGAAATCACCGCCGCCGGGCCGAATTCCGTCGATGCCACCCCCCTCCAGCAGGAAAGAAGCGCCGCCTGATGTCGAAGAAACCGCAGCGCCTGCCCGATGCGCATGACCGGGTGAAGCTGGAGATCGAATTCGACAAGGCGCAGTTGCTGGGGGACCTGTTTGGTCAATATGACCAGAATCTCATCGCGCTCGAAGGCCAGCTCGGGGTTTATATCTCGGCGCGCGGCAACCGGGTCATCATCGATGGCGAGGCCAAGTCGGCCGCCGTGGCCCGCGACGTGCTGGTGGCGCTGTACAACCGTGTCGTGCAGGGCGGCAGCATCGAGGCCGGCGATGTCATCGGCGCGGTCGCTATCGCATCGGAGCCGTTGCTGGATGGGCTGGAGCAGGTCGAAGGCATGACCGGCGGGCCGATTGCCAGTATTCGCACCCGGCGCAAGACCATTGTCGCGCGTTCCCCCACCCAGGTCCGCTATATCGAGGCGCTGGGTTCGTCGGACATCATCTTCGCGCTTGGCCCCGCCGGCACCGGCAAGACCTATCTCGCTGTGGCCCAGGCCGTCTCGCAGCTGATTGCCGGCTCGGTTGACCGGTTGATCCTGTCGCGCCCGGCAGTCGAGGCCGGCGAGCGGCTGGGCTTCCTGCCCGGCGACATGAAGGAAAAAGTCGATCCGTATCTGCGGCCGCTTTATGATGCGCTGTATGACATGCTGCCCGCCGAACAGGTCGAACGCCGGCTGGCATCGGGCGAGATCGAAATCGCGCCGCTGGCCTTCATGCGCGGCCGCACGCTGGCCAATGCCTTCATCATCCTCGACGAGGCGCAGAACACCAGCACCATGCAGATGAAGATGTTCCTGACACGCTTTGGCGAAAAAAGCCGCATGGTGGTGTGCGGCGATCCCAACCAGGTCGATCTGCCCATCCCCGGCGCGTCGGGCCTTGCCGATGCCGTGCGCCGGCTTGAGGGCGTGGAGGGCATTGCGACCTTGCGCTTTTCGAGCCGTGAAGTGGTGCGCCATCCCATCGTCGGGCGCATTGTCGATGCCTATGAAGGGCCGGACGCCTGAGGGGCGCCGCCATGCTGACCGTCGAAACAGAGGTGGCCAGCCCGCTCTGGCCGGATGCCGACTGGCCGGCGCTGGCTGAAGCCGCCGTGCTCGCCGCGCTGGCGCAGACGCCCTTTGCCGGGCTGGGCGAACTGGGCGCGCAGGTCAGCCTGCTGATGACCGATGATGCCCAGGTGCAGGCGCTCAACCGCGATTATCGCGGCAAGGACAAGCCGACAAACGTCCTGTCGTTCCCGATGCTGGAGCCGGACGAACTGGCCGCGCCGACAGCACCCGGCGCCGAATTGCTGCTTGGCGACATCGCGCTGGCGGCGCAAACCGTGCTGCGCGAGGCCGATGCCAGGGCCTGGGCGCCGGCCGCTTATGTCCAGCATCTCATTGTCCATGGCATGCTGCATCTTTTGGGCTATGATCATGAAACCGGGGATGGCCCCGCTGCACGTATGGAGGCGCTCGAAAGCGCGGCCTGTGCGGCGCTGGGCCTTGATGACCCCTATGTGCTTCTTGAAGGATAAACCGCAGCCATGCCCGAGGGCGACAGTAGCAGCGACATAGCCGGCCGATTGTGGCGCTGGGCCCGTCAGATCGTCACGGGGCAGGACCATGAGCCGACCTTGCGCGAAAGCCTTGAGGAAGCCATCGACGACGCCGACGGCATCCAAGGCGCCAGCGATGATCTTGGCCCCGTCGAGCGCGCCATGCTCAAGAACATGCTGCATTTCGGCGAGCGGCTGGCCGGCGATATTGCCGTGCCTCGCAGCGACATGGTAATGTTCGATGCCGATCTCGGTTTTGCTGCCCTGGTGGAGACATTCCGCGAGGCCGGCCACAGCCGCATGCCGGTGTGGCGGGGGATGCGCGATAACATCATCGGCATGGCGCACATCAAGGACATCTACCACCATATCGCCGAAACGTTCGATGATGCGGTTTCCTCGTCGCGTTTCAAGAACCTGCCGGTCGAGCCGCTGCTGCGCCCGGTGCTGTTCGTGCCGGCGTCGATGCGCATGACCGATCTGCTGGCGCGGATGCGGGCGGGGCGCACGCATATGGCGATCATCGTCGATGAATATGGCGGCACCGACGGCCTTGTCACCATCGAGGATCTTGTCGAGGAAATCGTCGGCGATATCGAGGACGAGCATGACGAGGACGAGGCCGCGCTGTTCCAGCAGGTCGGCGACCGGCTATGGGAAGCCGATGCGCGGTTGCCGATCACCGAACTTGAGGCGCTGATCGGCATGCCGCTCGATGATGATGCGGTGGGCAGCGATGTCGATACGCTGGGCGGGCTGGTGTTCATGCTGGCCGGACGGGTGCCGGCACCCGGCGAAACCGTGGAACATCCCGCTGGCTGGCGCTTCGATGTCATCGAAGGCGATCCGCGCATGGTGCGGCGCGTGCGCGTGCGGCCCGCCGGTCAGCACGAGCCGGCGACGGCCTGAACCCGGTAGAAATGACCCCAAAACGCAATCGGCGCCGCCCCCAGCCGGGAACGGCGCCGATCAGAAATACGTCGCCAGCGACTACTTCAGATGCTGGGCGAGGTACTTGTTCATTTCGAACATCGTGCATTCATCACGGCCGAACACCAGCTTGAGCTTGGCATCGGCAACGATGACGCGCTTGTCGGTCGGCTTTTGCAGATTGTGCGTGCGGATGTAATCCCACACCTTGGAAACGACCTGGCCACGTGCCAAGGGCGCAGCGCCCACAATTGCTGCCAGTTCGGCTGACGGAGTCAGCGGTTTCTGCAGTGCGTCCATCTTTTTGCCCGCGGGCTTGGCTTCGATTGCCATTGGTATCCCCTCTTGCCTGCACACGGCGCCATCACGGACTTGCCATGCTGATGTCCTGCTTAGCCGAGTTGGCCCGTCACGCAACTGTCTCGATAGCGTTACAGGCGCGAAAAAAACCAATTCGGCCCGGGTCGTGACTTTTTCGCACCCTTTGCCGTGCGTCAAAAGCGCCGACGCAGCCGCAATTGCCAGAGGCGCGGCGGTGCCAGCACTGGCTGGCCCAGTGCCTGTGACTGCACCCATCGGGTATCAAGGCAGTTCTCGCATTCCAGGCTAAGCAGCCAATTGCCATCGATCGTACGCATCTGCAGCGCCGCCTGCACCTGCCAGGCTGCCGGCGCCAGCGCACCCACCAGCAATGGCCCGGCGCTGGTATTGGCGGGATACAGCGTGCCCGACCGGCCGCGCACCGCGCCGCCGAACAGGCTTGTCCCCGCCGGTTCCAGCCAGGTTTCGCCGATATAGCGGGCATTCACCAGCGGCGTCAGCGTGATGCCGGCGGCAGGCAGCGCCACGTCCCAGCGCGCGCCAAGATCGGCGGTCAGCGCCGGCGTGCCGGCAGGCCGGGCCAGCGCGCCCGATGGCGTGACGATGCCGAGCCCGCACGCCGGCGCATCATCGCTGCCTGGCGCCAGCGGCACGCCGCCGGCTGCCCGCTGCGCAAGACAGCTGGCCTGCTGGGCCAATATGACTGCATCGGCGGCAAAACGTGCGCGTTGCCAGCCGATGTTGGCGTGCAGGGTCAGTCCCGGTAGCGGCGTCGCTGTTGCGGCCAGTTCGGCACCATGGTTTGTCATCGGCGCGGTGTTGCCCAGCGCCAGCATCGGCACGCCTGCGGCATCACGGGCGCCGACCATGCCGGGCTGGGCGCTGGCGGTGACTCGAAACCCTGCCAGATCGATCATCAGCCGGTCGCCGAAAAAGGCGCCGCGCACACCGGCACGCAGCGTCCAGGCGGTGGCGGCATCGATGGCGCGCGCATCACCCGGCACCAGCGCAAACTGGTTCCAGCCGCCGCCCTGAAAGCCGCGCGCGGCGCTTGCGTGCAGCTGGACATTGCCCATTCGCCACTGGCTCAGTCGCCAAAGGGCCGAAAATCGCGGTGTCAGCGCCGATTGGCGCAGCCGGTCGGAGATGCCGGCGGCGGCCAGCGCCGCCTGGCTCCAGCAATCATCCGTTGGTGCGGCGCAACGGGCGCGATTGTCGGCGACCAGCAGCTGCCGGCGTTCCGATGTGTGGCGCAGCCCTGCCGACAGGCTGACGGCATTGCCCAGATCGAGATCAATCTGGCCATAGCTGCTCCAGCCGGTCAGCCGGTTCGACAGACGCCGGTCCGCAAGCAGCAGGTCGGGGGCAGCTATCGCGGCCTGATCCGTGTCGCTGCGCTCATGTCGATACTGCACGCCGGCCACAAAACTCAGCCAGTCGCCCACCAGCGCCCCGAAGGCGCGCAGTTCCTGCGTCGTCTGGCGCGTCGATGCGTCTGAGGCCAGCACGGCGCCGCCGCGCGGCGACCCGCCCGGCATCGGCTGCGGCTCGGCAAGTGTGGCGGGGCGGCGGCCATCACCGAAATCGGCGACCAGGCGCTGGCCTTGCACGAACCATCCCGCAGTCCATTCCAGCGAAAACCCTGGCGCGTCCCAGCTCAGCGCCGAGACATATAGCTGGCCTTCGGTTTCCTGGCCAAGCGGAAACAGCGCCTTGCGCCCGGCCATATCGAGCGGTTGCCCGGTGCCGGCATCGCGTGTGCCGGCAAAGGAACTGCGCAAAAGCGAGGCACGGCCCGATAGCCCGGTGCCGGCAGCGCGCCCGCTGCAACCGTTGCCGGTGCAATCTGATCCCGGCAGGTTGTCGGCATCGTTGCGCATGTAAAGCCCGGACAATTGCCAACGCAGCTGCGGTGTGATCGTGATGGCCATGGCACCGCGCAGCCCGGCCATGTTCTGGTCATTCTGCCGCTCGCCCGTGGTGGTATTGCGCAGCCAGCCACTGTCATTGTGCAAATAGCCTTCGAGCCGCACCGCGATGCCGGCCGACAATGGCATGTCCAGCGCGCCGGCAACCCGGCGCCGGCCAAAGGCGCCGGCGGCAAATTCGCCAAAGCCGGCCAGGCGATTGCCCGGTGACGCCAGCCTGACATCAAGCGTGCCGGCGAGGCCGCTGCGGCCCGACATGGTGCCGGGCAGCGTCTCCCAGGTCAGGCTGCGTGTTTCGAACAGGCCGAAATTGCTGGCCGCCCCGCCCGCCAGTGGTACCGCATCAATGCTGGTGGTGATGGCCGGGTCGATGACGCCCAGCGGCGCGACATGACCGAGCCCGCGTAGAATATGGCCAGCCAGCGCGCCATTGCCAGGCGCAGGCACGGAAAACAGGTTCGGCACGCTGCGCGCCGCCGCCACGGGCGTGAACAATGCGCGTTCAACGATCTGCGCCGGGATGACAAGAACATATCCCGGCACATTCGGCACCGCGGCGGGCGCTGACGCTTCAGGCGGAGCCGGGTCAGGCGCAGTTTGGGCAAAAGCCGGCACGGCGCCCGGCAACAGGGCCAGCAACAACAGCTGGCAAAACCTGTGCGTCACGGCGTCAGCGCCTGATCAGCGCGGACCGTCGCGGCCATCGGGTTGGCCGCCCAGCGGTCCGCCGCCAGCACCCACGGCGCCGATGTTGCCGAACAATTCGTTGAAGAAGCTTTCCTCGCGGCCCAGGGTCGGGGTCTTGTCCTTGACCGGGGTGATGACGGCGATCTTTTCCATGCCCCGTCGCTCGACCTTGCTGACATTGCCCTTGTCATCAAAGCTGACGACCAGGATCGACTGGGACAGGGTCTTGGGGCTGACAAAGGCATATTGGCCGGTCAGCCGCGAGACATAATACCAGTTGCTGGTGTCGAACTGGGCAGCAAAGGTCGGGCGGCCCAGCGTGCGCGACACGGATTCGCGGTTGTCGACGCCGGGCTGGATCGAGGTCACCAGTGTTTCGTCGATCAAATAGCCCTGGCTTTGCTTGACGCGCGAACAGCCTGTCGTCGTCAGCACCGCCGCAGCGAGGCCGATCAGGACCAGCGGTTTACGCATCATACTCTCCCAGCACGGACCGGACGCCTTGTCGCAGCTTCGTGCGCGGTCAATATGACAGTTCATGGCAATATGCTAGGCACCGCGCGGTCGGTTCGGCGCAGCGCCGGATTGATGCCCGTCTTTGCAGTCTGCAAGGCAAGATCCCCAATGTCCTCAACAATGTCCTCAACGGTGTCTCCCATGTCCCTTTTTTCGGCCCTCAAGCGCGTCCTGGGCGGCGCCGCCCCGATCGGCCCTGCCGATATGCTCTATGCTGCCGTGGTGCGCGAGGCGCGGCGACCGGACTGGTACCTGGCCGGCGAAGTGCCTGATACCATGGATGGACGCTTCGACATGATCGCGCTGGTGCTATCGCTGCTGATGCTGCGGCTGGAGACCGAAACGGCGGGCCGGGCCGATCATCCCGCCGCTGCCTTGTCGGCGTTGCTGGCGGAACGTTTCATCGCCGACATGGACGGCAATCTGCGGCAGGACGGCATCGGCGATCAGGTGGTCGGCAAGCATATCGGCCGGATGATGGCGGCGCTGGGTGGCCGGCTGGGCGCCTATCGCGATGCCGGCGGCGATGATTCGGCGCTGGCGGCGGCACTGGCGCGCAACATGTGGCGCGGCGTGCCGCCAGGCGATGATGCGCTGGAATGGTGCGTGCGCGAAAGCCGGCGGTTGATGGCGGCATTGACGGCCAGCGATTTTGCCGGGATTGCCGCCGGCACAGCGCCTTTCTGAGCAGGGACCATGCACAAGCCAGAATTTTCCCACATCGTCCGCGCCCATGAAATCGGCGGCGTCATCCGCCGCGAGATGCTGGAGGCCGGGCCCGATGCGCGCGCGGCGCTGGCGGCGCGGTTCGCGCTGTTGACGCTGGATGTGATGACCGCCGCGCTGGAACTGCGCCGCGAGGCCGCCGGCATCCGTCTGACGGGGCAGGTGCACGGCGCGGGCCATCAGGCCTGTGTGCTCAGCGGCGTGGCCGTGCCGTTCCTGGCGACGGACGCCATCGACCTGTTGCTGGTCGAGGTCCTGCCGGACGAGGACGAGATGGAATTGTCCGACGCCGACATCAATGTCGAACTGCTGGACGGTGACGAGATCGACCTGGGCGAACTGGCCGCCCAGGCGCTGGCGCTGGCGCTCGATCCCTATCCGCGCAGCGCCGATCCGGCGCCCGAAAGCATCAGCGGCGTCATAAGCGAGGAGGAGGCCCGGCTGGCCTCCAGCCCCTTTGCCGTGCTCAGGAAACCCTGATTGACCAAACTCTGTCGGCGTCCTAGCAAATAGACACCCCCGCCGGAGTGGAACCGACGGGGGTGTGGGACCAGCCCCTTTTGGAAGGGGGCCTAAAGCGGGCCGGTGGATTTTAGAAGGTTAGCCGGCCCGAATTCCTGTCATTGCCGTCAGAACGGCACATCGTCATCAAGGTCATCATCGAACGCGCCCGGGCGCTTGCCGCCGGCAGGTGCGCCAAAACCACCTGCGGGCGGGCCGCCGAAGCCGCCTGACGGCGCGCCGCCAAAGTCCTCGCCGCCGCTGTCGCGGCTGCCACCACCGCCGCCGCCATCGCGGCCACCAAGCAGTGCAAGTTCGCCGCGAAAGCGAGCCAGCACGATTTCGGTCGTGTACCGGTCAGCGCCGCTCTGGTCCTGCCATTTTCGGGTTTCGATCGCGCCTTCGAGATAGACTTCGCTGCCCTTGCGCAGATATTGGGCTGCAATCTTACCGAGCGCCTCGTTGAAGATCACGACATTGTGCCATTCGGTCTTTTCCTTGCGCTCGCCCGACTGCTTGTCGCGCCAGGTTTCGGATGTCGCCAGCGAGAATTTCACCACCGAGCCGCCGTTTCCGAAGCTTTTCGATTCGGGGTCCTTGCCCAGCCGGCCAACCAGAATGACCTTGTTTACGCCCGCCATGTGTCTTGCTCCTCTTTGGCAAAACCCTAGCGGCAGGCCGGCCATGAGGCAACGCACGCCTTGCAAATTGCGCGCTTTTCGCTGCACCTGATGCGCATGGGCGGGGAACAGGCATGAGCGGGGAAATCGAGGCGCTGGGCGGGCTGGCCACGGCCGGGTTGGCTGCGTCTGCGCTGGACAATGCGGCGCCGGGCAAGGTGGGACATGAGGGCGGGCACGGCGCCTGTGCCAATTGCGCCGCGCCGCTGTCCGGGCCGTTCTGCGGCCAATGCGGGCAAAGAGCGCATATTCACCGCAGCATATTCGCCGTGTTCGAGGAGTTTCTCCACGGCATCACGCATTTCGACGGCAAGGCATGGAAAACGCTGCCGATGCTGCTGTTTCGGCCCGGCAAGCTGACCCGCGATTACATCATGGGCCACCGCGCCCGCTATATTGCGCCTGTGCCGCTGTTCCTGCTGGTCGTGTTCCTGATGTTCTTCGTGTTTTCGTTCGTGAATTTCGGCGACAATCTGGGCGGCGTGGCCGGCGGCGCCACCAGCGGCGGCAAGCAGATGAGCCGCGCCGAGGCCATCAAGGCATTGCCGGGGGCCGAAGCCGAGGTTGCCAAGCTGGATGCCGACATCAAGCAGGCGGCGAAAAGCCCCGAGCCGGGCGAACTGGCGGCGCTGAACGGTGCGCGCATCGGCGTCGTCGCAGCAAGGGACGCCATCAAGGCGCGCGCCACGGGCACCGTCGACACGCCGGCCGATCTTCCGGGCCAGTTGGTCGCCGAAATCGCCAATGCCGAGAAAGACGGCAAGCTGTCGGTCAACATGGGCAATGAAACGCTGAATCAGAAAGCCAGGAAAGCGCTTAAAAATCCGGAACTTGTGCTCTACAAGCTGCAAGCCAAGGCCTATAAGCTGAGCTTCCTGCTGGTGCCGCTGTCGCTGCCGTGGATGTGGCTGATGTTCTTCTGGCGACGCGATGTCGGCATGTATGACCACGCCATCTTCACGCTGTATTCCATCAGCTTTATGTCGCTGCTGTTCATTGCCGGCAGTATCGCGATGACGCTTGGAGTCACTGCACTGAGCTTCTGGCTGCCATTGATCCTCATTGCGCCGGGGCTGCACATGTTTTTCCAGCTCAAGGGCGCCTATCGGCTGTCCATATTCGGGGCGTTGGCGCGCACGGCATTCCTCACGGTCGGCGCCATACTGACGCTCTGGACATATGTGGTGTTTCTCGTTGTGCTGGGGGTCGTCGATTAGGCCGTATCCAGGTCCGACGCGGGCAACGTGCCGGTTGCCAGTTCCGGCGTGGTGGGCAGCATCGGCACCTGCGCCACCGGCATCAGTTCCGACAGGTCATCAAGCCCGGTGGCCGCGCCCATGTCCTTGAACCGGCGTGCCCTGGCCATGACGCGCGAATCGGCTTGGCCGACCAGCTTGTTCCAGTTGCCGACGGCACCTTCCAACGACCGTTGTACCGCTGCGAAATTGCCGCCCATGATGCGTAGCGAATCATACAGATCACGCCCCAATTTGGCGATTTCGGCGGCTTCCTTGGCGAGCCGGGCCTGGTCGCGCAGCGCGCCGACAGTGCGCGCCACGGCCACAAGATTGACCGGGCCGGCCAGCACGATCTGGCGCTTGAAGAAATCGTTCATCAGGCTGCGGTCATGTTCGAGCGCGGCACCGAGAAAATTCTCGCCCGGCACGAACAGCACGACAAATTCGACGGCGCTGCCCACCGCCTTGGCATAGTCTTTCTTGGCCAATCCATCGGCGTGGGTGCGCACGGCGCGGGCATGGGCGGCAAGATAGGTCTGGCGCACGGCGATGTCGTCGCTTTCGGCGGCGCTGACATAGGCATCGATCGAGCATTTGACATCGATGACCAGCACGCGCCCGCCCGGCAGGTTGATCTTGAAATCCGGCCGTTGGCGGCCATCCTCGCCCTCGACGGACCATTGTGTTTCAAAATCAATGCCTTCGACGAGGCCGGCGGCTTCGAGTACGTTGCGGCATTGTTCCTCGCCCCAGCGCCCGGCAACCTTGCCCGATGATCGCAGCGCGGTTTCCAGCTTGGCGGCGGCGCCGCTGACCTTTTCCTGCCCCATCACGACATTGGCCAGCTGTTCCTTGAGGCTGCCATAGGCTTCGGTCCGCGCTGCCTCCACTTCGCCCAGCCGGGTTTCGTACTTGACCAAAGTTTCCTTCACCGGCGCGATCAGTTCGGCGAGCTGGTTGCGATTGGCCTCAAGCCCGGCGCCGGCGGCTTCGCGCTGCCGCGTCATCAATTGCTCGGCGCTCTCGGCCAATTTGGTCTGCGCGGTTTCCAAGGCCTTGCCCGCCAGCGCCGCGAACGTTTCCTGCAATCGCGCCAGTTCGGCAGCATGCGCGCGGTCGCGCTCGGTCTGGCCGGCCTTCAGCCCGGCAAGCTCGCTGGCCAACGCTTCGCGCGCCCGCTCGGCACCCTCCAGTTCGGCCACGCGCTTTTGCTGCATCTCGATCTCAACTGCCGCGCGGCCGTTCTTCTCGCGCTGCTGCGCCGCTTCCTCGCGCAGGGCTGCCGCAGGCCGGGAGGCCCACCACCAACCGACACCAAGCCCGACCAGCAACGCGGCAACGGCGATCAGGATTTCGGTCAAGCGGCGTCTCCGAAAGAAAGAACGAGACAAGAACATAGCGCCGATTCGCTGCTTCGGCCAGCCGCGTGTGTCGGGGATTTCAGCTATTTGGCGTTTTCGGGCCGGGCAGGCGCGCCAGCACCAGCGCCGCGACCACCAGCGCTGCGCCGGCCAGTTCATGGGGTCCGGGCATTTCGGCAAAGCGCAGCGCGCCGATGGTAGCGCTGATCGCCGGCTGCACCAGCAGTGTCAGCCCGACCACCAGCGCCGACAAATGGCGCACGGCATAGACAATCAGCCCCTGGCCGATGACCTGGCTGCCGATCGCAAGGCCGAGCACCGGAGTCCAGTCCTGCGGCCAGAAGGCGCCGGGTTCAAGCAGCGCCATCGGCAACAGCACGGCGGCGCCGAACAGCGTTGCCAACGCCAGGCTGGGCATCGGCGCCATCGACCGGCGCAACCTGTCCATGACGATCAGATAGCCGGTGTAAAAGACGGCGGCGGCCAGGCACAGCAAGTCGCCGGTCAGGTGACGCGGCGATACATCGGCGCTGCGCCCGACCAGCAGCGCCATGCCCGCTGCCGCCAGCGCCAACGCCAGCAACGACGCAGGTCCGGGTTTCTGGCGCAGCACGACAAGGCCATACAGCGGCAGCAGGAACGTCGCGCCATTGGCGAGCAGCGTTGCATTGGCCAGCGTGGTGCGCATGATGCCCAGGTGCCAGACGGCAAGGTCGGCTGCGAAAAACAGCCCGGCCAGTGCCGCAAGGCCGCACAATGCCCGATTGGTGGCACCAAGACCCGGACCCTGCCCAAACCCGGCGAGCAGCAGCAGGGCCGGCACGGCCAGCAGCATGCGCCACCACGCCGAAGCAACGGGCGCCACATCGGCGAGTCGCACCAGCCATGGCCCGAAGGCGAGGCACACGCTGCCGGCGACCATGGCGGCAAAGGCGTAACGGCCCTGGTGGACAGCTTGCGTGTTGGCTGGCGGCGCGGTCATCCCGGTTCAATAGGGGCCATGTCGCGGCAAAGCCAACTCCTGCGGCGCCCGGCCAGCGCATGGCGCCTGTTTTGTGGCGGAATTCTACAATGCAGCCATCTGGCGTCAGGCTAACCAGAAGCTGCGACCCGAAGGGCTGGTTTCTGGCAATCGTGCCACAGGCTGGACCCTGACACTTTGGGGCTCGGACCGGTCCAGCGGAGCTGCACCGGACGAGCCCCTTTTTGTGGCCTGTGGATAAGTGCTTGCACTGTGCTGCTCTTGCGGCATTATCCCGTTTGCAAACATGAACGTACAGTATCGAGTCTCGGTCAGTGTTGCAGGGGGTAGGCGTCATGATTTCCATCCGCTATTTTTCGCCTGCGCCGCCGCTGCGACC
>NZ_JANPCD010000061.1:0-2615 GCF_031430775.1 Sandarakinorhabdus sp. | reverse complement strand
GGATCGGGCAAGTCATCGCTGATGGCGGTGCTGGCCGGTTTGGACCGCGCCACGTCGGGGCAGGTGCATATCGCCGGCGCGGATTTTTCGGCGCTGGACGAAGACGGTCTGGCGCGCGCGCGGCGTGGGCGCATCGGCATCGTGCTACAGGCCTTTCACCTCATTCCGACCATGACGGCGCTGGAAAATGTCGCGGTGCCGCTGGAACTGGCGGGCATCGCCGATCCGCAGGGCCGGGCGCGGGCCGAACTGGAACTGGTCGGGCTTGGGCACCGCCTTGGCCATTATCCGACGCAATTGTCTGGCGGCGAGCAGCAGCGTGTCGGCATCGCCCGCGCGCTGGCGGCGCGCCCGGCGTTGATCTTTGCCGATGAACCGACCGGTAATCTCGATGCCGCCACCGGCGCCGCAATTGTCGAAATGCTGTTTTCGCGACTGACGGAAACCGGCGCTACCTTGTTGCTCATTACTCATGACGCTGGCCTGGCCAGCCGCTGCGACCGGATCATCACCATGGGTGATGGCCGTATCGCCTCCGACACTGCCCCATCCGGCACTGCGCGCGCTGCGCTCGCAGCCGAATAACCTCCCGAAGGAACATCAATGCCCGCCTTTTCCTATGCCGATGAAGACACGATCTGCGAAGGTCATATTGCCGTTCCCGCTGGCGCCGGGCCGTTCCCGGCCGTGCTGGTCGCGCACAATTGGGGCGGGCAGATGCAGGCCGACAACGACGCGGCCGAAAGGCTCGCGGCGCAGGGTTATGTGGGCATCGCAATCGATGTGTACGGCAAGGGCGTGCGCGGCGAACCAATGGGCGACAACAGCGCATTGATGAACCCGTGGATGGCCGACCGGGCTGCGCTGCAACAGCGCCTGCTTGCCGCTGTCACTGCCGCCGCTGCCCATCCGGCCGTGGATGCCGACCGGATGGCCATCATGGGTTATTGCTTCGGCGGCCTGTGCGCGCTTGATGTTGCCCGTTCCGCCGACGCCCGCATCAAGGGTGCTATCAGCTTCCACGGCGTCTATGCGCCCAACGGCCTGCCGCAAAAGGCAATGTCAGCCAAGGTTCTGGTGCTGCACGGCTGGGAAGACCCGATGTGCCCGCCCGCAGCCACGGTTGCGCTGGCAGCCGAATTGACAGCCGCCGGCGCCGATTGGCAGATCCACGCTTATGGGGGCACCTACCACGCCTTTACGGCGCCCGCCGCTAACAACCCGGCCGGCGGCGTTGCCTATAGCGCCGATGCCGATCGCCGGTCCTGGCAGGCGCTGAGCAACTTTCTCGCCGAAACGCTTTGAGCCTGCCTCTTCGTCTTGCGCTGCGCGAACTGCGCGGCGGGTTGGCCGGCCTGCGCATCCTGGCGTTGTGCCTGGTGCTCGGCGTGGCGGCGCTGGCTGGCGTCGGCAGCCTGACATCGGCCATTAACGCCGGCTTGGCGGAGCGCGGGCAATTCGTGCTGGGCGGCGATGTGTCGGCGCGTCTATCGGGGCGTTTCGCGTCGCCTGCCGAGGCGGCCGCGCTGGCACAGGCGGGCAGTGTGGGCCGTGTCGTCAAGTTGCGCGCCATGGTGGGCAGGCAGGGCGGCGATCTGCCGGTGCTGGCCGAAATCAAGGCAGTGGACGACAATTGGCCGCTGTATGGCACCGTGAAGATCAGCGGCGGCGCCCGGCTGCGTCCTGGCACGGCGGCGGCACAGCAGGCGCTGGCTGACCGGCTGCGGCTCAAGCCCGGCGACTTGCTCACGCTTGGCGGCGCGCGCCTGCGCTACATCGGTACCTTGGACGAGGAACCGGACCGCGCCGGCGATGGCTTCGGCCTTGGTCCCGGCCTGGTGATGCACGGCGCTGATCTGGAGTCTGCGGGCCTGCTTGGCACCGGCAGTCTGTTCCGCAGCGAATATCGCGTGCGCCTGCCCGCCAATGTCAGCCCGGCGGCGGCGCTGGCGCGGCTGGAACCGGCACTCAAGCCCGGCGGCGCCCAGTTCACCGATCGCAGCAACGGTGCCCCCGGCACGCGGCGTTTCGTGGCCCAACTCGGCCAGTTTCTGGCCCTTGTCGGGTTGACCGCGCTTGTTGTTGCCGGCGTTGGCGTTGCCGGCGGCGTGTCTGCTTATCTGGGCGCCCGCACCCGCACCATCGCCACGCTCAAGACGCTGGGTGCCGACACCGCCACCATCCGCGCAGTCTATCTCTGGCAGATCGGCCTCGTCACTGCCGGCGCTGTCGCCATCGGCCTGGCCATAGGTGCAGTCACACCCTTGGCTGTGGCCCGCATTGCCGCGGCTAGCCTGCCGGTGCCGCCGGCCACCGGTCCGCAATGGGCGGCGCTGGTCGTTGCGGCGGCCTATGGCGTGCTGATCGCGCTGGCCTTTGCGCTGTGGCCGTTGGCACAGGGCGCGCGCATGCCGGCGGCGCGGTTGTTCCGCAGCCTGACCGAGCGGGGGGTGCGGCCCGGTGCCGGCACCGTCGCCATTATCGCGGCCGCCGCCGCCGCCATCCTCGCCATCACCGTGCTCGTTGCCCAACAACGTCTGTACGTCATTGCCTTTCTGGTCGGTGCGCTGGCCCTGATTGCGAGGCTGTGGCTGCTGGCGGCGCTGGTGCGCTGG
>NZ_JANPCD010000060.1:0-3513 GCF_031430775.1 Sandarakinorhabdus sp. | reverse complement strand
ACAGCCAGTCCTGACGACTTGTCTTGGGCGTGCCGGTCAGTTCGCCATAGCGCGTCAGGATTTCCTCGACCGATGGCAAGCCGATGGACTCCGGTGTGCGTCCGGCGAGGCCGCTTGGGGCCTCGGTGTAGAAGGTGTGGCAGAGATAAGACAGATCCACCATCGGATGGCCCAGCGTCGACAGTTCCCAATCCAGTAGTGCCAGCACCTTGGGCTGCTCGGCATGGAACATCATGTTCGAGATCTGTGGATCGCCGTGGACGATGGTGGTGCGGTCATCCTTAGGGATGTTGTTGGGGATCCACTCGATCAGTGCGTCAAGCCCGGGGTTGGGTTGCGCCGAGCGGGTGTACTCGTACTGGCTGATCCAGCGCTTCAGCTGTCGCTCGAAGTAGTTGCCTGGTTTGCCGTAGTCGCCGAGTCCCACCGACTGATAGTCGACGCGATGCAGTTTGCCGAGTGCATCGAGCGCGGATTCGAAGATGGCGCGTCGCTCGGTGTTGCTGTGTGCTTCGCCGTAGATGTCCCAGATCACGCGACCCGGGATGAACTCCATGACATAGAACCAGGTGCCGATGACGTCATTGTCGGTACACAGCCCGAAGGTGCGCGGCGCCGGAAAACCGACCCCGTGCAGCGCGGTGATGACCTTGTATTCCCGGTCCACGGCATGGGCAGACGGCAGCAGTTGCCCCGGCGGCTTGCGCCGCAGCACATAATTCTGGCCGGGAGTCACCAGTTTGTAGGTCGGGTTGGACTGGCCGCCCTTGAATTGTTCGATGACCAACGGCCCGGCAAAATCCGCGACATTGGCCGCCATCCATTCGGTGAGGCGGGCCTTGTCGATCTCCTGTCCGTCGCGCACGGCGCCGGTGCCGGAAAATTGCTGCTGGCGTTCGCTCATTTCCATCGGAAGCACCCCTATCTGCCGATGTCGCGGCGGTAATGCCCGCCGTGCCATCTGATCTTTCGCATAGCGGCATAGGCGAGCGCGCGCGCCTCGGAAATATCATGGCCCAGCGCCGTGACCGACAGCACACGCCCACCGGCGGCCAGCAGCCGGCCATCGGGCGATATCATGGTGCCGGCATGAAACACCGTGACGCCCAGTGCCTCGGCGGCGGCAAGCCCCTCGATGACGGTGCCGGTGACGGGTGCGGCAGGATAGCCATTTGCCGCCATGACGATGGTGATGGCGGCGTCTGACGACCAGACCGGCGTCACGTCCTTCAGCGTGCCGGTGGCGCAGGCCAGCATCAGTTCGACCAGATCGCTATCCAGCCGCATCAGCAGCGCCTGTGCCTCAGGGTCGCCCAACCGGACGTTGTATTCGACCAGCATCGGGCCTTTTGGAGTCAGCATCAGCCCGGCGTAGAGGATGCCGTTGAACGGCGTGCCGGCGTCGCGCATGGCCTTGAGGGTGGGATGCACGATCTCGCGCATCGCGCGTTCGAGCAGCGCATCGGTCAATTGCGGTGACGGCGAGATGGCGCCCATGCCGCCGGTGTTGGGGCCGGTATCGCTGTCGCGCAGCCGCTTGTGATCGCGGGCTGTCGGCCAGACCTGCACGGTGTCCCCGTCTGTCAGCACGAACAGGCTGGCTTCGGGGCCGGTCATGCATTCCTCGACTACCACCGGCCCCTTGATTTCGGCCAGCGCCGCCAGGCCTTCCTCGTTTGATTCAGCAACGGTGACGCCCTTGCCGCCGGCCAGGCCATCGGCCTTGACCACGACGGGCAGCGGATGGACGGCGACATAATGATGGGCGTCGGCGCTGCTGTCGAAACGGCGATAACCGGCGGTGGGAATGCCATGCGCCCGCGCCAGATCCTTGGTGAAACCCTTGGACGCTTCGAGCTGGGCGGCGGCGGCCGATGGCCCCACCACGGGAATGCCAGCGGCGCGCAAGGCATCGGCGACACCGGCCACCAGCGGGCCTTCGGGGCCGATGATGACGAGGCCGATGGCGTTTTCGGCGGCAAAGGCAACAACGGCGGCAGGGTCGGCCGGGTCGATGGCGATGCAGGCCGCGACCGCTGCGATGCCGGGATTGCCGGGCGCGCAATACAGCGCGGCGCAGCGCGGGCTTTGCGCCAGTTTCCAGCACAGTGCATGTTCACGCGCGCCGCCGCCCAGCACCAGAATCGGCAGGGCAGATGGTGAGTTTTCAGTCGCAAAAGTCATGCATCACGCCTTACCATGCCAATTCGGGGCGGCAACCGTCTTCACCATTGGGCCGGCCTGTCCTAAGGTGAAAAGGTGGATAGCGACAACACGCCCGAATATTCCGTCAGCGAAATCGCCGGCGCCCTGAAACGCACTGTCGAGGCAGCGTTCGGACAGGTGCGCGTGCGCGGGGAGCTGTCGCAGTTTCGCCGCCAGGCCAGCGGGCATTGGTATGGCGCCATCAAGGACGAACGCGCGCTCATTGATCTGGCGATGTGGAAGGGCCAGGCCGCGCTGCTGACGTTCCGGCCCGAGGACGGCATGGAAGTGATCATCACCGGGCGGCTGTCGACCTTTCCGGGCCGGTCGAAATATCAGCTGCTGGTGGACCGCATGGAGCCGGCGGGCGTCGGCGCGCTGCTGGCGCAGATCGAGGCAAGGCGGCTGAAACTGGCCGCCGAGGGCCTGTTCGATGCCGCGCGCAAGCAGCCGCTGCCGCATATTCCGCGCGTCATCGGCATTGTCACCTCGCCGACCGGCGCCGTCATTCGTGACATTTTGCACCGGCTGGCCGACCGGTTTCCGCGCCATGTGCTGGTGTGGCCGGTGGTGGTGCAGGGCGAGGCCGCCGCCGCGCAAATCACCGCCGCCATCAACGGTTTCAACGCGATCGTGCCCGGCGGGCCGGTGCCGCGCCCCGACCTGATCATCGTGGCGCGCGGCGGCGGCTCGATCGAGGATCTGGCGGCGTTCAACGAGGAGAATGTCGTGCGTGCCGCCGCCGCCAGCCGCATCCCGCTGATCAGCGCGGTGGGCCATGAGACCGACACGACGCTGATCGATTTTGCCTCGGACTGGCGGGCGCCGACACCCACTGCGGCTGCCGAGCGCGCCGTGCCGGTGCTGGCCGATCTGCGGGCGGCGCTGGCGATGCTGGCGGCGCGCATGGACCGGGCGGCGGCGCGGATGCTGGTGCTGCGGCGCGAGCGGGCCGAGGCGGCATCGCGGCGCCTGCCACCGCCGCGCGCCCTGCTGGAAATGCCCAGCCAGCGCGCCGATGACCTGTTCGAGCGGCTGCCGCGCGGGCTGCGGGCCAGCGCCGCGCATTGGCGGGCGCGGGCCGAACGGGCCGGCGCGGCACTGCGCCCGGCATTGATTGCGGCGCGGGTGACGGTGGCCGGCGGGCGATTGCAACAAGGCGCCGCCGGGCTGGACCGGGGCATTGCCGGGCTGGTGACGCGCGACCGCGCGCTGCTGGCACGGCGCAGCGCCGCGCTGCGCCCGTTCCTGGTCACATCTGGCGCCGACCGGGCACGGGCGCGGCTGGAGCAGGCCGCGCGCCTGCTG
>NZ_JANPCD010000059.1:0-6417 GCF_031430775.1 Sandarakinorhabdus sp. | reverse complement strand
CAGCGGCCGCCGCCGGCGCCGGCCACCAGTCCAGCAGTATCGGCACGAACAACATCGACCACAGCGCGCTGAACACCAGCAGGCAGAAAAATGCCAGCAACGCCCGCGCCGCCACCCGGCCACCGCCGGCCGTGCCCATGGATTGCGCGATGCCAGTGAACAACAGCCCGGCGATGAGCGGGATGATCGTCATCTGCAAGGCTTGCAGCCACAGATTGCCGATGGCGTCGGTGAACGGCAGCGCCGGCTTGCCCCAGTCAGCCGGCAGCAATGCGCCGAGCGCCAGCCCGGCCAGCAACGCCAGGAATATGCGCAGCGTCAGGCTCATTTGGTGCTGCTGGCGGAATTGAGCGTGCCCATGGTCACATACAGCTTGGCCAGATCATCGACGCCCATCGACGGCACCCGCTTCACCCGGCTCGGTTCGACGAACAACATGCCGCCGCCGACCGGCACCGGCGCTGTCGGAATCAGGATGAGCAGGCGCGGCCCCTGGCCGAAATCATGGGTGCGAGGCGACGTCAGCAGCGCCAGCGCCTCGACATGGTCGCCAAAGCTGACGGACACCACTGCCATGCCGCTCATCTCGCCGCCGGGCGCATTGCCCATCATGCGCACGAATTGCGCCAGCGGGCGATACAAAGGGCCGATGACGGGAATCCGACCGATCAGCGCGTCCAGCCCGCCTTCCAGCCGGTCCCGCGCGCGGGTCTGCACGGCCAGCCCGATGGCCCAGATCACGACGGCAGCCAGCGCCCAGCCCAGCCAGAATGCCAACAAGGGGCTGGGCGTGAAGAACATGCCGCCGCGCGCCAGCCCCGCCCCGATCGGTGTCGATGGCCCCAGCGCCGCGATCAGATAGCCGGACAGCCAGTTGAGAATGACGACTGTCAACAGCACCGGCGCCAGGAACACCAGCCCGGTGACGAAAGGCGACAAAAAGCGCCGCATCAAGTGCGCAGCCCCGTCACAGCCCGGCCAATATGGCGTCGCCCATGGCGGTCGTTGTCATGGTGCCGCCAAGGTCAGCCGTGCGCGCACCCTTGTCGAGCGCCGCCTCGACCGCTGCCTCGACCTTGTCCGCCAGCGCCGGCGCATCAAGGCTGTAGCGCAGCGCCATGGCCAGGCTGAGGATACTGGCGCAAGGGTTGGCGACGCCCCGCCCGGCGATATCGGGCGCCGAGCCGTGAATGGGTTCGTAAAGGCCGGGCATGCCAGCATCGCCGATGGCAGCGGACGGCAACATGCCGAGCGAGCCGGTCAACATGCCGGCTTCGTCGGACAGCATGTCGCCAAACAGATTGTCGGTGAGGATGACATCGAACTGCTTGGGGGCTTTCACCAGCTGCATCGCCATGTTGTCGGCAAGCATATGGCTCAGCTTGATATCCGGATATTCGGCGTCACGCAGCGCCTGCACATCCTCGCGCCACATCAGCCCGGCTTCCATGACATTGCCCTTTTCAGCCGAAACCACCTCACCCTTGCGGCTGCGCGCCAGCGTGAAGGCAACGCGCGCCACCCGCTGGATTTCCGATGTCGTGTACACATGCGTATTGACGCCGCGCCGCTGACCGTCGGGCAGCGTTTCGATGCCGCGCGGTTCGCCGAAATACACGCCGCCCGTCAATTCGCGCACGAACAATATGTCGAGACCATCGACAAAGATGCGCTTGAGGCTGGAGGCATCGGCCAGCGCCGAAAAACACCGCGCCGGGCGCAGATTGGCATAGACGTTCATGCCGGCCCGCAGAGCAAGCAAGCCGGCCTCCGGTCGTTTGTCATAGGACTGGCCGGCCCATTTCGGACCGCCAACGGCGCCCATCAGCACCGCGTCGCTGGCCCTGGCGCGGGCCAGCACGTCATCGGTCAATGGCACGCCATGGGCATCGATGCTGGCGCCGCCGAACAGCGCATCGCCGATATCGAGCGCCAGGCCCTGGGTGATGAGCCGGCCGGCGACACGCCGGGCCACTGCCGTGACTTCAGGGCCGATGCCGTCGCCGGGAAGGAGAAGAAGTGTCTTGGTCATGACAGCCGTATATCTCTCTAGTTTTTCTCGCCGGGGACCCGGTTTCTTGCTGCAAGGGGGCGCTATAACTCACGCCAGACCAGCCATGTGCCAATGGCATGCACAAGGCCATAGACCAGCACGATCAACGAACTCCACAGAATGAAATTGTCGACCAGATGCGGGCGCCAGACAAGCAATGGCCCCAGCGCCAGCCCGCGCAACAGATACACACCCGTGATGCCGACCAGCGCCAGCGGCAGCAACGGCAAGCGCGGGATAAGGCCCGCCGCCGAAAAGGCGCAGGCCGCAAACACCGCCAGCACCGCAGCAATCCCCAGCGTGATGATCCAGGGCCGTGCCTCGCCGCGCTCTGCCATTGCCACCATCTTGTCACCGGCATGAAACCAGCGATACCAGGCCGGGCCGCCGGCAATGATTGCCAGATGCATCAGCGACGCCGCTGCGCTCAAAATGCCGCCGGCTATCAACCAGGGCTCGGCTCTCATCCCGCTGCACCGGCGGTGGCCGCCCCGGCAATCCAGGGCCGCTGGGCCACCAGCCGCGCCTCGTGCAAGGCGATGTCGGCGTCCATGGCGATGGTCAGGCCGATTTCATCCAGCCCGTTCATCAGGCAATGCTTGCGGAACGGGTCCATGGGGAACGCGAACCGGTCCTGGTACGGCGTGGTGACGATCTGGTTTTCCAGATCGATGGTGATCGGCTGACCCTCCATGGCCAGGTCCATCAACCGGTCGATGGCGTCTTGCGGCAGCACCACCAGCACCATGGCGTTCTTGAAGGCGTTGCCCGAGAATATGTCGGCAAAGCTCGGCGCGATGACCACCTTGATGCCCATGTCGGCCAATGCCCATGGCGCATGCTCGCGGCTTGAACCGCAGCCGAAATTGTCGCCGGCGATCAGGATGGGCGCACCGGCATGACTGTCGAAGACATTGTCCGGGTTGGCACGAATGACGGTAAAGGCATGGCGGCCCAGACCGGTGCGGCTGATGGTTTTCAGAAACCGCGCCGGAATGATGACATCGGTGTCGATGTTTTCGGCGCCAAACGGGATGGCCTGGCCGGTGAAGGTCGTGAAGGGCTGCATGCCATCGGGGATGCCACAGCGATGTGCCGCCTGCAACAGGCCCTTCCCCCCGGACGCGCTGCAGCCTAAACCTGCGGCCATGACGCAGCAGCATCTCTATCTTGTCGACGGCTCGGGCTATATCTTCCGCGCCTATCACCGGCTGCCGCCGCTGACCAATCCCGAAGGCACGCCGGTCGGCGCCGTCTATGGCTTCACCGCGATGATCTGGAAGCTGATCGCCGAGCTCAACCGTGCCGAGGCGCCGACGCATCTCGCCGTCATCCTCGATGCCGGCAGCCACACGTTTCGCAACGACATGTATCCCGCCTACAAGGCGCACCGCCCGCCGGCGCCCGAGGATCTGGTGCCGCAATTCCCGCTGATCCGCGATGCGGTGCGGGCTTTTTCGGTGCCATGCTTCGAGCAGGCGGGGGTCGAGGCCGATGACATCATCGCCACTTATGCGCTGGCCGCGCGCGCTGCCGGGTACAATGTCACCATCGTCAGTTCCGACAAGGATCTGATGCAATTGGTGCAGCCGGGCATCGACATGCTCGATACCATGAAGAACCAGCGCATCGACCGCGAGCAGGTCATCGAGAAATTCGGCGTGCCGCCCGAACAGGTCGGCGACGTGCTGGCGCTGATGGGGGACACCGCCGACAATATCCCCGGCGTGCGCGGCGTGGGCCCGAAAACCGCCGCCGAACTGATCGTCGAATATGGCAGCGTCGAAGGCGTCATCGCCAACATCGCGCACATCAAGAAACCCAAGCTGCGCGAAACGCTTGCCGCGTCCATCGATGCCGCGCGCATGAGCCGCGAGCTGGTGCGGCTGAAGGATGATCTGCCGCTGCCCGCTGCGCTCGATACGCTGACCCTGCGCGAGCCCCCCACCGAGCCGTTGGCGGCGTTCCTGTCGAAACACGGCTTCAAGGCGATGCTGGCCAAGCTGGCGAGCAGCGGCAGCAGCGGCCCCGCCCCCAATACGCATCGCCCATCGGTCAGCGCGCCGGCGCCTGACGACGTGGCATTCGTCCACGCCGATTATGAAACCGTCACCACGCGGGGCCGGCTTGATTGGTGGATAGCGCAAGCGCAGCGGCTGGGCGCAGTGGCCGTCGATACCGAAACCACATCGACCGACCAGATGCGCGCCGATCTGGTCGGCATCAGCCTGTGCACGGCGCCGGGCCGTGCCTGCTACATCCCGCTCGCCCATGTCTCGGGCGAAGGGCTATGGGCCGAAAAACTGCCGCAGCTGGACATGGCCGAGGTGATTGCGGCGCTGAACCCGCTGCTCACCGATCCGGCCGTGCTCAAGATCGGCCAGAATTTGAAATACGACCTGATCGTGCTGGCCCGCCACGGTGCGCCAGTGATTGCGCCTTATGACGACACCATGCTGCTGTCCTATGCGCTGGATGCCGGGCGCGGCAACCATGGCATGGACGATCTGTCGGCGCGGCATCTGGGCCATGCGCCGATACCCTATAAAGAGGTCGCCAAGGGCTTGCCCAGCTTTGCCCATGTCGAATTGCGCCGCGCCACCGACTATGCCGCCGAGGATGCCGACGTGACCTTCCGGCTGTGGCAGGGCTTTCGCCGCCGGCTGTGGAAGGAACAGGTCACCAGCGTGCACGAACAGGTGGACCGGCCGTTGATACCGGTGATCGCGGCCATGGAAATGGCCGGCATCCGCGTCGACCGGGCCGAACTGGCGCGGCTGTCGGCGGCTTATGAGGTCGAGATTGCCCGGCTGGAGGGCGAGATTCACACAATCGCCGGCGGGCCGTTCAGCATCGGCAGCCCCAAGCAGCTTGGTGAAGTGTTGTTTGAACGCATGGGTCTCAAATCCGGCAAGAAATCGGCCAAGACCGGTGCCTGGACCACCGATGTGACGGAGCTGGAGCGGCTGGCCGAGGACGGCGCCGAAATCGCTGCAAAAGTGCTGGACTGGCGCCAGCATTCCAAGCTGAAGTCCACCTATACCGATGCGCTTCAGGCCCAGATCAACCCGGCGACGGACCGGGTGCACACCAATTATGCGCTTGCCGCGACCTCGACGGGCCGGCTGTCGTCCAACGATCCCAATTTGCAGAATATCCCGATACGCACCGCGCTGGGCCGGCGCATCCGCCATGCCTTTGTCGCAGCCCCTGGCCATGTGCTGATGGCCGCCGATTACAACCAGATCGAGCTGCGACTGGTCGCCCATATCGCCGATGTGCCGGAACTGAAGGCGGTCTATGCCGCCGGCGGCGATGTCCATGCGCTGACCGCGCAGGAGGTGTTCGGCGAGGTGACGCGCGACACCCGCGCCCGCGCCAAGACCATCAATTTCTCGATCATCTATGGCATTTCGGCCTTTGGGCTGGCGGCCCGGCTCGGCATCGATCGCGGCGAGGCGGCGCGTTATATCGAGCTGTATTTTGCGCGTTTCCCCGGCATTCGCAACTACATGGCCGAAACCATCGCCTTTGCGAAAGACGCGGGGTTTGTCACCACCTTGTTCGGGCGCAAATGCCATGCGCCGCTGATCCTGTCGAAAAACCAGGGCGAGCGGCAGTTTTCCGAACGTGCCGTGGTCAACGCCCGGGTGCAGGGCACGGCGGCCGATATCATCAAGCGCGCCATGATCCAGATGCCGGACGCGCTGGCCGCTGCTGGCCTGACGGGGACGAAAATGCTGCTGCAGGTGCACGACGAACTGGTGTTCGAGGTGCCGGATGCCGAAGCCGCCGCCGCGCCGGATATCATCCGCGCGGTCATGTCAGGCGCGCACCGCCCGATCATCGACCTGTCGGTGCCGCTGGGCGTCGAGATCGGCCAGGGGCCAAGCTGGGGCGACGCGCACTGACGCGCATCGCCCCAGCCGAGCCTCAGAAGTTCACGCCTCAGAAGTTCACTCTGGCTCGCGCATAGACATAGCGGCCATTGACGCCGATCGGCGACAGCACGTCATAAGCAAGGTTGCCGGCGCCATTGATGTCATCGATTGAGGCATCGGGGTAGTTGTCGAACACATTGTTGGCGCCGATGGCGACGGTCACCGCCTTGGCGATGGTGGCGCTGACTTCGAGATCGACCTGCCATTCCGCGCCATAGGTCTGGTTCGGGGCAAAGCCGCCGCCGAAATCGAACTGGCGCGTGGCGCTGCCGAAGCGGTTGACGCGAACAAGCCCGCCGAACACGTCGTTGCTCCAATCGGCGTTGAACACGAAACGGTTGGTCGGCGCCGCCGTGGTCAGCGTGTTGCGTTCCTCAAGGCCGATCAGGCTGCCGCTGATACCGTTGGCGGCCAGTTGCGGCG